>NZ_AP019829.2:658633-987949 GCF_007990545.2 Leptotrichia wadei
TTTACTCCATCCTTAAAAATAAAAAATTTGAAATAAATATATATATATGATATACTAAAAAAAATAAATTTTGACAATATTAAAAATACATCGGGAGGAGTTTATGGATAATAATAGAGTTAGTGAACAAAAGTCAATTGCAGGTTTAAGGGCTAATGCTGCTGCTTTTCTTGTAAATTTGAGTTTTTTTACAATAATTGGAGGGTTGATAGTTCCGATTTTTGCTTTGATTTTGGAGGATAAGAATAGTTTTGTGAGATCGTATGCGAAACAGACTTTGACAATATCAGTTTTGTTAATTGTTTCAGGGGTGTTAAATTTTGTCATAATTGTTGGAAATATTTTGTATCTTGTAATTTTTGTTATATTGGTTATATTGCAAATTGTTGCAACTGTTTCATCAATTTTGGAAAAAGAATTTAGAATTCCTTATGTTGAAAAAATTATGAGTCTTTTATTTTTAAATTAATTTGTATTTTTTCTATTTAAATAATAAATTTATTATGATTATTTGTTAACATTAACAAAGAGATAAAATTTTTGTTATATAATAAAATTTAAAATAGAGTTTGGCATATTTAAGATTAGATTATAATTGCAAAATAAAATAAAAATGCATCTGGATATATTATTTAGGTGTATTTTTTTTGTCTTTATATTGTTTTTAGTGAATTACTCCCACTTATAGAAGACCTACGACTTCTTGCTATTTTTTGTTAAAATAATAATTTGTTTTAAAATAATTCAAAATTAGAGAAAACTAAATATAAGTGTATCATAATATAATTAAGTACAACAAAAAAATTTTGCAGCAGTTCACAAATTATAGTAAAAATGTTATAATATCAAATGTATTCAGATTTGTGTTTATTAGTATGATATCTGGTAATAGGAATTTTAGTCAATGTGTTTATGAAAAAGGGAGAGAATGTTGGATAATATTACGTTATATAGAAAGTATCGACCGCAGAATTTTGATGAAATTGCGGGGCAGGAATTTGTGTTGAGGGCTATTAAAAATTCCCTTAGGGAGAACAAGCTGTCGCATGCGTATTTGTTTACAGGGCCACGGGGGGTGGGGAAAACTACTATTGCGAGGCTTATTGCTAAAGGTGTAAATTGTCTGAATAGTGAAAATGTGACTGATAATCCTTGTGGAAAATGTGAAAATTGTCGTGAAATTTCTTCTGGGATTTCGATGGATATGATTGAAATTGATGCAGCTTCTAATCGTGGGATTGATGAAATTCGTGAATTGAAGGAAAAGATAAATTATCAGCCTGTTAAGGGAAGAAAAAAAATATATATAATTGACGAGGTTCATATGCTTACAAAGGAGGCATTTAATGCACTTTTAAAAACATTGGAAGAACCGCCGGCACACGTTATATTTATTCTTGCTACAACGGAAATTGATAAGATTCCAGATACAGTTATTTCCAGATGTCAAAGATATGATTTTTTGCCAATTGATAAGAAGGATATAAAAAAATTACTTCAGAATGTGGCAGAAAAGGAAAACATTAAGATTGATGATGCGAGTCTGGATTTGATATATCGGAAGTCTGAGGGAAGTGCAAGGGATAGTTTTTCTATTTTTGAGCAGGTTGTGTCAAATTTTAATAATGAGGAAATTAATCTTGAAAAAACTCAAAAGGCTTTGGGAGTGGTGCCTGATGTTATTTTGGAGGAATTTTTAAATTTAATAAAAAAAAGTGATAAAGGTAAATTAGTTGATTTTATTGACAAAATTTGGGAAGATGGGCTTGTGATTGAAACCTTTTTAAAGGATTTTTCCTATTATTTGAAGGAGCAATTTAAAAAGCAGACAGATTTATCGGTGGATTTTTTGCTAGATACAATAAGTGCGATTTTTTTTACTTTGAATGAATTTAAATATGAAGAGGATAAGAGATTACTTGGTTATGTGCTTGTTTATGAGCTTTATAAGAATCAGAAGAAAAATTTAAATAGAATTAAAACTCTAGAAACTGATAATTTTGCTTCAAATAAAACAGCTATTGACAAAAATTATATTAAAGATGTGTCGGATCATATTTATGAGAAGGTTATGAGTCAAATTTCAGAAAATCCGAAAATCGTAAATTCAGCAAATGAAACGAAAATAGCTGAATTGAGAGAAATAAAAAAAGTAGAAAAGATAGAGAAATCTGTAAAAAATTATGATATTTCAGTTTTTTCTGAAAAGTGGAGAAGAATTTTATCTGGAATAAAAGAAGAAAGTGTAATGCTAGGGGCATTATCGGTGGAAAGTAAGCCAGATAGGGTGGAAGATGGGGTGCTTTTTATAAGATTTCCAAGTAATCAGAAATTTCATAGTGAACAGCTTATGATACCAGAAAAGAAAGTAAAAGTTGAAAAAGTCATTAATCAAATTTGTAATTCGGATATTGAAATAAAGACTTTTTTTGAAAATAATGATGCTCAAAATGGAGAGGATAAGTTTTTGAAGGATGCGGTGAAGTTTTTTGATGGGGAAATTTTAGAAAAAAAATAAAAATATTAAATAAATTTATTGACAATAGGTTTGTTAAAATAAAAAAAGAAAAGAAAGGTATGGTAAATATGAAAATCAAAGTAATTTTGAAGGAAAATATAAAAGGTGTTGGAAAAAAAGATGAAATAGTGGAAGTTAAAGACGGATATGCGAATAACTTTTTATTAAATAAAAATAAAGCGATTCTTGCAACACCTGAAAATATTAATAAATTGAAGGCAAGAAATGAAAAAATTCAAAAAAATCATGATAGAGATGTGAAAAATGCTAAAGAATTGAAGGAAACTCTAGCTTCAAAGGAAATTGTGCTAAAGGTGAAGGCTGGGGAAAATAACAAGGTGTTTGGTTCAATTGGTGCTAAGGAAATTGTGCAAGCTATAAAAGAACAATTGAATATTGACATTGATAAAAAGAAAATTTCAGCAGATTCTAAAGTAAAGGAAATTGGGGTACATAATGTGGAATTGAAACTTCATTCAGAAGTAAGGGCTAATTTAAAAGTTAGAGTTGAGGCTGAGTAGTAAATTTATTACGAATTTTTGTATAATTATAAAAGTAAAAGTTGTAAAATTGAATAATAATATATTTATAGTAGCAGGAGGTCAAGGCCCCTTGCCTGAAAATGGTAAAAAAATAAAAATTTAAAATATTGTATTTATTAGCGTTTTTAAACTTTAAAAAATGACTAATAAATTATTTAACAAAAAGTTTTTATTATAAAATTTGAGATTAGAAAGTGAGAAAATTAAAAAATGGGGTTATACGATGAAGATGTGAAAAATAGTGAACCGTATAGCATAGAGGCTGAAGAGGCACTTCTGGGGTCTATCTTTATAAATCCCAATGTTATGGGAGATGTTGTCGATATTGTAACAGCTGAAGATTTTTATAAAAATAATTATAAAATAATTTTTTCTGAAATGACTAATGCCTATAATTCTGGGAAAATAATTGATGTGCTTTTGATAATTGAGGCTTTGAAAAAAAAGGAATTGATGGATGAAGTTGGAAATGAGGATGTTATTTATGATTTGACTGAAGTTGTTCCAACTGCTGCAAATGCTACGAATTATGCCCAGATTATAAAGGATAAGTCTGTTCAGCGTCAATTAATAGCCATTGGAGAAAAAATTGTAAGAATGGCGACACGTGGATATGAGGAAACAGATGCAATGCTTGATAAATCAGAAAGTATGATTTTCAAAATTGCAGAATCTAAACAAAAAAAAGAAATTGTGAAATTGTCTGAATTAGTTCAATCTAAGGTAAAGCATCTGGATGATGGCTCCAAGATTATAGGTAAAATAACTGGCATTTCTTCGGGATTTGATAGATATGACAGCATAACAAGCGGATTTCACGGCTCTGACCTGATAATTCTTGCGGCACGTCCTGCGATGGGAAAAACTGCATTTGCATTAAATCTTGCAATAAATGTTGCAAAGCAAGGTAAAGGAGTGCTTATATACAGTTTGGAAATGGGAAATGAACAATTGTTTGACAGGCTTGTGGCAAGTGAATCAAAAATTAGGTTAAAGGGGATAAAGGATGGAACACTGACTGCAGAAGAGCTTGTAGCTTTGGGAAATGGGCTTGGGAGGCTTTCTGAGATGCCAATTTATATTTCAGATTCTGCAAGTGTGACGATGCTGGAAATAAAGGCTAATGCAAGGCGGTTAAAGGCTGAAGGGAAACTGGATTTTATGCTAATTGACTATTTGCAGCTAATAAGCCCTTCGGCAAATTCAAGAAAAAGTCGTGAGCAGGAAATATCTGAAATTTCACGTTCGTTAAAAATACTTGCAAAGGAGCTAAATATACCAATTGTAACACTTTCACAATTATCTCGTGGAGTAGAGCAAAGGGTTGACAAAAGACCAATTTTATCAGATTTGCGGGAATCGGGTGCGATTGAACAGGATGCGGATATGGTAATGTTTTTATACCGTGAAAAGTATTATAATAAGGATACTGCGACAGAGGTAAATAATGTGGATATTCCAGAAAAATATGTTAAAAAACCGCAGAATTTGCCAGAAAATGAGGAAAAACAGGGAATGGAAAAGGTTGAACTGATAATTGGAAAGCATAGAAGTGGACCAACTGGAACGATAGAACTAGGATTTTTTCCAAATTATCAGCAGTTTGTAAATGTTGTGGATGATAAATTTGCACCACCTGCAGAATAAAATAAAAAAAATAAAGAAAAGAATTAAGGAGAAAAAATTAGAGAATGGAAACAAAAAAAAGAGTAGAATTGTTAGCACCAGCTGGAAATATGGAAAAGTTAAAAACTGCATTTCATTTTGGAGCTGATGCATGTTTTGTTGGAGGAAGTGCATTTAATTTAAGAGGGATGTCTTCAAATTTTAAAAATAAGGAATTAAAGGAAGCTGTGGATTATGTTCATAGTTTAGGGAAAAAAATATATGTAACTTTGAATATCTTTGCACATAATGCAGAAATTGAGTATATGCCGAGATTTATAAAGAAATTGGATGAATTTGGTGTGGATGCGGTAATCGTAGCTGATTTGGGAGTTTTCCAGATGGTTAGGGAACATGCTCCAAATATGAAAATTCATGTAAGTACGCAGGCAAATAATACAAACTGGATGAGTGTAAAAACTTGGAAGGATTTAGGGGCAAAAAGGGTTATTTTGGCTAGAGAAATGTCACTTAAAGAAATTAAGACTATTCGAGAAAAAGTACCTGATGTGGAAATAGAAGTATTTATTCATGGGGCAATGTGTATGGCTTATTCTGGAAGATGTTTGCTAAGCAATTATTTTACAAATCGTGATGCAAATCGTGGGATTTGTGCACAGGATTGCCGTTGGAATTATAAGGTTATTGCTGAAGGGCATGAGGAAACTGGGGCTCATGATATTGTGGAAAATGAAGAAGGAACATATATGTTTAATGCTAAGGACTTGTGTTCGATAGAGTTTATTGATAAGATAATTGAAACTGGAGTAGATTCGTTAAAAATTGAAGGAAGAATGAAGAGTATTTATTATAATTCGACAGTTGTAAAACAGTATAAAAGGGCACTAGACAATTATTATTCTGGTAATTATAAATATGACCCTGATTGGCTGGCTGAACTTAAAACTATCAGTCATAGACAATATTCAAATGGATTTTATTTGGGGCCTACTTCTGAAAAGGATCAAAATTATGAAACTGGACTTTCTTATAGCCAAACTTATAGACTTGTTGCAAATGTGCTAGAAAAAGTTGATACGAATAAATACAAGATTCAAATAAGAAATAAAGTTTTTGCGACTGAAACTTTGGAATTGGTTCGTCCAATTGGAGATGCTGTTAAATTTAAAGTGGAAAACTTTTTAAATACAAAAAATGATGAGTATCAAGAGTATGTAAATCCAAATACAATCGCTATTATTGAAACAGACGTGGAAATGGGTCCAATGGATCTCATTAGAATAAAACTTCCTGAAGGGCAATCAGATAGCGATATGGATACGTCAGAATTTTAATTATATTAAACAAAAAATTAATTATAATTTTAACGTAAAAAAAGCAATATGAATAAAAAGTATTGCTTTTTAATTTTAAATAAATCTTTTATTTATTGAGAATTGTTGAAAAAAAAAGATAAAATACTATACAAATTAAAAAAAATGAGTTATAATAACTTGTAAGGTTATTGACCTTTACTTTATGTCAAAATTTTAAAATTAATTTATTTGGAAAATTACTGAATAGATATTGAAAATTTTAAAAAATAATAGTTTATAAAGTAAAAAAGTAAAAAATATTAGAATAGAAGTGGAGATAACTATGAGAGAAAAAATATTAGTAATTGAAGATGATCCTAAAATTTCAAGATTACTTGAAATTGAATTAAAATTTGAAGGATTTGATGTGTTTTTTGCATACGATGGTAAAGAAGGGCTAAATATGGCTAAATATGGTTCGTATGACATCATTCTTCTAGATGTAATGCTTCCTAAAATGAGTGGAATGGAAGTTTGTAAGAGAATAAGGGAAACTTCGCAAGTGCCTATTATTATGCTTACTGCTAAAGATGAAATTAGTGATAAGGTAGTTGGATTTGATTATGGAGCAGATGACTATATGACAAAACCATTTTCAAATGAAGAATTGCTTGCTAGAATAAAAGCTCTTCTTAGAAGAACTAAAAAATCTGTTGTTCATAAGGGAATATTTGAATTTGAAGATTTAACAATTAACTATTCTACTTATGAAGTATTTAGAAATTATGGAAAAGATCTTATTCAACTTTCAAAAAGAGAATTTGAATTGCTTGACTTTTTAGTTTTGAATAAAGGAATTGTTTTATCGAGAGATAAAATTTTAGAAGAAGTTTGGGGATTTGATTATATTGGAAATGATAATATTCTTGACTTGTATATTAAATATTTAAGAGATAAAATTGATAAGCCTTATGAAAGAAGATTTATTCAAACTGTAAGAGGAATTGGATTTATTTTTAAATAAGGAGTAAAAAATGAAAAATTTGAAATTAGAAGATCGTATTTCAGCAAATTACGCTCTTCTATTTTTGGTATTAATATTAGTTTCCAACATTATTTTGGTTTATTCGTTGCAAAGACAGTCAAATAAGGTGCTTGAAAATTCAGCTGAAGAAAAACTGGAAGAAATAAACAGTTTTTTAGATAAGGTTGGAGTTTTTTCAGATAAGACAAATGTGCTTACTCTCGATTTTAATCCTGAAATTCAGGAAGGTAAAAAGGTTATACACGTAAAGCCTTTTAATCCAGGAGAGGATAATTATCTGTATGTTTTAGAAATAAAACAAAATAAGGATTCGGTAATTCCAATTAATACAATTGGAGATACAGATACAGAAGAAGCTTCAATGACTAATGAAAAAATGGTTGAATTGCTTGAAAGCTTTAATCTGAAAAGTAATGTTTCAGACGGAAAATTAATAAATATTGAAAAAAATAAATATTTTGTATTCAAAGTAAGCCGTGAAATAAAAAATTATAAATTCAATATTTATACTCTGAAAAATGTTACGAATGAAAATAAAATTTATAAAAGATTGGAATACCTTGTTATTTTGTTTACAATAATCGGAGTTGTTATAACAATTATTGTTTCAAAAATAATGAGCCGAAGAATTTTAAAACCGATTAACAATGTAATAAAAACAGCGAAAAGTATTTCAACAGATGACTTGAGCAAAAGAATAGAAATACCAAAAGAAGAAGATGAATTACAGGATTTGACGCTAATTATAAATGAAATGCTGGATAGATTGGAAACATCATTTGAAAATCAGAAAAAATTTGTGTCGGATGCTTCACATGAATTGCGGACACCGCTTGCTATAATAAAAGGTTATGCGGAAATTATACGTAAGCGTGGAACTACAGATATTGATATATTTGTAGAATCAATTGATTCGATAATTAGCGAAACTGACAATATGCGTAATTTAATACAAAAATTACTATTTTTGGCTAAGGGTGAAATTACAAAAATTAATACGAAATTTACAGAAATTGATGCAAATGAAATGGTTCGTCAAATTCATTCTGATACAGTAGTTTCTACAAAAACTCATAAATTCCATCTGGAAATGGGAGAAGACTATAAAATTAAGGGTGACGAAACATTACTGCAGCAGGCAATTAGAGCATTAATTGAAAATGCTACAAAATATTCAGAGCCAAATACAAATATTTATATAAAATCCTTTATAAAAAATGGATTTGGGCGAATTTCAATTCGAGATGAAGGTGTTGGAATTTCAGATGAGGATGCAAAGAGAATTTTTGACAGATTTTATAGGGTGGATTTGTCGAGAACGAAGGCAACAGGTGGAACTGGACTTGGACTTGCGATAGTTAAACGGATTGTGGAAATTCACAATGGAAAAATTGAAATTGATTCTAAAATGAATGAAGGAACAGAAATTTCAATTGTTTTACCTATTGGAGATAGCGTTATAAGTTCACAGGAAGAAATTAATAAAAATACAAATAAAGAAAAAACTGAAAAGAAAAAAAATATTTTTGGATTTTTAAAAAAGAAAAACAAGAAAAAATAAAATTATAATTTATTTGTTTAGTATCAAGTTTTATCAAATAAAAGTTAATAAATGTATTATTTGAATGTGAAAATAAAAATGAGAAACTAAGAAATAGAAAGGGAAAATAATGGCTAGAAAATATTTTGGAACTGATGGAATGAGAGGGGAAGCTAATAAGGACTTGACAATTGATTTGGTTACAAGTTTGGGACTTGCTCTTGGATATTATTTAAAAAAACATAGAAAAAAAGCTGGGAAACCAAAGGTTATTCTTGGGACAGATACAAGAATTTCAGGATATATGATTCGTTCGGCACTTACAGCAGGATTAAATTCTATGGGTGTAAATATTGACTTTGTTGGGGTACTGCCTACACCTGGAGTTTGCTACTTGACTAGAAAATTAAAGGCTGATGCGGGAATTATGATTTCAGCTTCACATAATCCTGTAAAGGATAATGGAATAAAAATATTTAGTCAAAATGGTTATAAATTGCCTGACGCAGTTGAGGAAAAACTGGAAGAATTAATGGGGAAAAAGGATGAACTTCTTCAAAAGCATCAAGTTGCAGGAGATGACCTTGGTACATTTAAATATGTGGAAGATGATATGAAAATCTATTTGGATTACTTGACTTCTACAGTTAAGAATACTAATTTTTCAAAATTAAGAATCGTAATTGACACTGCAAATGGTGCGGCATATAGAGTGGCTTCAAAAGTATTTCAAAATCTAGGTGCAGATGTTATTGTAATTAATAATATTCCAAATGGAAAAAATATCAATGTAAACTGCGGATCTACACATCCAGAACTACTTCAAGAAGTAGTCAAAGTTTACAAGGCTGATTTGGGACTTGCCTACGATGGAGATGCCGACAGATTAATCGCCGTTGACAATACAGGAGCAATTATAAACGGAGATCTGATTATTGCAATTATTGCAGAATATATGCAAAGCAGAGGACTTTTGAATGATAATAAAGTTGTAACTACAGTTCTAAGTAATATGGGATTTGAAAAATATCTGGATGAAAAGGGAATCGGATTAATTCGTGCAAATGTTGGAGACAGATATGTTCTTGAAAAAATGAAGGAATATGGATTAAACATTGGTGGAGAGCAATCTGGGCATATCTTAATGCTTGACTACAATACAACTGGAGATGGGGTATTATCGTCAATTCAGCTAGTTGCAGCTATTTTAGAAAGTGGAAGAACTTTACATGAACTTGTAAAAGATATTAAATTATGGCCACAAAATTCTAAGAATATTACAGTTGCAAAAGAAAAAAAAGCTACTTGGGAATCAAATAAGGACTTAATTGACTTTATCAAGGCAAAAGAAAAGGAAATCGCTGGAAAAGGAAGAATCCTTGTGAGAGCTTCTGGAACAGAATCATTAATAAGAGTAATGGTTGAAGCTGAAAGTCAGGAAATTGTGGATAAATATGTGGAAGAGTTAAGTAAGAAAGTGGAAGAAACACTTTGTTAAAATAAAGAATAAAAAAATAATTGTAAAACTGGGATTTTTTTCTCAGTTTTTTTTATGTGAAATTATATTATTATCCAATGTAAGCCCTATTTAAAAAATAATAATAAAATTCTTTAATGATTAATTAGATAGCTTTGTTAAAAAAATCAAATCTGATTTTTAAGTATCTATCTTAATGATTAAATTTGATTAAAAGATATTTTAATTATTTAAAGATACTAGTTTTTTATTCTTTGCTGGGAAAGTTTTTTTGGAAAACTATTGTATTTTTTTGTTAAATTTGGTAAAATAAAGAGCAACGAGTTTTCAAAACTTTTATTTGGAATCAATTAAAATAAGTATAAATTTATAATTTAGATAAATTTAAATTTATAGAAAATTATATTTAAGATTATAAAAAAATCTAATTTAAAAACATAACTTATTTAGCTTTTACGAGGCTTAACACCAAAAAAATTACTACAAAAAAGCCAAATTTTGAACTTTAGAATATTTTATTAATTTGGTATAAAATTCTAATTACTACCCAATTTCCCGTTAAGCTTTATGTAATTTTAATGTAGAAGTTTAGAAATTGTTAAGATAAAAGTTTCAAAAACATAATAATATATATTTAACAAAAAGCTTATATAATTTTAAAATTAAATCAAATCATTAACTATCATCATTTGAAATTTTAATTTGTTAAATATGAAAATATTTTTTTGTTGCAAAAATTTTTAATTTTTAAGTAAGGAGTGAGAGTCAAAATGACAAATAATCTTAGAAAGATTTCAAAAGATTTAAGAGCATTTGCAAAAAGAACGAAAGATTTCAAGTATACAGATTCTGCATTAATTATATTTTTAATGACTGGAATGGTATCAATCACAACTAATCTGTTTCCTGCAACAACTACTACAAGCAAAAGCATAGAAGCTCAGAAACAAGAGATTTCATCTTCAATAAAGGGGTTACATCAAAAGGTCAAAGAAACAAGACGTGAAAATGAAAAATTATTAAAAGATACAAATCTAGAACTTGTCAAATTAATGGAACAAGGAGATCATGTTGTAAAAGCACCTTGGAGCAGCTGGCAATTTGGTATGAATTATTTCTACAACGACTGGCATGGAACTTATAAAGGTAGAGGAGATAAAAAAGAAAAATACCCATATGAAGGAGTATTCCAAAGAAGTTCGGATGTTTATGAAAGAACAGTTTCGCCAGATAGTGACAAATACGGATTATTAAGCAGAAATAGAAAACCAAACTCTGCCTCAGGTTCAGCAGCTGGATACGGTGTAGCAAGTTTCAAACCTGTTAAGGAGCCAATCGTACCATTTGAAGTGAATGCAGGGATACGTCCAAGAAGCATAAATAAATCAGCAATAAGAATAGCAGATAAGACGGCGGTTACACCTACATTGCCAGAGGCAATTAGCTTTACTCCGCCAAAACCAGTTATTAGTATTCCAAAAGATCCATTTACTCCAAATCCACCAACATTTGCAGTAATATTAGGGGCAGATTGTAATAGTAACTGTAATAGTTATGATTGGAGAAATGGGGGAGGTATTACTCCAAGACAAAGAACTAAAAATGGTTTTTTACCAAACGCACTAAGTAATCAAAATACAACTGCTTGGTTGCATTATACTTGGAGAGATGGTAGTCATACTCCTGCTGAACAGTCTTATGCTTTTAAAATGTATGCAGAAGAAACAACTAGTGATATAAATAGTCCTCAAGGAACTTTAGTGGCTGGAAATACTACTCCTGGGGGAAATACATATTATTTTAACTCATATAATTTTGGAAATGAATTTGATGATCCAATTTCAGATCCACAAGATATCACACCTACTTTAAATAAGAATAAGCAATATTTCTTTATAGGTGGTTCAAGATTTTGGGAAATAGATAATCTATCTTCTGGTAATCGTGTTTTCCCAAATGGTAAAACATTAAATTTAGGAGGAATCTTAACCTTAGGTTTGGTATCACAACAAAATGGAGTTACACTAAAAAATGAAGGAACAATTACTGATATTAAAGAGAGAGAAGAGAAATATATACAAGATATGCCTTATGACACAACAGGAGCAGGAGCTGGAAAATATAAAACTATTTATGGACCTGCTAGCAGTGTTTATCATGTAAAAAGAAGTGATGATGGTTATGTAGGATATAAAGTGGGAATAGCACAAGTGTATGAAAATGCAGAAGGCTATGATCAAAAAAATCAAATATTAGAAAATGCTGGAAAAATTGACTTTCGTGGAGAACGTTCAATAGGGATGTATACCTATATTCCAAATGATCAAAGTTATGTTATTATGAAAAATGATTCAAATGGAACAATCAGTATGAGTGGTAAAGAAAGTTACGGGATGAAATTTGCTGCGAAAAAAAGCTCTAATGACAGACCTTCGATGATAAATGCAGGAACTATAGAACTTAGAAAAAACCCTGATGGTAATGATAAGGCAGATAATTCAGCAGCAATGGCTCTTATGGAAGATACAAGTGTTCTAAATCATGTAAGTATGGCTAGAGGAAAAGCT
Organism: Leptotrichia wadei; assembly: GCF_007990545.2. NCBI lineage: Bacteria > Fusobacteriati > Fusobacteriota > Fusobacteriia > Fusobacteriales > Leptotrichiaceae > Leptotrichia > Leptotrichia wadei. The sequence goes on from NZ_AP019829.2 coordinate 671,244, forward strand.
ATAAATGAGTCAACAGGTATTATTAAACTTGAAAATGTACAAAATTCGTTAGGAATGTTTGTTAATATAGATTCAGATATGACAAATAAAAATAAAATTCAAATAGATTCAGATATAGATGAAGTTGATACAGATCAACCTATGAACGTAGCAATGAGAGCTGATTATGGAACTGGGCATGGAGGAAGCACTGCAGTTGGTTCAAATGCTGAAGTAATAAATGATACTACTGGTGAAATTAGCTTAAAAGGGAAGTTTGCAATTGGACAATTGGCAAGATTATCTACAGCTACAAATAGAACAGGTGGTAAGATAATAACTGCTAGTGATGTAAAAAATTCTATTGGAATGTCTACTTTAGGTGGAGTACTTAATAATGATGGAACAATAACAGTAACTGGAAGTGGAGTTACAAAAAATATCGGAGTATTTTTGAATAAGTATGAATTATCAGGAACTATATATAATCCAAAAGGTACTTTAGGATCAAATAGTAATATAACTGTATCAGGAGATAGATCAACAGGTATATTGATTAATGGTTCATCAACTGGAACTCCGGCTTCTTTAAAATATGGTGGAAATGTATCAGTTACAGGAAATGGAGTTTCGGGAATAATTGTCGGAGATAATGATACTGGTAAGGCTGAAGTAACAGTAGAAAATGATGGTACAGTAACTGTAAATAATGGAACATCAACATCTGCTGGAGTTTATGAATATATGGAAGGTGCTAATAAGAAGAAACAAGGTTCTTATGGTATTATTGTAAGTAAAGATTCAAAACTTGTAAGTGATGGAACTCACAAGATTAATGCTGATATTAATGTAAAAGGACAAGAATCAGTTGGACTGTATACTGGTGAAAATGCTAAATTAGATGTTAACAATCACACAGTAAAAGCCTACGAAGGAGCAGTAAACTATGATGCTGAAAAAGGTTCTACATTGACATTGACAGGAACAGGAACTGCAACTACAGGACAAAAGTCACTGCTGTTCTATACAGGATCAGATAATGCAAACCAAGGAAAAGTTTTAATAAATGGAACTATGACGGCAACTATTGAAGGTGGAACTACACCTAACGAGAGAGGTAATGCTTTTCTTTATGTAGGAAATGGTGGAGACTTTGGAAAATCTCAGATTGAAAACTGGGCAAAGAGTAACTTTGGAAATGGTACAAGTACAACTTTAGGTAACCTGACATTGAATATGAACAGCGGTTCAAGACTGTTCATTGCACAAAATGTCAAGATGAATCTGTCTGATACGACTGGAAATACAGTTTCAACTGCTACGGGTGCACATATAAATGGAACTGACTATAAGACATTTATGCTGTATTTAAGTAAACTGACAATTAATCAGGATGTAAACTTGGATGATGCTAACGATGCATATAATCAGCTTGAAATTTCAAATTCATCAATAACAAATGCAAATACTAAAACAATAACAGGAACAAAAGCTGATCAAGTTGCAATGGCACAAGAAAATGATAAGGTTTTATATCATAGAAATGATGTTGTTTTATCAAATGAAGGGACAATTAGCTTGAGTGGTACAGGTTCTACAGGAATGTATGCTAAGTTTGGAGAATTGTATAATAAAGCAACAGGAGTTATGACAATTGGTGACAAATCAACTGCTATTTATGGTATTGATGATTCATTGATTGAAAATGCAGGTAAGATTACAATTGGTTCAAATTCGACTGGACTTTATTCAGAAGGAACTAAGACACAGACAATAAAAAATACAGGAACTATAGAAACAACAGGAAATGATTCAGTTGCGATTTCCTACAAACCAGATGCGGGACTTGGTTCAGGAATAGTGCTTGAAAATGCAGGAAAAATCACAATGACAGGTGATAGAAATACAGCAATTTATGCAACAGGAACACCAGGATATACAGCTAAAAACAGCGGAACAATTACATTGGGAGATTCAGCATCAATTACAAGTCCTAATGTCGGGCTTTACACAGATCATAATAGTGTAACATTGCAAAATACAGGAAAAATAGAGTCTGGAAAAAATACGATTGGAGTATATGGACACAATGTAGAAAATTCAGGAGACCTGAAGATAGGAAATGCTGCAGTTGGAATTTACTCTCAAAGCGGAAACGTAAATTTGACAGGAGGAACAATTACAACTGGAACGGATGAGGCAGTTGGAGTTTACACAGTGGGAAGCGGACAAACTGTTACAAACAGTGGAACAGCATTCAATATTGGAAATAATTCATTTGGATTTGTAAACGTTGGAAAAGGAAATACAATAACTTCGAGCATCTCAAATGTTGGGCTTGGAAATAACAACGTGTACCTATACTCAAATGATACGGCAGGAACTGTGACAAACTCTACAAAAATAACTTCTACCGGAGAACAAAACTATGGAATTTATTCAGCAGGAACAGTAACAAATAATGGAAACATTGACTTGTCAAGTGGAAAAGGAAGTGTGGCAATCTACAGTATTAAAGGTGGAACTGCGACAAATAATGCAACAATTACTGTAGGGGCATCTGATGTTGCAAACAGCCTTTATTCAATAGGTATGGGTGCAGGATATTCTACAACTGATACAGGAAACATTGTAAATAAAGGAACAATTAATGTAAATGGAAAACACAGTATAGGTATGTATGCAAGTGGAGCAGGAAGTACAGCAACAAATGATGGAAATATTGTATTGAATGCAAGCAACACAACAGGTATTTACGCTGATAATGGAGCGACAGCAATTAATAATAAATCAATTACGACTGGTTCAGGAACTTACACAAATACAGTAGGAGTGTATCTTGGAAAAGATTCTAAATTGATAAATAGTAAAGGTGCAACAATCAACATAAATGCTAAAAATGGTGTGGGTGTTTACTTGAAAGGTGGAACGGTAGCAAACTACGGAACAATCACAGTAAACGGTGTTTCTAAAACAAATAATAATGATGTAGATGGAAATATGATATATAAATTTACAGTACCTGAAACAGGAAAAGGAGTAGGTGGAGTAGCAATCAACGCACCAGCAGGAGCACAAACAGCTACAATTACAGCGAATGGAGTTCCACAAACACCAGTAGTAGTAAACACAACAGGAAGAAATCCAATATCAGTGTCAGCTTCAAGCATCGGACTGTATGTAAATACCTCAGGAGTTGACTACACAAAATCAATAGATGGATTACAAAACTTGACAAGTGAAGCAGACTTGATTATTGGTAATGAAGCGGCTGAATCAACAAATAGTAAATATATATTAGTAAACGATCCTAACATAATAAATCCATACAAGACAGCAATGCTGAGCAATCCGAACATCAAATGGAACGTATATTCAGGATCAATAGGATGGATTGCAACTCCAACACTAGATCCAAATGACGGTTCAATAACAAGCCTATATATGGCAAAAGTGCCATATACAGAATGGGCTGGAAGAGAAAGCACTCCTATAAACAGTTTAGATACGTATAACTTTGCAGATGGATTGGAACAAAGATACGGAGTAGAAGCTTTAGGAACTAGGGAAAGACAGATATTCAGCAAATTGAATGGAATTGGAAACAACGAGGAAGTATTGTTATATCAAGCATTCGATGAAATGATGGGACATCAATATGGAAATACCCAAATGAGAATAAATGCAACTGGAAATATTTTGGATAAAGAGTTCAGATATTTAAAAGACAACTGGAGAAATCCATCTAAACAAAATAATAAGATTAAAATATTTGGTGCAAGAGATGAATACAATACTGACACAGCAGGAATCATTGACTATACAAGCAATGCTTACGGTGTAGCTTATGTTCATGAAGACGAAAAAATTAAGATGGGTAACTCTCAAGGATGGTATGCTGGAGCTGTAACAAATAGATTTAAATTTAAAGATATTGGACATTCAAGAGAAGAACAAACTCAAATTAAAGCAGGAATCTTTAAAACAATGTCACCTAAGAAAGATTATAATGGATCATTACAATGGACAATTGGTGGAGATATATTTGCAGGTGTCAATAATATGAAACGTAAATATCTAGTTGTAGACGACATATTCCAAGCAAAATCAAATTATCATTCATACGGTGCAGCACTTAAGACAGATTTAGGATATGATATAAGAATGAGTGAAAGAACACACTTAAGACCTTATGGAGCACTAAAGATGGAATATGGAAGATTTAATAAAATTAAGGAAGATTCTGGAGAAATGAGATTAGAAGTAAAAGGAAATGACTATTTCTCAGTTAAACCAGAAGTTGGACTTGAATTTAAATACGTACAGCCATTAGCAGTAAGAACAAACTTGTCAGTTGGACTTACAGCCGCTTATACAGACGAACTAGGAAAAGTAGGAAACGTAAATAATGAAGGAAGAGTAAGATATACAAATGCCGACTGGTTCGGAATAAGAGGTGAAAAAGAAGATAGACGAGGAAGCGGTAAATTTGACTTGAATATCGGAGTAGATAACACAAGATTTGGAGTAACAGTAAATGGAGGATATGACACTAAAGGTAACAATGTTAGAGGTGGAATAGGATTCAGAGCTATTTACTAATGTGAAAGATTGTATGAATTAAAAAAAATTCAGGATAAACAAGATTTTACACATTCAAATATTGGGTTAAAAGCTTGAATAAAATTAAGGACAGTAGAACTTAGGTTTTGCTGTTCTTTTTTGATGGATAAGGAAATAAAAAAGACTATCTCATATTGAAATAGTCTTTTATTTTTAAATTGTCTTTACTTTTTAAATTATTTAAGCAAGGAAAATTATCCCTGCCATTGTTTTATTATAATTTAAATAATAAATCAGTATATGTTGGGAATTTCCATAAGTCTTTCTCAATAACTTTTTCCAAATTATCACAAGGAACTCTCAATGCTTCAAGTCCTGATATTAATTTTTCTTTTGCTAAATCAGTTTGTTTAGAAAGATCTTCCTCGTTTGAAACTCTTGCAATTTCTTTTTCAAGTGATTTTGTTTCTTTTCTTAATGCTGTTACATTTGATAAAACATCTTTTAACAATTCTTCCTGCTCTTTTATAAAGGCTTTTCCATATTTTGAATTTTTTTCAATATGGTCTGCCAATAAATTTGCAAATTTTAATGCTGATGGTAAAATGTTTTTGTTTACGATATCAATTAATGTTCTTGATTCAATGCTAAGCTGTTTTACATATCTTTCAGCATAGGCATTGTATCTTGCCGCTGATTCTTGTTCTGATAACATTCCTATTTCATTTACTAATTCTAAAATTTCAGGATCAAGCATTTTTCTAAGTGCTGTATTTGCCGAAACTTCGTTTGTAAGCCCTCTTCTTTTTGCTTCTTTAACCCATTCTTCACTGTATCCATTACCATTGAAAATAATTCTGTGGTGTTTTTTGTAGGCATTTGCGATGATTTCGTTTATTACCTTTGGCAAAGTTTTTTCTGTCGCTTTTTCAAGTTTATCAGCATACTCTGACAATACTTTTCCAACTGCTGCATTTATTACTGCCGCTGTTGTTGCTGGAGTTGAGCTTGAACCTGGCATTCTAAATTCAAATTTATTTCCTGTGAAGGCAAAAGGTGAAGTTCTGTTTCTGTCTCCTGCGTCCATGCTGAATGTTGGCAGCACATCAACTGATAAGTTTACTTCTGAAGCTTCTGACACAGGTGCATCTTTTTTGTTGGCGATGTTGTCTAAAATTGTTGTCAATTCTTCACCTAGGAAGATTGAAATAATTGCTGGAGGTGCTTCGTGTCCTCCTAATCTGTGGTCATTTGTAGCAGTTGCAGTTGAGTATCTTAACATTGGATAATATCTATCCACAGCTTCAATTACAGCAGATACAAAAATTAAAAATTTTTTATTTGTTTTAGGCTCTTTTCCAGGACTAAACAGGTTTTCCCCATCATCAGTACCAAGCGACCAGTTGTTATGCTTTCCTGAACCGTTTACGCCGTCAAAGGGTTTTTCGTGAAGTAATGCCACCAAATCGTGTTTTAATGCAGTTTTTTCAATTGTTTCCATTATAATCTGGTTTTGGTCTGAAGCCAAGTTTGCAACTGAAAATAATGGTGCAACTTCAAATTGGTTTGGTGCAACCTCATTATGTCTAGTTTTTGATGGAATTCCTAATTTCCAAAGTTCTACATCGACATCACTCATAAAGTTTATAACTTTATCTTTAATTTTTCCAAAGTAGTGGTCGCTTAATTCCTGACCTTTAGGTGCTGGTGCTCCAAATAATGTTCTTCCAGTAAGAAGTAAATCGTCTCTTGCTTCAAACATTTCTTTTTTAACTAAGAAATATTCCTGTTCAACTCCAAGTGTGTTAAATACATGTTTTGAAGTTGTATTTCCCAATGCTCTTAATACTCTTAGTGATTGTTCGCTTATATATTTCATTGTTCTTAGCAAAGGAACTTTCTTATCCAGAGCTTCACCTGTAAATGAAATAAATGCAGTTGGAATGTATAATGTAACTCCATTTTTATTTTCTCTTATGAATGGATATGAACTTGTATCCCAAATTGTGTACCCTCTTGCTTCAAATGTGCTACGAAGTCCTCCATTTGGAAATGATGAAGCATCAGGCTCACCTTTTATCAAATTGCTTCCTGAAAATTTGTAAATTAATTCTTCACTTTCTGTTGGTTCCAAAAATGAGTCGTGTTTTTCAGCTGTCAAGTCTGTTAGTGGCTGAAACCAGTGACAGTAGTGAGTTGCTCCTCTTTTAGTTGCCCAGTCTTTTATAGCATTTGCAATTACTTCTGCAGTTTCCTTCGATAATTCTGTTTTACCAAGTTGTGATGCTTTAAATTCTTTGAAAACTTCTTTAGAAACTCTTTTTTTAAGATTGCTGTCCCTAAAGACATTCTCTCCAAAACTTTTCATAGCATTTTCCATAAATTTACCTCTTTCCTAAATTTCTAAGATTTTCATTTTTTGTAAGATTGAAAATGTGTAAAAATAATTAAGATGTGTAAAATACACTTTTCTAAAACTCTTTCAAAACTATTCATAAGCTTATTATACAATGTGTAAAATTATAAGTCAAATGAAAATTTTGATAGTATTTTATAAAGAAAAGTCTTTTTAAGTTTAGTATTTACCATATTTATATACATTTTTTATAAATAAATACTTTGGTTTACAAATCTTTTTTTATGTTTGCAAAATAATTATGTGAAATGTATAATTGGTTCATATATTAGGGTAAGATATTTTATTTGAAAATATTTTATGAGAACATCTAAAACATTGGAGGTACAGACTTTGGATAATAACATTCAAAATGTAAAATCACAAAAATATGAGCTTTCTAAAAATTCACTTTATGAGCCGTATTTTGAAAAAGACAACTGCGGTATGGGATTTATCGCAAACATTGACAACAAGAAAACTAATCAAATCGTAAAAGACGGAATAAGAATTTTAGCTGGATTAGAACATCGTGGAGCGGAAGGATATGACTCAGATACTGGAGATGGAGCTGGACTTTTATTTGAAGTGCCGCACGAATTTTTTGCTGAAATTATTCCTAATCTTCCTGAATTTGGAGATTATGGGGTTGGAAACATATTTTTCCCAACTGTAAAAGAAGAATTTGAAAAAATAAAGGCAATTATCGAAGAAACTGTGAAAAACTCAAAAGATGAAATCCTAACTTGGAGAGAAGTTCCTATAAAAAAAGATGCCGTTGGAGTTCAAGCGCAATCTACAATGCCATCTGTCTGGCAACTTTTCATAAAAAGAGTAAATTCATCAAAAGAAGATTTTGAAAAAAATCTTTATATTTTGAGAAGAAAAATTGAAAATGCTGTAAAAAAAGCAAACTGCGACACTGAAGATAAATTTTACATAACAAAATTATCTTCAAAATCAATAATTTATAAAGGTCTAGTTAAACCTGACCAAATTGAGAACTTCTATATTGACTTGCAATCAGACAAGCTTGTAAGTTCTTATTGCCTAGTTCACCAAAGATTCAGTACAAACACTTTTCCAGCATGGAAACTTGCACATCCGTTCAGATTTCTGGCACACAATGGAGAAATTAATACGGTAAAAGGAAATGTAAACTGGATGAAAGCCAGAGAAATTGCACTATCTTCGCCTAACTATGAAGATATAAAAGAATTATTTCCTGTAAATGATGAAGAATGGTCGGATTCAGCTAATCTTGATGCCGTTATTGAACTTCTTGTATTTTCTGGAAAAACTTTGATGGAAGCAATTTCAATTTTAGTTCCTGCGGCTTGGGAGAAGGATCATACTAAATCTGAAGATTTAAAAGCATTTTATGACTATTATTCAGGATTAATGGAACCTTGGGACGGACCTGCGGCCATGATTATGACTGATTCCAGATATTTGGTTGCAAAACTTGATAGAAACGGGCTTAGACCGCTTAGATATATCTTAACTGATGACAATCAGATGTTAGTTGGTTCTGAAGTTGGAACTTTACCAATTAAACCTGAAAATATTGTCCAAAGTGGGAGAGTGAAACCTGGAAAAGTTTTTGTAATTGATCTGGAAGAGAAAAAATTGTATAACGATGACGAAGTTAATGAAAAAGTTTTAAATGGAACAGATTTTAAAAAGTTGATTAAAGATAAGAAAAATGTAAATGACTTGATGAAGGAAGCTAATTTTGATTATAACAGAAATAGCGATTTAGATGACATTTACAACAAATTAAGATTATTTAGCTATTCAAGGGAAGATTTGCACATCTTGATTTCAAGAATGGCTATAACTGGGCAAGAACCACTTGGTTCAATGGGAAATGACGCAGCACTTTCTATTTTTTCCAAAAAGCCAAAATTGCTTTACAGCTACTTTAAACAATTGTTTGCACAAGTAACAAATCCTCCAATTGACCCAATTAGAGAAAATTTTGTTATGTCGCTTAGAACACAGCTTTACAGAAAAGCAAATATTTTAGAAGAAGTTCCTGAAGCTGGAAAAACTGTAGTTTTGGATTCACCAATTATGGACAACAAGACTATGGAATTTTTGAAAAATTATGAAAGAGATGGTAAAAAACCTGCTATTTTAGATATTACTTTCAAGCCAACTGAAAACTTGGAAGAAAGATTGGATAAAATATTTAAGCTTGCTGAAGATGCGATTGATAGCGGCATAAAGTCAATTATTTTATCTGACAGAAATGCTGATACTGAAAATGTGGCAATTCCAGCTTTACTTGCTGTTGCTGGACTTCATCACTATTTAATTAGAAATAAAAAAAGAAATGAAATTGATATTTTAGTGGAAACTGGGGAAGCTAGAGAAATTATGCATTTTGCATTGCTGATCGGATACGGTGCAACTGCGATTAATCCTTACTTGGCACTTGATTCAATTGAATATATGGTAAAAAATAAACTTTACTTGAATGCCGATGAATCTGAAATAAAGGATTTGCAATACAACTATTTGAAAGCTCAGAAAAAATCAATTTTGAAAACCATGTCAAAAATGGGAATTTCAACTGTTGACAGTTACAGAGGAGCACAAATTTTTGAAGCTGTTGGATTATCAACTGAGTTAGTTAAAAAATATTTCACAGGAACTGTTTCAAGAATCGAAGGGCTTACAATTAAAACATTGGAAGATGAAGTGCTAAATAACTTTGATGATGCAATTGACTCCATAAATCTTGGTGCTGAAACACTTTATGTGGATGGAGAATATTCTTGGATGAAGGAAGGAACAAATAGAATCTTGACTCCTGATGCGATTTCAAAAGTTCAAGATGCCGCAAATAGAGATGACTATAATACTTACAAGGAATTTGCAAAAATTGTAAACGACCAAAGTCAGCATTTGCTTACAATAAGAGGAATGCTAAAATTCCATTCTGACAGAAAACCTGTTTCAATTGACAAAGTTGAGCCAGTTGAAGCAATTATGAAACGATTTGTTACTGGAGCAATGTCATTCGGGTCAATTTCAAAGGAAGCTCATGAAGCGATTGCAAGAGCTTTAAATACAATTGGTGGTCGTTCTAACTGCGGAGAAGGTGGAGAAGATCCTAAAAGATTTCTGGATAACAGAAGAAGTGCTACAAAGCAAATTGCATCTGGAAGATTTGGAGTTACAACAGATTACTTGGTAAATGCCGATGAGTTACAAATTAAGATGGCTCAAGGAGCAAAACCTGGAGAAGGTGGACAATTACCTGGATTTAAAGTTAATAAGGAAATTGGAGCTACACGTCATACAACGCCTGGAATCAGCTTAATTTCTCCGCCACCACACCACGATATTTACTCAATCGAAGATTTGGCACAACTAATTTTTGACTTGAAAAATGTAAATGAAAAAGCTAGAATTAGTGTTAAATTGGTGTCTGAAGCTGGAGTTGGAGTCGTTGCTTCTGGAGTTGCAAAAGCAAAATCTGAAATGATATTAATTTCTGGACATGACGGAGGAACTGGAGCATCACCACTATCTTCAATTAAACATGCTGGATTACCTTGGGAATTAGGACTTTCTGAAGCTCACCAAATTTTAAAGGAACATAAATTGAGAAGCAGAGTTACTCTTCAAGTTGATGGAAAATTAAAAACAGGTAGAGATTTAGTAATTGGAGCGATTTTAGGAGCTGAAGAATTTGGATTTGCGACAATGCCACTTGTAATTTTAGGATGTATTATGATGAGAAAATGTCATACAAATATGTGTCCAGTTGGAGTTGCAACTCAGTCTGAAGAACTTCGTAAGAAATTTACCGGACAATATGAAAATATCATTAGATACTTTAGATTTATTTCACAGGAAGCAAGAGAAATTATGGCAGAACTTGGAGTTACAAAACTTGATGAATTAATCGGAAAAGCTGATGAATTCTTGGAGGTTTCTAAAACTTCAAAATTAGAAAAAGTAAAAAATGTAGACTTAGGAAAAATTCTTTACACTAACAAGAATAGTGACAGCCCAAATGTAAAAACTCAAAATCAAGACTTTAAAATGGAAAATATAATTGACAGAAAATTAATTAAACTTGCAAGTGCAACTTTTGAAAGTGATAAAAATAATGTCGCAAAAACTGTAATTAATGAAAAAATCGAAAACTTTGACAGAAGTTTTGGAGCGATGTTAAGTGGAGAAATTGCTAGAACATTTGGTGGATATAAACTTGAAGATGATACTATTACGTTGAATTTAGAAGGTATCGGAGGACAAAGTTTTGGTGTGTTTGGAGCAAAAGGAATTACATATAATTTGACTGGACAATCAAACGATTACATCGGAAAAGGACTGTTTGGAGCAAAAATTATTATTAAAAAACCCGAAGTTTCTAAATACGAAGCAGATGAAAATATAATTGGAGGAAATGCCATTTTATACGGTGCTATCAGAGGAGAAGCTTATTTAAACGGAGTTGCTGGAGAAAGATTCTGTGTTAGAAACTCTGGAGCAGTTGCTGTTGTAGAAGGTGTTGGAGATCACGGCTGTGAATACATGACTGGAGGTCGTGCTATTGTTTTAGGAGAAACTGGGAAAAACTTTGCCGCTGGTATGAGTGGTGGAATTGCTTATGTTTATGATAAAAACAACACTTTTGAGAAAAATTTGAATAAAGAAATGGTCGATTTTGACGAACTTAACGAAGTTTATGAAAATGAAATAAAAACTTATGTGGAAAAACACTTTAATTATACAGGAAGTGCCGTTGCAAAGGAAATTTTAAACAATTGGGAAGCTGAAAAACAAAACTTTAAAGTTGTTATTGCACCTGAATTTAAAGAAATATTTGAGAGAGGTGAGGCTTAGAAATGGGAAAACTAGGTGGATTTTTAGAAATACATAGAGAAGAAAAAAAAATTAGGGAAATTTCTGACAGAATTAAAGATTTTAATGAAATTGATGTCCCTTTAAACGATGAATATATAAAAACACAAGCGGCTAGATGTATGGACTGCGGAGTACCTTTTTGCCACTGGGCCTGTCCTGTCGACAACCACTGTCCTGAATGGCAAGATTTAGTTTATAACGGTGAATGGAAAAAAGCTTTGGACTTGCTTTTGTCAACAAATCCATTTCCTGAATTTACTGGGCGAATTTGTCCAGCACTTTGTGAAGGAAGCTGTACTTTAGGAAAAAATGACAAACCTGTAACTACTAAAAATATTGAACTTGCTCTTATTGAAAAAGGTTGGGAAAATGGATGGGTAAAACCAAAAACTCCTAAAAAAAGATTTGATAAAAAAATTGCTGTAATTGGAAGTGGACCATCTGGACTTGCTGCTGCTCAAACTTTAAACAGATTTGGGTACAATGTGACAGTTTACGAAAAAAGTGAAAGAGCTGGAGGATTACTCGCACTTGGAATTCCTGATTTTAAGCTTGACAAGAAAATAATTGACAGAAGAGTAAAACTTATGGAAGAAGAAGGTGTTAAATTTATTTACAACACTGAAGCTGGAAAAGATATTTCCAACGAAGAACTGGAAAAAGAGTTTGACATAATTCTTATGTCTTGCGGATCAAAACAAGCTAGAGATTTGAATATCAAAGGAAGAGAAGCAAAAGGAGTTTATCTTGCAATGGACTTTTTGACTCAGCAAAACAGAAAAGTAAATAATATTCCTTTGTACAACGAGGAAATTGATGTGAAAGATAAAAATGTGCTTGTAATCGGTGGTGGAGATACTGGTTCTGACTGTGTTGGAACTTCTGTAAGACAAGGTGCTGCCAGTGTAAAACAAATTGAAATTTTAAATAAGCCATCTGAAACTCGTACATCAAAAAATCCTTGGCCACAATTTCCAATGTATCTAAAAACTTCGACTTCTCACAAGGAAGCGACAGAAGTTTACGGAAATGACCCAAGGGAATGGAATGTTACAACAAAAGAATTTGTAAAAGATGAAAATGGAAACCTTTGTGGAGTAAAAATCGCAAAAGTTGAAAGTTTTGTAAATGAAGATGGAAGACTTGGATTTAGGGAAGTTGAGGGCTCTGAAGAAATAATAAAAGTTGACTTTGTCTTTTTAGCAATCGGATTTTTACATCCATATTTTGAAGGACTTTTGGAAAACTCAAAAGTTAAATTAGATGGGCGTGGAAATGTTAGTGCAAATGTCATCGACTTTAAAACTTCTGCTCCAAAATATTTTGCCGCAGGAGATGTAAGACGAGGGCAATCACTTGTTGTCTGGGCAATTAGTGAAGGTAGAAATGCTGCGAAGGCTATTCATGAATATTTGAGAAAAAATAGAAATTAATAGAATTTTGTATAATAATAAAAAAGGACTGTTTTATAAAAATAATTTTGTAAAGCAGTCTTTTCTTAATTTTATAAAAAAATCATAAATTAATCTTTAATTAATCTTTTTTTCTTAAACTTACTTCATTTACGAATTTTTTAAATAATTTTTGTGCAAGTTCATCATTAATTGCCATCATTTCTGGATGCCATTGGACTCCAATGATAAAAGTTTTATTTGAAATATTTTCAATTGCTTCAATTACTCCATCTGTACTTTTTGCAATTGTAGAAAATCCTGGTGCTAGCTGGTTTATCGTTTGGTGATGGTAACTGTTTATGAATCCAATCCCTTCAGGATAAATGTCGCTTAAAAAGCAGTTGGTTGCTACAGAAATGGAATGAGTTGGAGTATGAGCCCTAGCCTTTTGGAAATGTTTTATTTTAACATTTTCATCATAGGAAAGATCTTGATAAAGCGATCCGCCACATTCGACATTAATTATCTGCATTCCACGGCAAATTCCGAAGATTGGCTTTTCATAGGTAATTGCATAACGGATAAGAAGTGAGTCAAATTTATCACGTTCTGGAAAAATTTCTCCTAGTTTCTCTTTTGGCTCTTCCCCGTAAAGAAGCGGAAAAACATCATTTCCCCCAGTTAAAATTATTCCATCCACACTTTTTACAAATTCCTCAATGATGTCTTCGTGCTCATTCAAAGGTAGAATATGTGGCACTCCACCAGCATTTATCACGGCATTAATATAGGAAACATCCACATAAGATCGTTTATATCCAGCAAATAGTCCTTTTTCCAGTCCAAGTATATTACTTGAGATTCCAATAATAGGTTTTTTCATAGTTTTCCTCCAAGTTGTAAAAATATATATGAATTTAAGCATATATTTTTCTGTTAGTCAATTATTTTATATGATTTTTTTTATATTATCAACAATTTGTTCAAGAGTTTCCATAAAAAAAATATTTTTTTCTTCCAAATACATATATGAAAATAATAAATTTAAGTTTTCTTCAAAGTTTTTAGGTAAAATTTTACATTGTTTTTTACAAAGCTGAACTAATCGTTTTTCACCTGGATGTGTTATTTCATTTATTGCGAATAATAAGTCGAAATAAGAGGCTAAAAATTCTGTTATTCTATGATTTATGCTTACAAAATCTTTTCTTAAAATTGCTTTTTTTATTTGTTTTGGGTATGCTGGCATTGAAGAATCAATTAATTCCAGTTGTCTTTTTATGATATTTTCCTTTAGCTGTTTTGGATAAGGTATCGAATATTTATTTTTATATTTTTCAAGTTTTCCATTTTTGTCATATAAAATTTTGCATGTAATTAAATTATGCCACATGCAAGTTGTGTAGGAATTGCTCGGTTGACATTCAACAACTACCCTTTGAATACCTTTCATAAAGTCTTCCATATCCCGATATAAAATGTCAATTTCGATTCCATTGTTTAAAATACAGTTGTCTTCATATTCCCAAAAACTATTTCCAATCTCCATATGGCTGCAGAAATTTTTCAGGATATTTTTTCTTTTTTCTTCATTAATGGGTGAAGTTACATAAAGGTATACATCATAGTCTGACTTTTCATCATAATTTACTCCCGCTCGTGAACCTCCCAATGCAATTGCCTCAACTTCTTCTAATAAAGATAGTTCTTTAAATAATTGTTCTACCATTTTTTCCTCCTAAAATTATACTAATAGATATATTTTATCACTAAATATTTGATTTTTCTATAATTTTTTATTTAATTTAAAAATTTTTATAAAAATAATTTGATTATCAAAATAAATAATTATATAATATTTTTGATATAAAAATATTTGATTATAGGAGGATATATTCTAAAATGAAAAAAAAGAAAAATTTTAAATTTTTATTATTGTTGACAGGGATTTTATTGTTTGTGCTGTCTTGTGGAGGAAATGTCAGAAAAAATGCCAGCAAGGACGAGATTGTTGCAGCTAATTTCAGGGATATTCGTGACTTGAATCCGCATAATTATGCTGGGGAGCTGTATGCGCAGAATATTTTATATGAAGGGCTTGTAATAATTAACAAGGATGGAAGCATTGCACCGCAGCTTGCTGAAAAATGGGAAATTTCAAAGGATGGACGTGAATATACGTTTCATCTGAGAAAAAATGTAGTATTCTCTGATGGGGAAAAATTTGATGCAAAGGCTGTAAAAGCTAACTTTGATGCAATTATGGAAAATAAGGATAGACATGGATGGCTTGAAAGTGTACGACTTTTTGATGGATTTGAAACGCCTGATGACTATACATTTAAAATAAAATTGAAGGAACCATATTATCCAATGCTAATTGAACTTGGATCAATACGTCCATTCAGATTTATTTCACCCAAAGCTATGAAAAATGGGAAAAGTACAAAAAATGGAGTAGATAAATATGTTGGAACAGGACCTTATGTGCTAAAATCAAATAAAACTGATGAAGAAGCTGTTTTTGAAGTGAATGATAAGTATTGGGGAACAAAGCCAAAAATTAAGAGAATCCGTGTGAAAGTCATTCCTGAAGAGCAAACAAGAGCTTTGGCACTTGAAAAAGGGAATATTGATATTGTGTTTGGACGTGATATGATTGATAGTGAAACATTTAAGAAATTTAAAGATAAAAAAGGGTTCTCGGCTATGATGTCTGAACCTGTAGCAACAAGAATGATGCTTGTGAATACAACAAAAGGTGCATTGACTGATAAAAATGTACGTAAGGCTTTACAGCATGTATTGAATAAAAAAGAAATTTCTGAAGGAATCTTTGAAGGAACTGAAACACCTGCAGATACAATTCTTGCGAAAACAGTGCCTTATGCAAATATTAATGTTCCAGTTTACAATTATTCATTAGATGAAGCTAAAAAATTGCTAGATGCGGCAGGATGGACTGCAGGAGCTGATGGAAAAAGACAAAAAAATGGAAAGCCTTAACAAAAGATAGCAAGAAGTCTCCGGCTTCTACAAGCGGGAGATGAATTGCTTTTTTTGTAAAAAAAATTGAAAAAAGGATATATTTATGATATAATCTACTCAGTGAAATAATATAGAAGTAGGTAATAATAATGTCATACAATAGTAATTATCATTCAGTATTTGATATAAATTATCATATAATTTTTTGTATAAAATATCGAAGAGAAGTCATTAATGATGAAATTTCTAATAGATTGAAAGAGATTTTTGAAAAAATATGTCCGAAGTATAACATTGTTCTTAAAGAATGGGAACATGATGTTGATCATATTCATATGTTGATTAATGCTATGCCTAATACTGAACTTTCTAAGTTTGTAAATACTTACAAAAGTGCTTCCAGCAGGTTGATAAAAAAAGAATTTCCTGAAATAAGGGGAAGATTGTGGAAAGAATATTTTTGGAGTAGAAGTTACTTAGTTCTAAGTGTCGGAGGTGCACCGTTAGAGATAATTAAAAAATATATTCAAAATCAAAAGGAGGTGTAATTTCATGAAATATAATTTAGCATTCAAATATAGGATTTATCCAAATAAAGATCAAGAATTGTTGATAAACAAGACTTTTGGATGTGTTCGTTTTGTTTACAATACAATTTTGTATACTACTAATAAAATTTATGAAGAAACTGGAAAAAATAAAATAGTTACACCTGCTAGTTTGAAAAGTGAAAATAAATTTTTAAAAGAAGTAGACAGTTTGGCACTTTCAAATGCTCAATTGAATGTAAAACGATCGTTTACAAATTTCTTTCAGAAGAGAGCGAAATTTCCAAGATTCAAATCTAAAAAGAATGATATTAAAAGTTACACGACAAATTGTGTGAACAATTCGATACGAATTGAGGAAAACAAATATTTAGTTTTGCCAAAATTGAAAAGAATAAAATTAAAATATCATAGAGAAATACCAGAGAATTATAGAATAAAGTCAGTAACATTGACAAACAGCAATGGAAATTATTATGTTTCTATTTTGACGGAATTTGAAAAAGAAATTCAAAAAATGCCAAGTAATGATAAAGTGATTGGACTTGATTTTTCGATGTCTGAATTATTTGTCAGTTCTGAAAACCAAAGGGCTGATTATCCAAGATATTTTAGGATGTTGGAGAAAAAATTGAAAGAATTACAAAAATCATTATCAAGAAAAGTGAAATTTTCTAAGAATTGGTATAGACAAAAAGAGAAAATATCAAGATTGCATGAGTATATCAAAAATTGCCGAAGAGATTTTCTACATAAATTATCGAGAAAATTATCTGAAGATTATAATGCTGTAGTTGTTGAGGATTTGAATATGAAAGGGATGAGTCAGTCATTAAATTTTGGTAAAAGTGTAGGAGATAATGGATGGGGAATGTTTTTGAAAATGCTTGAGTACAAGTTGATGTTTTTAGGGAAACAATTTTTGAAGATAGATAAGTGGTTTCCATCGTCGAAAACTTGCAGTAAATGTGGAAATATTAAAGAGGAACTGAAATTATCAGAAAGAAGTTATAAATGTGAGTGCTGTGGGATTGAAATTGATAGAGATTACAATGCGGCATTGAATATAAAAAACATTGGAAAATTGATGTTGGAATATTAGAAAAATAAAAAAAACAGGGTAGGAACTACCCGAAGAGCTTGGTAAATATATTTGGTTAACAAAAGCAGATACTTCCCAAGAAGCTCCCGCTTCTAAAAGCGGGAGTAGTTCACTTGAAACAAGACGGGCTTTAATGAAAAAATTTAAGGAAGTGGCTGATTAAGATATTTGATGAAAGTGAGAATAAATAATTGATGGAAGAAGAAAAGATGAATAGTGAAAATAATATTTTGTTAAAAGTGTCAAATATTACTAAAAGTTATACTGAAAAGAAATTTTTGAAAAAATCAGTAAAGAATGTGTTAAACGATGTTTCGTTTTCACTAAAAAAGGGAAAATGTCTTGGAATTATTGGAGAAAGCGGGAGCGGAAAAAGTACGCTTGGAAGGATTTTGACTGGAATTGAAAATGCTGATGGTGGAATTGTTGAATTTAAAGGAAAAAATATTCATGCAAAGGAAAATAAATATCTCAAAAGAGAAATAAGCATTGTTTTTCAAAATTATGTATCTTCTGTAAATCCAAAATTTTCTGTTGCTGAAATTATTGCCGAGCCATTAACAATCGAATCTCAACTAAAAAAAGATGAAATACAGGAAGAATTAAAAAAATTGATAGAATCTGTAGGGCTTTCTGAAGAATTTTTGCAGAGATTCCCCAATGAACTAAGCGGAGGACAGCTTCAAAGAGTGTGTATAGCAAGGGCAATTGCAACAAAGCCTAAGTTTATTATGTTAGATGAGGCTGTAAGTTCACTTGATGTGTCTACACAGGTGGAAATTCTGGATTTATTGCAGAAATTGAAGAAAGAGTATAATTTGTCGTATATTTTTGTAACGCACGATTTGCTTACGATAACTTATATTTGCGATAGCATAATATTTTTTCGCAATGGAAAGATTGAAGAGGAAATTTCTGATATAAAAAATTTAAAAAATATAAAAAAAGATTATTCAAGAAAGCTCTTAAATGCAGTAATAGAATTTTGATATTTACATTCACAGAATAAAAATGTTATAATGTAGTAAAATTATTTTAAAATCGAATTTAAAAATTATAACTGTTTTACTTAAACTCTAAGATTATGTAATTTTATAAGTTTGATTTTAAGGTTCGAGTATAATATAAAAATATATGATTGGAGAGAAATAAGTGTGGATGTACATCATTTAAAAATTTTCTTTGAGGCATGCAAGGAAAAAAGTTTTACTAAAGCTGCAAAAAATTTATTTATAAGTCAATCTGCGGTATCAATACAAATAAAAAAACTGGAAACAAAACTTGGAATCCAGCTTATTGAAAGAAATTCTAAAAATTTTAGGCTGACTTTTGCAGGAAAAGAACTTTATCGAATGTCAAAGGATGTTTTTGATAAGATTTTGCGGGTAGAAAAGGAAATGGAGAAAATCTCACATTATGGTAAGGGAAAGATTTGCATAGGGGCAACTCATAATATTGGTGAGCCTGTGTTGCCGAGAATTATGGTAGAATTTAAAAAAAATAATCCTGAAATTGAATTTGATTTGTATATTAAAAATCGGGAATCACTTGTAAGGCATTTGAAAGAAGGAACAGTTGATATTGCCCTAATGGAGGAATATTTTATTGAGGATAAGGAAATAAAAGTGATTGAAACGGAAGAATACCCATTTGTTGTTGTAGCAGGAAGAGAAATATCAGATTATAGGGAATTGAAGAGAATGCAGCTGTTAAAGCGGGACACGCTTTTAACAAGTAAATATCTTGATTTGTTTGAAAAAATAATTGGATTTAATTTGGAAAATAGAATTGTAATAAATGGAAGTATTGAAACTATGAAAAATTTTATAAAAAGTGGGCTTGGTTTTGCCGTTTTGCCGTATTATAGTGTTTATGAGGAAATTGAAAAAGGTGCATTGAAAGTTATTCATAATTTTGAAAAGTCAGAAGATAAGTTTCAAATTGCCTATATTCGTGAAAATGGAGAAAAGCCGGGAATTTCAAAATTTGTAAAATTTGTAAAAAGTTATAAAATTACACCTGCTTTATTTTCAGTAAAAAATAAATAATAATTTTTATTAAATAAATTTTTTTTGATTTGGAGGAAAATTATGTTAAAGGAAGATATTAGAAATTCGTATTTAACTGCCTTTGAAACTGTAAAGGCATTTGTGGAAAATGAAGAGAATATCGAAAAAACAGAAAAAGTTGCACAGGAATTGGCATTGGTCTATAAAAATGGTAAAAAATCACTAATTGCTGGAAATGGCGGAAGTAACTGTGATGCGATGCATTTTGCAGAAGAATTTACAGGAAGATTTAGAAAAGACAGAAGAGCATTGCCATCTATAAGTATTAGTGATTCTTCGCATATTACTTGTGTTGGAAATGACTTTGGATTTGATTTTGTCTTTGCAAAAGGTGTAGAGGCATTTGGGCAGGAAGGAGATTTTTTCTTTGGAATATCAACTTCGGGAAATTCTAAAAATGTAATTGAAGCTGTAAAAATGGCAAAAGAAAAAAAATTAAAAACTGTAGCACTACTTGGAAAAGATGGAGGAAAATTAAAAGGAGTGTGTGATTATGAGTTTATAATACCTGGCGAAACTTCAGATAGAATTCAGGAAGTTCATATGATGATTTTACATATCATAATTGAAGGTGTGGAAAGAACTTTATTTCCTGAGAATTACTAAAATAAAGTGATTTTACTGTAATTCTATTATAAATTAATAGTTTTTTATAAGAGTTTTAAAAGCATTTAGTGGTATACTCTTTGCTGAAGTAAATTTTGAAGAAGAGAGATGGTAAAGATGAAATTATTAAAAAAATCTATGTTAGTATTGTCTGCAATGACACTAATTGGAGGAATGAGCTTTGCTGCTGCAACAAAAACTGAAAAAAAAGCAGTTGCTAAAAAAACAGTTACAAAAGTTGTAAAAAAACCAGCTGCAAAAACTACAAAAAAACCAGCTACAAAAGCTGCTAAGAAATCAGCTGTAAAAGTTGCAAAAAAACCAGCTGCAAAGGCTGCAAAAAAATCAGCCGCTAAATAAAAACAAATTTTGAAGAAGAGAGATGGTAAAGATGAAATTATTAAAAAAATCTATGTTAGTATTATCTGTAATGACATTAATTGGAGGAATGAGCTTTGCTGCTGCAACTAAGACTAGAAAAAAAGCAGTTGCTAAAAAAACAGTAGCTAAAAAAGTTGCTTCAGAATCTTACACTTGTGGTTCTGAAAAAATAAGAGTTGTATATCCAACAACAAAAACTGCAAGAGTAACAACTAAAGCTGGAAAAGTCTATAATTTAAATGTAGCAGTATCAGCTAGTGGAGCAAGATATGTTTCTAAAAATGGAAATATTGAATTTTTCAAAGGCGGAAAAGATGCCATTTATAGAGGACCTAATGGTATTGAAAAATCTTGTACAAAAAGATAACTCTTAAAATAATTGAAGTATAATAAAAGAATTTTAATTTTAACTGAGTTTTAAAAAGTACAGCTGGCAGATTTGGTGAGTGAAATCATTGAATTTGTCCGTCGTACTTTTTTTATTTTGATTTTTTTATAAAATTCAATATTATGCTATTTTACATTAAAATAGCAGCCTGGTTATGAATTTCTTTGCAAAAGGTCAAGATTTTTTGTTAGCGAATAATATAATTTCTATTTTTAAATAGAGTTTAACATTATTAGTATTAAATTTTTTTATTCATTGAGATAGAATGATTGAAAATCTTTGTTAAAAATGATAAAATTATAGAGTATAAGCAGAGAAATAAATTTAATAATTAAGAGAGGAAATTATAATGCATGAATTGGCTATAATCATTTCAACTTGGGTAATTCCGTTTGAGAGGATACATTATTTGATAATTATTATTCTGGCTGTGGCAGTGCTTTTGTCGGACAAGTCACCAAATGCGATGCTTGCTTGGATTTTTACAATTTTTACATTTCCATTGGGTGGAGCAATTTTATATCTTTTGTTTGGGATTAATTGGAGAAGGAATAAGATAATTTCAAAAAAGATGAAAGGTGAAGAAAGAAAGCTGTTTTCAAGACTTTTTAACTTTATGCAGAGAGATGTATCGGATATTTTCAGGTCACAGGACTTTTTTTATTATAATCGGTTAAAAAATATAAATGAAAATGTTGATAAAATGTCTGAGTCTGAAATAAAAGAAAAAATTCAAGGTCAAATTGACACGATGATAACAAATATTGGACTTCCCGCTCAGCAAAAAGAAATTGTCAAAATGCTTTACAATTCTGAAGGGACTTTCTTGACAAATAATGATTCGTATAAATTATTTTATGATGGAAAAGGAGCTTTTGATTCTATTTTGAAAGATATCGAAAATGCGAAAAAAACAATTTATATGGAATATTTTATTTGGAGGGCTGATGAGTTGGGAGAAAGAATAAAAAATGCACTTATAAAAAAGGCAAAGGAAGGTGTTAAGATAAAGCTGCTTTTTGATGGAGTAGGAACATGGAAGTTGCCGAGAAAGTATAAAAAGGAACTTAGAAGTGCTGGAATTGAAATAAGATGGTTTTTGGATGTGAAATTTTTTATTTCCAAGATGAATTATCGAAATCATCGTAAAATAGCCTTAATTGACAATAAAATAGTTCATACTGGCGGAATGAACGTGGGGCAGGAATATATAGATGGTGGAAAGCGGTTTGAAAGTTGGAGAGATACGAATATTAGAATTACTGGGGAAATAATTGGACAGTATCTTGCAATTTTTGTAACAGATTGGTTAAATAGTGGTGGTAAGTACAGTTTTGGTGAAGATGTAAAGGGTGAGGCAGTTCACGAATTGGAAGAGCAAAAGCCGATTGATAAGCAGAAAAAACTAGAATATTTAATGCAGGTTTCTTCGAGTGGACCTGATACAGAATGGACGACTTTGAAATATTTGTATTCTAAAATGATTGCAACAGCAAAAACGGAAGTTTTGATTCAAAGTCCTTATTTTGTGCCTGATACAGATTTGATTTCACAGTTGAAAATGGCGGCTCTTTCGGGAGTAAAAATAAAAATAATGATTACAGGAGTACCTGATAAAAAGATGCCCTATTGGATTGCAGAAACTTATTTTGCAGAATTGATAGAAGCTGGGATTGAGATTTTTAGATATAAGGCGGGATTTTTACACAGTAAAAATGTAATCGTAGATGAGAAAACATCTACGATGGGAACATGTAATTTTGATATGAGAAGTTTTGAGATAAATTATGAAGTGAATTCAGTATTTTATAGTGAAGAGATTAGCAAAGATTTAAAGGCACAGTTTGGAAAAGATTTGGAAGTGTGTGAAAAATTTGATGAAGCAAGATTAAAAAAAGTGACTTTCAGAAAACAATTGAGAAACTCTATATTCAAGTTAATTTCACCAATAATGTAAATAAATTATAATAATTGTGGGAAGGAAGAAAAATGGAAAAAAATTTCACGAAGGATGGGCTTATTCTTTTGAATAAAAGTAAGGGAGTAAGTTCATTTGCGGCAATTAATGAGTTAAAGAGAAAAATAAGGGCTAAAAAGGTCGGTCATGCGGGAACATTGGATCCGATGGCTGAAGGACTTATGATTGTTATGATTAATGATGCAACAAAATTTTCTGATGACTTGATGAAAAAGGAAAAGGAATATTATGTTGAAATGGAACTTGGATACAAAACTGATACTTATGATCTGGAAGGGACGGTCGTTGAAAGATATGAATCTGAAATAAGTGTAAGCAATGCTCAAATAATAAAAGTTATAAATAGTTTTAGAGGGAAAATAAAGCAAATTCCGCCAATGTATTCAGCAATAAAAATAGACGGGAAAAAACTTTATGATTTGGCGAGAAAAGGTGTGGAAGTTGAAAGAACAGAAAGAAATGTTGAAATTTCAGAAATTAGAAAAATAAAAATTATTCGTCCAGATAAAAATTCAAAAGATGCTCGAAATATAAAAATTTCATTTTATGTAAAAGTTAGCAGTGGAACTTATATCCGTTCTCTAGTTTACGATATTGGGGAAAAATTGGGAGTTTTTGCTACGATGACAAGGCTTGTGAGAACTAAAATTGGAAGATTTGAAATTGAAGATGCGATTGATTTGGAAAAGGCTGAAGCTGAAATTGATAAATTGAAGGAATTAGTGGAGGCTAAAAGAGAAAGTGAGTCATTTTGGGCTACAAAGAGTGATGCTGCTATAAGAGCTGAAAAGATTAGAGAAATAGTGTGTTTTGTTGAAATAGAATATGTGCTTGACTATTTCGGGATAAATGTTTCCAATGAGAAATATGGAAAATTGAAAAATGGAATGACAGTTATTGACACATTTAAAAAATTTGAAAATATAAGTAAAGAAGTTAATATGAGAAAAAACATTAAAGAAAATCAGAAATTTAAGATTTATGTGAGAAATAAAAATACAAATGAACGGGAATTTCGTGGAATTGTAAAAATTGTAAATATTAAGGGAGATAGAATTTATTTAAAAAGAGATAAATATTTTTTGTAACTTTCAGAATTTGAAAAGTGGTGATAATAATATATGAAGAAGTCAAATAAATATGTATTTGATATCGAAGTTTTTCCAAATTATTTTTGTATTGTGTTGAAAAAGTTGAATGATGAAAAAATATTGATTATCGATTCAGATAATTTTAATCGTCAAAAAAAACTTTTATATAGAGTCATTTCAAAAAACGTGTTAATTTCCTATGGAGGACACAGTTTTGATGATATTGTAATTAATGACCTTTTAAAATACAGAAATTCAAATGTAAATAGAAATAAATTAAACAGTGAAATAAAAATAATAAGAAATATGCCAAAAAATGAATATAAAAATGAAAATCACGAATTCAATTCGTATGACTTGGCTTATGAGTATAGTTTAAATCTTGGAGTAAAGGGGTTTGAGTTTAATTGTGGAGATAATATTGAAGAGCAGGATTTTGCCAACTTTAATTATGTAATAAAAAAAAATATATATGATAAGATTGTTGATAAGGTAATTGATTACTGCATACAGGATGTTTTGGCAACTGAAAAAATGTATAATTTTATAATTTCAGAAGAAAGTAACTGGGATGAAAAGGAAAACTTGTTAAATATACTTACAAATGGCAATTATAGCAATAATATGAAACTTAAAAGGAAAATAAAATATTTAAATTATAATAATGACAAACTTGTGACCATGCTTTTGGATCAAAATTCTGATAATTCTAGCCAGTCTAAAATAAATTATTCTAAAAGGATGAAGATGGATGATTATGATAATTATCTTCAAAAAAAAGTATATGAATTAACAATAAAAAAAGACCATTTGTATGAGTGGCTGCTTGAAAATAAAATATTTTATGAAAAGGATAAAAATATAATAAAAAAAATACCGAAAGATTTGCTTTTAAAATCATCATTTGTAAAAGATGTTTTAAATAGATATAGAATAAGTATTGTAAAAAGAATAAAAAGAGTTTTTGCAAGAGAAGGTATTGAAATGGTGGGAGCATCAGAAAATGATATTTTTATAACAAATGTAACTGATGAACTTTTAAGTAAAATAAAAAACAAGATAAATCATCAATATCAAGATATTTTTTTAATAAGAGATATTGATAAATTTTTAAAAAATAAAAGTTCTATTTTGTATAAGGTGAATGATAAAGTTAAGGGCATCAATGAATATCACTACAGCAAGTTAATTATGCCAAAAAATCATAAATGGATTTCAGAAATTTTAAAATTATATTTTTGGGAAAAACAGGAAATAGAAACAGCAGTAAGAAAAGTTTTTTCAGAAAATCCTGATATATTCTTTATGTATGCTTCTGTTTACGAAGACATTTATGCTTGTGATGAAAATGGAAAAATGGAATTTGAAAGTAATAAAGTGCTAGATAAGTTTAGAAAATATCGGCTATATTTTTCAAAAACGGGATTGTATAAGGTTGTTATTCGTAAAGATGAAAAATATTATGAAAAATATGGTTTTGGAGATATTAACGATAATTTATATAAAGTGAGGAACGTTGAAACAAGCGTAAATGAATTTGAAAATTATGAGGATATTGACTTGAAAAGCTATATTGACTATACTCAAAATTATATAGAAAAATATTTTGAATAACATATACGGATATCTTGCATACAAACTTTAGGTATGATATAATTAAAAAATAAAGAAGCAGGGAAAAATAAGGAGAAATATGAGAATTTTAGGAATAGATCCTGGTACAGCAATAGTGGGATACGCTGTTGTAGATTATGAAAATGGTGATTATACTCCACTTGATTATGGATGTATTTTTACAGATAAGGATGAGGATATGCCTATTAGGCTGGAAAAAATTTATGATGGACTAGAAAATATTATAAAACTCTGGAAGCCAACAGATATGGCTATTGAAGACTTATTTTTCTTTAAAAATCAAAAAACAGTAATAAAAGTAGGACAGGCTCGTGGAGTAATAACTTTAGCAGGACAAAAAAATAAGCTGAATTTATATAGCTATACTCCGCTTCAAGTAAAAATGGGGATTGCAAGTTATGGAAGAGCTGATAAAAAGCAAATTCAGGAAATGGTAAAGCTAATATTAAAGTTAGATGAAATTCCAAAGCCTGATGATGCTGCAGATGCACTTGCAATCGCAATTACTCATATCAATTCCAAAATAGGATTTGGTGGATTTAACAGAGGAGATAACATTACAAAAAAATTAGATAAAATTACTTCTAATCGAATAAAACTAGAAGACTATAAAAGATTAATGAAATAAATTTATATAATGAAAATTTAAATAGAAGGAATGGTAGATAAAATGAACATAGTTCTATTAAATCCAGAAATACATGTAAACACAGGAAATATTGGAAGAACCTGTGTCTTAACAAATACAAAGCTGCATTTAATAAAACCTCTAGGCTTTGAACTGGATGATAAAAAAATAAGACGTGCAGGACTAGATTACTGGAAAGATGTACAGCTTTTCGTATGGGAAAATTTGGAACATTTCTGGAAAGAAAACATCGAAACCAGCAATGCAAAAATCTATTTTGCAACGACAAAAACAAAACAGAGATATACAGACGTGAAATTTGATGACAACGATTATATAATGTTTGGACCTGAATCACGTGGAATACCTGAAGAAATATTAAATAAATATAAAAAAAATAATATTACGATTCCAATGTTGCCACTTGGAAGATCGCTGAATTTGTCCAATGCTGTGGCGATTGTGTTATTTGAGGCATTAAGACAGAATGATTTTCAATATTAAGATTAGAGATAAAAATTATTAGGAGAGAGAATGAAACAATATTTGGATATGGTCAAGTATGTACTTGACAATGGAGTGAAAAAGGAAAACAGGACAGGAGTTGACACAATTTCAACTTTTGCTTATTCATATAAAGTAGATTTGAGCAAAGGGTATCCACTTTTGACAACTAAAAAAATGTATTTTAATTCAATGCTGCATGAGTTGTTCTGGTATTTGTCGGGGGAAGAGCATATTAAGAATTTACGAAAAAAGACAAAAATATGGGATGCGTGGGCAGATGAAGAAGGAAGGCTTGAAACTGCTTACGGAAGATTTTGGAGAAGATATCCAGTTCCAGAAATTGCTTTGGGTGGAGAAGTGTTTGCAGATGAGAATAATCCTTGGACAACGAGAGAAGAAAATGGACAATTGGTATTTGATCAAATTCAATATGTAATTGATACTTTAAAGGAAATGAAAACCAATCCTAATCATAAAAATGGAAGAAGAATGATTGTAATTGCTTGGAATCCAGGAAATGCGACAATAAGTAAGTTGCCGCCGTGTCATTATACTTTTGCATTCAATGTTTTAGGAAATAAATTGAATTGCCATTTGACTCAGAGAAGTGGAGACATTGCACTTGGAATACCCTTTAATCTGGCTTGCTATTCGTTGCTTACAATGATGATTGCAAAAGAGTGCGGTTATGAAGTTGGAGAATTTGCTCATACAATAATAGATGCTCATATTTATGAAAATCATATTGAAGGATTGAAGGAGCAGCTGACAAGAAAACCGCTAAAACTTGCCAAAATTAAGATTGCAGATAAGCCGTTTAATGAATTGACATTTGAGGATATTACGCTTGAAGATTACGAAAGTTATCCAGTTATTAAATTTGAAGTTGCAGTTTAAAAGAATGATTTTAAATTGTGCATTATTAGTTAGAAATTTGTGATTCAAATAATTGAATGAATAAAAAAATAAAAAAGGAGCTATGATGTTTAGTTTAATAGTTGCTATTGGGAAAAATAATGAAATTGGAAAAAATAATCAGCTTTTGTGGCATATTCCTGAAGATTTGAAAAACTTTAAGAAAATAACGACAGGAAAGACGGTTATTATGGGAAGAAATACTTATAAAAGTATAGGTAGAGCTTTACCGAATCGAACAAATATAGTTTTATCTAGGAATTTTTTGGAAACAGATGAAAAAGTTAAAGAAGATAAAAAAAAATATGAAAACGAAACTACAAAGCTAGAATTTTTTAATGATTTTCAGAAGGTTATTGAAAAATATAAAGATTTACCAGAGGAGATTTTTATTATTGGGGGAGGCGAGATTTATAAAAAATCGCTTGAACTTGGGATTGTGAAGAGAATTTATATGAGTCGTGTTGATTTTTCTGATGATGAGGCAGATGCTTATTTTCCAGAAATAGATTGGGGAAAATGGGTAACTTTGACAGAGGAAAATTATGATGGCTGGAAGTTTTGTATTTATGAAAAAATAAAATAAATATCTAAAGAGGAGAAGACAATGCCTAGGCTTAAATTCACAAAAGAAATAGTAGTTGAGGCTGGATATGAATTAATGAAAAAGGAAGGCTTTCAAAATGTGAGTGTCAGAAAAATTGCAAATTATTTAAAATGTTCCACGGCACCAATTTATTTTAATTTTAGAACGGTTGATGAATTAAAGGAAGAAATTATAAATATGTGCAAGGAAAAATTAAAAAAATATCTTTACGGAGATTATTCAGAAAGAAAAATTTTAAGTGGAGCTATTGGATTTGTAATTTTTGCTAGAGAAGAAAAGGAATTATTTAGAACAATTTTTCTTGATACTACTGAAAGATTTGAAAAACTTTATGAAATGACGCTTAATGAGCTTTTAACAAAAGAGAATTTACATGAAAGTTTTCCAGCTTTGGAAAAGGAAGAAGCTAAAAAAGTTATAAATAAATTATGGTATTTTTTATTTGGATATGCAACTATGCTTTGTACAAGGCTTGATGAAGATTACAGAAAAAATGAAACAGATGAAGTCATAGAAAATAAAATATCAGAAATAGCAAAATATTTTCAGATGAAAATCTAAAAAAATAGTAAAACAAATGGGAGAAAAAATGAAAAGATATAAATTTTTAGGGGCGTTTCTTCATTTTATATACAGAATGCTTAGTTTTATGACTAGAAGGGAATATTTTTTTGCAGATGGAGTGGAAATGAATAATCCAAATATCGTTGTTTTTTGGCATAGAAAAATTTTTACAGTTTGTAGTGCTACACGGATTATTAAAAAAAAAGCTTCCATCGTAAGTGCATCAAAGGATGGAGAAATATTGGCAGAATTGCTTAGAAGAGAAGGAAATGAGCTAATTCGTGGATCTTCAAACAAAGATAATATAAAAAGTTTAAAAGAAGCTATGAAATATGCTAAAAAAAAATATACTCTTGGTATTGCAATAGATGGTCCAGCAGGACCTATTTTTGAGCCAAAGTCTGGTGCAATCTTTATAGCAAAAAAAACAGGAATGCCAATTGTACCAGTTAGCTCCTATTGCAGTAAAAAGTGGATTTTTAAGAACATGTGGGATAAACTTGAAATACCAATGCCATTTTCAAGGTGTGTTCATTATGTTGCAGAGCCGTTTTACTTGACTCGGGAAAGTTCTATGGAGGAATCAATAGAATTGGTTAAAGAGAGAATACACGAAGCTGGGTACAAAGCATTTGAGATTTATAATAAAAAATATAATAAAAATAAAAAAATTGAATTTAACGAAGAAAGTTTTGGAAAAGAATAAAATATAAATATTTTTATAATTATAAGGAGGAATAAAATATGTCAAAATCGTTTTATATAACAACGCCAATCTATTACCCTAATGCGGCACCGCATGTGGGAACAGCTTATACAACAATAATTTGTGATATGGTAGCGAGATATAAAAGATTAGCAGGATATGATGTTAAGTTTTTGACTGGAGTAGACGAGCACGGACAAAAAATTCAAGAAGCAGCAGAAAAAAATGGATATACACCTCAACAATGGGTTGACAAAATGTCATTAAATTTTACAACTTTATGGGAAAAATTAAATATTTCAAATACTGATTTTATGAGAACTACTCAAGAAAGGCACATTAACAGTGTTAGGGAAATTGTAAAAAGAGTTAATGATAATGGAGATATTTACAAAGGTGAATACTGGGGTAAATATTGTGTTTCAGAAGAAACTTTTGTTCCTGAAAATCAATTAGTTGATGGCAAGTATATGGGAAAGGAAGTTATTGATGTAAAGGAAATTTCATATTTCTTCAGATTGTCAAAATATGAAGATGCATTATTAAAATATATTGAAGAAAATCCTGAATTTATTAAGCCGGAAGGTAAAAAAAATGAAGTAGTTGCATTCATAAAACAAGGACTTCAAGATTTGTCCATTTCAAGAACAACTTTTGACTGGGGAATACCATTAGAGCTGGAAGAGGGACATGTAATTTATGTTTGGTTTGACGCTTTGACAAATTATTTGACTGGAGCGGGATTTGCTAAAGATCCTGAAGAGTTTGCAAATATTTGGACAAATGGTACTGTAAATCATGTTGTTGGGAAGGATATTTTAAGATTTCATGCTATTATTTGGCCTGCTATGCTTATGTCAGCTGGAATAAAATTGCCTGATACGGTTGCAGCACATGGGTGGTGGACTGTTGAAGGAGAAAAGATGTCTAAATCGCTTGGAAATGTTGTTAATCCTGAAGAAGAAGTGGAAAAATATGGACTTGATGCTTTTAGATATTATTTGATGAGGGAGGCGACTTTTGGACAGGATGCAGATTATTCTAAAAAGGCAATGGTTCAGAGAATAAATGCTGATCTTGCAAATGATTTAGGGAATTTACTTAATAGAACGATTGGAATGCAAAAAAAATATTTTAATTCAAAAGTTATGTTAAATGAAGTTGAAGAAAATTTTGATGTGGAAATTAAAGAGCTTTGGGAAAATGTATTAATTGACTTGGATAAACATATAAATAATTATCAATTTTCTGAAGCATTAAAAGATATTTGGAAATTTATTTCAAGAATGAATAAATATATTGATGAATGTGAACCTTGGAAACTTTCAAAAGATGAAAATCAAAAGGATAGATTGTCAACAGTTATGTACAATTTAGTAGATTCACTTTATAAGATTGCAGTGATAATTTCACCATTTATGCCTGAAACTGCACAAAAGATGATAAGTCAATTGGGACTTGACAAAGATGTTACTAAATTACATTTAGATGATGTTAGAGAATGGAAGAGTTATCCTGTTGGAAATAAATTAGGTGAGGCGATTCCATTATTTCCTAGAATTGAATTTGAAGAAGATCCTAAAAAAGAATATAATGAAGATTTAAAAATTGAAAATCCAATTACGATAGATGATTTTAACAGAATTGAAATAAAAGTTGTTCAAATTGAAAAAGTGGAGAAAATTGAAAATGCAGATAAACTGTTAAAATTCATTGTAAATACAGGAAAAGAAAAAAGACAGATTATTTCAGGAATTGCAAAATGGTATCCAAACATGCAGGAGTTAATTGGTAAAAAAGTTCAGGCTGTGTTAAACTTAAAACCAGTTGAACTAAAAGGGGAACTTTCACAAGGAATGCTTTTAACAACAACAGAAAAGAAAAAAACTAAACTAGTAATTATAAATGATGAGATAAAAGTTGGAACAACTGTAAAATAGATAGTTTTAAATTAATTGAAATAATAATTTATTTTAAATGACAGAGTTATTGCAATTTATATTTTGTAATCAGTATTAACTCTTTATTATCAATAAATAGAAAAAATAGTGAAGCACAAGAAAAGAAAAAGGGAAAAAGTGGGGGTAATTTTTTAACGAATAGGAAATGTGATAAAAATATGAAAAGATGTATATATATATTATTTGTGTTATTATTTTTAGCATCTTGCTCGAAAACCGATGCTGGTTATGATGCACTTGAAAAAGGGCTTATTGGAATTTTAGAAAAAAAAGACTATGAGTATATAATGAAGAATATCAATGAAGCAGCAAAGGAAGGAAATGAAGATGTATATGGACTTGCCTATACTTACCTTGCTGAAAATGGAAGTATGTTTTTTAATAAATATATGAAAAAGAGTAAAGGAATTGCTGAATATTATCAGGCTCTTTTATTACAGCAAACCAATGGAGATGAACTTCAAATTCTAGATCTTTTGGAAAGTTCAGCAAAACAGGGGAATATAAAGGCATATTATATGATTGGAAATATATATGAAAACAAGCTGCAGTTTACAAAGGCGCAAGAATACTTGAAAAAGGGCAGAGATGCTGGAGAAATTTATTCACTTTATTCTTACGAATATAATAAGAAGTTAATGAAATTTTATAAACGGATAGAAGAGCTTAATCAGAAATTAAATGATGGAACAATTACAATAGAGGAAAAAAAGGAGCTTGGAACTTTAGTTTTGGAAAAAGTTTCAAATCCAGAAAAAGCTTACGATATTTTAAAGGATTTTCTGTCTGAAAATTATTCTCCTGCACTTTATGCAAAGGCAAAATTATTGGAAAATGATGATAAGGAAGAAGAAGCTGTGCAAATTTATAATCAAATATTTACACAGAATAAATATTATTTGGCAGCATTTGAACTGGCTTCACGGCTTGTAAAAGATCAAAAGAATTATAATTTGGCATTGAAAATATTAGATGATACAA
Organism: Leptotrichia wadei; assembly: GCF_007990545.2. Classification (NCBI taxonomy): domain Bacteria; kingdom Fusobacteriati; phylum Fusobacteriota; class Fusobacteriia; order Fusobacteriales; family Leptotrichiaceae; genus Leptotrichia; species Leptotrichia wadei. Next base: position 704,117 of record NZ_AP019829.2, read on the forward strand.
ACTCTGATGAAGTTCTTATTTTGGGATATAAAGGATTTATTTATGAAAACCTGAAGGATTTTTCAAAAGCTGAAGAATTTTATCAAAAGGCTGCAGATAAAGATGACATTGATGCAATGAACTATCTTGGTCGTTTATATGAAACTCAGAAAGAAATGAAAAAGGCTAAAAATATTTATAACAAAGCATATATGCTAGGTTCAATTTCAGCTGGATATAAACTTGCCTATATTCTTGAAGATGAAGAAAAAGAAAAAAATCCTGTAGATAATAATGACAATGAACCAGCAAAACGAAATAAGGAAGCTAAAAAAATACTTGAAAGACTTGCAAATAGTGGAGATGACTATTCGATGGTAGATTTAAGCCTTTATTATCCTGAAAATGATAGAATGGTCAGAATTTTGAATCTGGAAGCAGCTGCAAAGCTGAATACAACTGCATTTTACAATTTAGGAGTTTATTATTATAACAAAAAAAATAAAGATAAGGCAAAATTTTATTTTAAAGTTGCTAAAGAAAATGGATATGATATTGGAGATGTCTTTAGTGCTTATATAGCCGAGTAGCAATATTTAAGTTTTTATGTACAAAAATAAATGTTTTCATGGAAAATTCTAATAGATATGATGTATAATTACTAAATTATTATAATAATAAAATTTACGAAAAGGAGAAAACTTTAAAATGAAAAAGATAATTTTAATGATATCGATGCTTTTATTATTTGTAGTATCGTGTGGAACAAAGGAATTTAGTGTTGATGTGGATGGAAAAGGGAAAGTTCCTGACTTTGAATTGAAGGATCTTAATGGTAAAAGTGCTAATCTTGGTAAAATTATGAAAAATGGGAAAAAGACTTTGTTTATTATAGCTGCTGAATGGTGCCCTCATTGCAAGGAAGAATTGCCTGAAGTTCAAAAATTTTATGATGCAAATAAAGATAAAGTAAATGTGATTGTAGTATTTACAAATAATAATACTAATCTTGGGAAAACTCAAACTTATGTAAAGGATAATGAATATACTTTCCCAGCATATTATGATGAAGATGGAACAGTTACACGTGGATTTGCAGTTGATGGATTTCCGTTTAACTTAAAAATAAACAATGGAAAAGTTGATGAAAAACTTGAATTGCCAGTTGACTTTGACTCATTGACAGCTTCTTTTGGAAAATAGTTTTATTTTAAGGTTATTACGTTCAAGATTAAAAAAGATAGCAAGAAGTCTCCGACTTCTATAAGTGGGAGATGAATTGCTTTTTTTGTAAAAAAATTGAAAAAAGGATATGTCTATGATACAATTTTTGTGTAAAATATTGAAGAGAAGTCATTAAAAATAATATTCAAAATCAAAAGGAGGTGTAATTTTATGAAATATAATTTAGCATTCAAATACAGAATTTATCCAAATAAAGAGCAGGAATTATTGATAAACAAGACTTTTGGATGTGTTCGTTTTATTTACAATACAATTTTGTATACTGCGAATAAAATTTATGAAGAAACTGGAAAAAATAAAATAATTACACCTGCCAGTTTGAAAAGTGAAAATCAATTTTTAAAAGAAGTGGACAGTCTAGCACTTTCAAATGCTCAATTAAATGTAAGACGATCGTTTACGAATTTTTTTCATAAGAGAGCGAAGTTTCCAAAGTTCAAATCTAAAAAGACTAGTGTTAAAAGTTATACGACAAATTGTGTGAACAATTCGATACGAATTGAAGAAAACAAATATTTAGTTTTGCCAAAATTGAAAAAAGTGAAATTGAAATATCATAGAGAAATACCAAAGAATTATAGAATAAAGTCGGTAACATTGACAAACAGTAATGGAAATTACTATGTTTCTATTTTGACAGAATTTGAAAAAGAAATTCAAAAAATGCCAAGTAGTGATAAAGTAATTGGACTTGATTTTTCAATGTCTGAATTATTTGTCAGTTCTGAAAATCAAAGGGCTGATTATCCAAAATATTTTAAGATGTTGGAAGAAAAATTAAAGAAATTACAAAAATCATTGTCAAGAAAAGTAAAATTTTCTAAAAATTGGTATAAACAAAAAGAAAAAATATCAAAATTGTATGAGTATATCAAAAATTGTCGAAGAGATTTTTTACATAAATTATCAAAAAAATTATCTGAAGCGTATAATGCTGTGGTTGTTGAGGATTTGAATATGAAAGGGATGAGTCAGGCATTAAATTTTGGTAAACGTGTAGGAGATAATGGATGGGGAATGCTTTTGAGGATGGTTGGGTATAAACTGATGTTTTTAGGAAAGCAATTTTTGAAGATAGATAAGTGGTTTCCATCGTCGAAAACTTGTAGTAAATGTGGAAATGTTAAAGAGAAACTGAAATTATCAGAAAGAAGTTATAAATGTGAGTGCTGTGGGATTGAAATTGATAGAGATTACAATGCAGCATTGAATATAAAAGACATTGGAAAATTGATGTTGGAATATTAGGAAAATAAAAGAAGACAGGGTAGGAACTACACCCGAAGAGCTTGGTAAATATATTTGGCTAGCAAAAGCAGATACTTCCCAAGAAGCTCCCGCTTCTAAAAGCGGGAGTAGTTCACTAATAAGGGATTTTACAAAAATACTTTAAAATAAAAAATAAAAATCTTTACAAATACTAAAATATATGATAAAATAACACTTGAATTTAAATTTATACTATGAATATAAGTTTGCCGCTATATTCTTGGTTTAAATAATAAATATTAGGAGGAAATAAAATGGCATTGAAACAAAAAAAAGAAATTATTGAAGCATTTGGAAAAAATGCTCAAGATACAGGATCTGCAGAAGTTCAAGTTGCACTTCTTACAGATAGAATCAGTCATTTGACTGCTCATTTAAAAATACATCCTAAAGATATTCATTCAAGAGTAGGATTATTAAAAATGGTTGGTAAAAGAAGAAGATTATTAAACTATATTAAAAATAGAAATGTTGATGATTATAGATCATTAATCGAAAAATTAGGAATCAGAAAATAGTAATTGAAGTAAAAGAGCGTATTTGTGTATGCTCTTTTTTTAAAAATTTTAAGGAGTTCATGTAAATAGATGGAATATAAAGTGAGTGAGAAAATAACAGGATTTTTTGTAATTTTGTTAAAAAAAGTATTATCAATTTTTTCTCTTAAAATTAGATACAAAATTTTTGAAGGTTTTGGTATTCTTGCATATTATCTTGTAAAAAAAAGACGAATGCTTGCGATAAATAATATAAAAAATGCTTTTCCTGAAAAAGAAAAAAAGGAAGTTGTGGAAATTGCGAAAGAATCGTATAAGACAATGGGAAAAATGATAATGACTTCGATTTTCTTAGAGGAGATTACGAAAGATGGAAATACTGTTGTGGAAAATGAAGAACTAATGAGATGGGCTTGTGAAAATAATGAAAAAGCAGTTTTAATTGTATCTCTTCATTTAGGTGGTTTTGAAGCTGGAAGTAAGATGCGAAATATTAGAAAGTTTTATGCTGTTTTTAGAAATCAGAAAAATAAAAAAATTAATGATTTAATGGAAAAATGGCGTAAGGAAGGTGGATTAAATTCGTTGCCTTTACATAATAATGAAGCACTTAGTGGGGCAATAAATGAAAAGTCAATTATTGCACTTGCTTCGGATCATTATGGAAAAGATGTGAATGTAACGTTTTTTGGACGAGAAACGACAGGAGTTGCAGGACCTGTATTGCTTTCAATAAAATATAAAATACCGATAGTATTGGCTTATGCGGTATTTGATGAGAATATTGTGAAAGTTGTAAATAAAAAAATTATTCAAATTGAAAAGCAAAATAAATTAAAGGAAACAATGCAATTTAATATGCAAAAAATTTATAATGAATTTGAAGAAATTATAAGAGAGTACCCTGGACAATATATGTGGCAACATAACAGATGGAGAAATAAGAAAAAATTAAGAAAGAAATAGATAAGAAAAAAATAAGTGGCGAAAAAAGTAAAAATTTATTTTTTCTAACTTGAATATGTGAAAAAATTATGATAGAATTAAATGACGAAGTTTTTGGAGGAAAATATGAAAAAATATTTATGTCTATTTATTTTGTTAATTCTAACAAGCTGTACAACTTTAAGTTCTACTGTAAACAATGTATCTCAAGTTGAAGCAGGTAAAATTAATGCAGAGATAACAAAAATTACTGAAGATTTTAAAAATGCTGCCAGCTTAAATGAATATGATAAATTAAAAGAAGTTTTTTTACCTACATTTAAAAATAATATTATTGTAAAAAAAATACAAGAATACGATCTTTCAGGATTGACATTTGTTTTTTCCGATGTGAATGTCGTATCAAAAAATAAAGCAAATAGTATGATGGTAATTAATTTTGCCACATCGAGCAATTATTATAAATTAACTTGGAAAAGGACAGATGACAATTTGTGGAAGATTTCAAATGTAGCTGAAAAAAAATAGGAAGGGAGAAAAATGAGCATATCAATAGCAGTTTTGTTGATTGTTATTTTTTCTTTTTTAACTTTTTTTATAGCTTATTTTTTTGGAAGTTCAATTTTTAAAAAGAAATATGGAGATTTGAATGAACTAGAATTAAAAATCGTTGATGCTAAAAGAAGACTTGAAACATCAAAAAAAGAAGTTGAAAGAGAAATTGAATCGTTTAGGAAAGAAGAAACACTAAAAGTAAAAGAAGAATTGTTAAATGAGAAAAAGATAGCAGACGACGAAATAAAAAAAATGAAATCAGAGCTTGCCATTAAGGAAGAAAGAATTGCCAAAAAAGAGGAAACATTAGAAACCAAAATGGAACGTCTGGAGGAGAAAGAAGCTAAAAGTGATAAACACCGTGAAAAATTATTCCGCAGAGAAAAAGAACTGGAAGAAATGATTGCAAGTGAGGAAAAAGAATTGGAAAGAATCTCAGAATTGACACAAGAGGATGCTAGAAAAATCATCTTGACTAAATTGGAAAATGAGTTAGATCATGATAAAGCTGTGTTAATTAGAGATTATGAGTATAATTTAGACAGGGAAAAAGACAGGATTGCCAAGAGAATTATTTCTACTGCAATTGGAAAGGCTTCTGCTGATTATGTTGTAGATTCAACAATTTCAGTTATCCAACTGCCGAGCGAAGAAATGAAAGGTAGAATTATAGGGCGTGAAGGTAGAAATATAAGAGCTATCGAAGCAGCAACTGGAGTTGATTTGATAATTGATGATACTCCTGAAGCAGTTGTATTATCTTCATTTGATGGGGTAAGAAGAGAAGTAGCTAAAATCGCACTTGAAAAATTAATTTCAGATGGACGTATTCATCCAACCAAAATAGAGGAAGTCGTAGCAAAGGCACAGCATGAAGTGGATGAAAGCATATTAGATGCGGCAGAACAGGCTATTCTAGAAGTAGGTATTCCAACATTACCACGTGAAGTACTGAAAGTATTTGGACGATTAAAATTCAGAACCTCTTTTGGACAAAATATTTTACAGCATTCAATAGAAGTTGCACACATAGCGGCGGCATTAGCAGCAGAAATCGGTGCAAATGTTGATATAGCTAAAAGAGCAGCATTGCTACATGATATTGGAAAGGCTTTTTCACACGAACAGGAAGGTTCACATGCTTTAAATGGCGGAGAATTTTTGAGAAAATTTTCTAAAGAAAGTGAAATTGTCATAAATGCAGTAGAAGCACATCATAATGAAGTTGAACAGTTAAGTATTGAAGCAGTAATAGTGCAAGCTGCAGATTCAATTTCAGCTTCAAGACCAGGTGCAAGACGTGAAACATTATCAAATTACTTAAAACGTCTCGAACAATTGGAAGAAATTGCCAATAGTCATGAAGGAATCGAAAGTTCGTATGCAATTCAAGCTGGAAGAGAGTTGAGATTAATAGTTCGTCCAGATAATATTGATGATGACAAGGCTACAATATTGGCAAGAGATGTGGCTAAAGAAATTGAAGAAAAAATGCAATATCCAGGACAAATAAAAGTTACTGTTATTAGAGAAACTAGAGCTGTGGAATATGCAAAATAGTAAAAGATAATAATAAATTAAGAATAGAGTTAATCCATTAAAAAATATCCTTTTAGAGAGTATTCAAAATTTTTGTAAACTTGAAAATAGAGATAATTTTATTTTGGAGACTCTTTTTTTATCATAAATAGAAAAAATAAATTAATAAAAACTATAAAAAAATGATAATATGTAGTATAATAAATATCATATAATAAAACTATTTGGTAATTTAACTATATGAGTTTATTATTTAGTTAAGAGAGAATTGAAGATGTAAAGGAATGATTTTAGATGAAATTTTTAATAATTGGAGATGTTGTTGGAAGACCTGGTAGAAATACACTATTTAAATATTTAGAAAAAAGACGGCAAAATTATGATTTTATTATTGTAAATGGAGAAAATTCTGCTGGTGGATTTGGGATAAATGTGAAAATTGCAAAGGAAATGTTTGAACGTGGAGTGGATGTTATAACTTTGGGAAATCATAGTTGGGATAAAAGGGAGATTTATCCTTATATTAATGAACAGAAAAATTTGATTAGACCTATTAATTTCACGAAAGAAGCTCCAGGAAATGGTTATACAATTGTAGAGAAAAATGAGATAAAAGTAGCAGTTATAAATGCACAATGTAAAGTATTTATGCCGCCAATTGCCTGTCCATTTTTGGCAGTTGAGGAAGTTTTGCCTAAAATAAAGGAAAAAACAGATATTATTGTGCTTGATTTTCACGGAGAAGCTACTTCGGAAAAGCAGGCAATGGGATGGAATTTAACTGGAAGAGTATCGGCAGTTTATGGAACACATACACATACTCAAACGGCTGATGAAAGAATATTACCTGGAGGAACCGCTTATATTTCAGATATTGGAATGACAGGAGGACATGATGGTATTTTGGGAATGAATAGAAGAGAAAGTATTCAAAGATTTAAAGATGGAATGCCAACAAGATATTCTGTATGTGAAGAAAATTTAAGAATTAATGGAATTGAACTGAAAGTAGATGAAAAGATAGGAAAAGCAGTTTCTATAAAACGTGTAAATATGGGATACGATGAAATATAAAAATAGGGGAAAAATTTAAGAATGAAGTGGATAAAAGTAAAAGTAGACTATTTTTCAGATAGTTTAGAAAAAACTAAAGCAAAATTAGTAAATATGTTTAATGAAATTGGAATTAATCAAGTTGAAGTAATTGATTACTTTTCAGAAAATGAACTTGACTATAATGCAAATTTTTCTAGTAAAAATGATGTTTGGAGCATTATTGGATATATTGTAGATAATAGATTTGCAAATACAAAATTAAATATTATTTTTAATAATTTAAAAGAATTTATGGAAAGTGAAAATGAGTTTATATATGAAATTTTTACAGCTAAATGTAACGATGAAGACTGGCAAGATGAATGGAAAAAGTATTTCCATACTGTAAACATAACTGATAATATTGTGATAAAGCCCAGCTGGGATGAATATGAGCCGTCTGATAACGAAATTGTAGTTGAGATTGATCCTGGACTTGCTTTCGGAACTGGAACACATGAAACAACTTCACTTTGTGTGGAATTTTTGGAAAAATATGCCAAAAATAAGAAAAAATTGCTTGATATTGGATGTGGCTCTGGAATTTTAATGTTAATTGGGAAAAAATTAGGTGTAGAAAAAGTCGTTGGAATTGACATTGATGAAAAAGTAAATGATGTTGTACTGGAAAATTTTTCTAAAAATGGAATAAATGACAATTTTCAAGTAATAATTGGAAATCTTGTAGATAATGTAAATGAAAAATATGACCTGGTTGTTTCAAATATTTTGGTGGATGTTTTAGAAAAACTGCTTGAGGATATAGAGAAGGCTTTGGAAAAGGGGGCTATAGTTATTTTTTCTGGAATTCTAAATGAAAAAGAAGAGGCGTTTTTAAAAAAGGCTAAAAATTATAATTTGAAGCAGATTGACAGAAAAGATAAGAATAATTGGGTGTCGCTTGTTTTTAAATATGAGAGTTAATCGAATAAAAAATTCAAGTTGTTCTAAATATATTTAATAAAATAAATTAATAAAAGTAGAAAGTGAGAAAATATGATAATTGCTATTGATGGTCCAGCTGGAAGTGGTAAAAGCACCATTGCAAAACTAATTGCAAAGGATATAGGGCTTGTTTATCTCGATACAGGGGCTATGTATAGGCTTGTTACGTTAAAAGCTTTGAATGAGGGGATATTTGGGAATGGTAAATTAAGTGATTTGGAGAAAATAAAAAAACTGCTTGATAATCTCAATATTGATATTAAGGAAAATGGTTTTTATCTTGATGATGTTGATGTAAGTGAAGAAATTAGAAAGCCGATTATTTCAGAAAATGTGTCGGATATTGCGGCAGTTCGAGAAGTACGAGAAAAAATGGTGGATTTACAGAGAAAGTTTTCCAAATCAAAAAATGTTATTTTAGATGGACGTGATATTGGAACAGTTGTTTTTCCAAATGCAGATTTGAAAATATTTTTAGTTGCTGATGCAAAGGAAAGGGCTAAAAGACGTTACAAGGAACTTGTTGAAAAAGGTGAAAATGTTGAAATTGAAGAAATTTACGATAATATTTTAAAAAGGGATAAAATTGATTCTACACGTAAGGAAAGTCCGTTAAAGAAAGCAAAAGATGCAGTTGAAGTGGATACGACTTTTAAAAGTATTAAAGAAGTGAAAAATGAGATTTTAAAAATGATAAATGTAAATATTTAATTATAATTTTTGTTTTGTAAAGTGTTAGTTTAAACTTATAAATAATTGTTATAACTTTAATAATTATTTTAGGTTTATTTTTTTAAAATTATAAGATACGTAGAATATATAAAAAAGAGAAAAAAATCAAAAAATTTGAAAAAAATACTAGACAAATATTGAAAATAGTGTATAATAATCTAGTAATTTAATAATTTAAAGAATAAAGCGGAGGTTTGATTAATATGTCAAAAAAAGAATTTGTAGATGCTTATGCAAAAGCTACAGGAGAAACTAAAAAAAGAGCAGAGGAATTGGTAAACCAATTTTTAGATAGTGTGGAAGAAGTATTATTAAATGGAGATTCAGTTCAATTTGTTGGATGGGGAACGTTTGAAGTAAAGGAAAGAGCAGCAAGAACAGGAATTAATCCACAAACTAAAGAAGAAATTCAAATACCTGCAAAAAAAGTTGTTAAATTTAAAGTAGGTAAAAAATTAGCTGATAATGTAGCTGAAGGAAAATAATGACTTTAAATTAGCGCAAGAATACTCGTAACTTTAGTTATGAGAATTTCAGGTAAACTGATAAAAGGCTATTTCTAAATGGAAATTCATTAGGAGATAGTCTTTTTGCTTAAAGATGAGTAAAAAGTGAAATTAAAAGATAGGTGAAATATGGTTTTATATAATTTATTAAGGAATTTATTGTATTTTGTAATAATGATTTTAGCAATATTTAATATTAAATTACTAAAATTTTTTAAATCTCGATTATTTCAAAAAATGGAAAATGATGATTTTTTAAATAATGGTGAAGAAGCAATTTTTATTCATTTTTCATCGGTTGGAGAATTCAACTTGACAAAGGAACTTATTTCAGAAATATTAGAGGAGAAAAAGACTGGAAAAAAAGAGAAGGTTATTCTTTCTGTTATGACAAATACTGGATTTGAGGCAGTTAGCAAAGAATATTCTGAAAATGGGAATGTAAGAATATTTTATTTTCCACTTGATGATTTTCTTGCAATTCGTAAAATTTATAAAAAATATAAAATAAAAAAGACAATAGTTATAGAAACTGAAATTTGGCCGAATTTATATTATTTTGCTGCTAAAAATGGAGAATTATTCATTGCCAATGGAAGGCTTACAGAAAAAAAATTAAAATCATATCTAAAATTTGGCTGGATTATTAAAAAAACTATAAATCGTGCAAAAAAAATAATGGTACAAAGTATTTCAGATAAGGAAAGATATGAAAGACTGGGAGTTCAAAGGGGTAAAATTAAAGTTTATAAAAATTTAAAATATTCAATTAAATATAATAAAATCTCAGAGATTCAAAAAAAAGAATATTATGATACAGTTGTAGATAAAAATAAAAAAATAATTGTATGCGGAAGTACACGTTTAGATGAGGAGAAAATTTGGCTGGACATTTTAAAAAAAATAGATACAAATAATGAATATCAGTTAATTATTGCACCAAGACATTTGAAACGGATTAGCGATATTGAAAAAATGATTTTGGAAAGATATTCAAGAGATGATTATTCTTTATTTACAAAGATTAATAAAAATAAAAAAAATGATAAAATAACGAAATATAAAAAAATAGTTATAGTCGATAAAATGGGAATTTTGACTGATTTTTATCAATTAGCGGATTTTGTATTTGTTGGAGGGACGCTTGTAGATATTGGTGGGCATTCAATTTTAGAGCCGCTTTATTATGGGAAAAAGCCGATTATTGGGAAATATTTTCAAAATATTGAGGAAATTGTAAAGGATGCTAAAGAACTTGGATTTGTTAAAATTGTGGAAAATGAAGATGAAATTGTTGAATATTTGAAAAAGTTTGAAAATATTGATACAAGGGAATTTTTTGAAAAAAATAATGAGATAGGTAAAATATTGGATGAAATTTTATATTAATTTTATAATGTTACTTATCAATTTTGATAATAAATTATTATAATTTTTTTAACAAAAAAGTAAAATTTTTATTAGTTTGTATCAAACTTCAATAAAAAGAAACAGTTTGTTATTAGTTTCTTTATACGGAGGGTCTTGCTCTCTTGTCATTAAGCTGTTAGTATAAATTTTATTAAAAATTAAAAAAGAAAAGGAAAATAAATAAATTATGGAAGATAAAAGTGAAGTTAAGATTAACATTATTGGAAAAAATGGGCAGAAAATTGAAATTACTGAAGCTGAACAGAAAAGAAGGAATAAAATAAAAAAAGTTAATGATGAATTTAAACTGGTGAATGCAGAAAAAAGTAGAATTATAAATGAAAAGGAAATTTGGAAATATTTCTTTGAAAAGCCTAAAAAAAATTATAATAAATATATGTATGAAATGCTTGAATTTCCTAAGCATTTGATGTATAATAATAAAAGCGTTGATGAATATTGTGGAAAATGGAATGAATTTTTTGGGAATAAAAATGACATTTACTTGGAAATAGGTTGTGGAAGTGGGAATTTTACAGTTCAAAATGCTGAAAAGTATAAAGATAGAAATTATATTGCATTGGAATTACGATTTAAAAGGCTTGTTTTAGGAGCTAAAAAATCTAAAAAAAGAAATTTGGATAATATTTTGTTTGTAAGAAAAAGAGCAGAAACAATTCTAGACTTCTTGGGAAAAGATGAAATTGCGGGAGTATATATTAATTTTCCTGATCCTTGGGAAGGTGAGGAGAAAAAAAGAGTTATAAGTAAAAGTCTGTTTTTTAAATTAGATATTGTTTTAAAAACAAATGGAAAATTATTTTTTAAAACAGATCATGATCAATATTATGAAAATGTTTTAGAATTGATAAATGAACTTGATAATTATAAAATTATTTATCATACAAATGATTTATATAATTCAGAAAAAGCAAGTGAAAATATTAAAACTGAATTTGAACAAATGTTTTTAAGTAAGCATAATATGAAAATTAAATATATAGAAATTCAAAAAAATAGGTAGATTGCATAAAATATTGAAAGGAGAGAGAAGTAAGAATTTAAGCTTGAAAAATAAAAATTCTTATATAAAGGTTATGGAAAATAAAAATACGTATAGTGAATTGCTTTATAAGTCAAATCCATTTAATTATACGATACCAGCATTATTGGAGGCACATGGGAGATTATATGGACTGACTCCAAAAGATTCGAGAAAAGCTAGAGTGTTGGAATTAGGCTCATCATTTGGAGGGAATATAATTACACAGGCACTTTATAATCCTGAAGCTGAATTTATTGGAATTGATTTGACATCAGAACAAGTTAAAAAAGGAAATGAAATTATTGAAAAAATTGGACTTAAAAATATAAAATTAATTGAAAAAAATATTTTAGATATAAATAAAGATTTAGGGGAATTTGATTATATTATTGTTCATGGTGTATTTTCTTGGGTTCCAAAAGATGTACAAGATAAAATTGTCAAAATTTGTAATGAAAATTTGACTGAAGAAGGAATTGGATATATTTCATACAATACTTATCCAGGATGGAAGGAACCTGATAAAATACGTGAAATGATGATTTATGCAAATAAATATTTCCCGGAAATTTCATTAGGAGATAAAAATCAGCGTGGAAAAGCCTTTATTTCAATTGTTGCAGAGCAAATGAAATTATATGATGATATTTCTAAGAAAAAGGGAGATTTTATTAAACAAATAGAAGAAGTTGTGGGAATGCAAGATTACTATGTAGCACATGAATATCTTGAAAGTTTTAATCATCCGTTATATTTAAATGAGTTTGTAGATTTGATGAAAAAAGAAAATTTAGAGTATATATCGGATGTTGCCTTGAGATTATCCATTATTAGTACTTATAATAAAAATACTGTGGAAAAATTGCAGCAGTTATCACAAGGAGATCATGTAATAAAGGAACAATGTCTTGATTATATACTTGATACAAAATTTAGAAGATCAATAATTTGTAAAAATAGTCAAGCTAAGAAACTTAATTTTAGCGAAAGTTTTCCTAATGAAATATTAGATTCGTTTTTATTGTCATTAAGATATACAAAAGAAGAATTAGAAACATTGAATGAAGATAATGTTAAGACTATTATGCTTCATTTGGTAGAAACGCCAAATAAAAGTTTTGTTATAAAAGATGCTATGAAATATTGGGAAAGTATTGCTAAAGATAAAAATGATGAAAAAAGAAATGAAGTTATTAGCAATTTGAGAAAATTTGTTTTGAATAGTATGATCAATGGTAAAATTAAATTTTACTGCTCTGAAAATGAAGTAGTTCCTTATGAGGAAAATAAAGTTTATATCCTTAAAAAATTTAGAAATTATCTAAAAACTCTAATTATTGGAGAAGGAGCTGGAGTAGTTGGAATAGCAAATTCGAGAAATGAACTTATTAATGATTTAAATGATGTTGATGTAATAGTTGCAGATATTTTATCAGAACCAAAAACAGAAAAGGAAATAATTGAAGAATTATCAAAAACAACCATTTATAGAACAATGCCAGACGGGGAAAGAAAAGAAGTAGAGGCTTCTGATTATTTGCCAGAAAGTATAAGAAAGTTTGAATTTTTAGGTTATTTTTCAAAAAGATAAAATTAATGCAAAATAGTGATAGGCAGAATAATACATACTTATCACTTTTTTTGAATAATTATTTGCACATTTTCTGTTTTAAAGTTAAATAATTATAAATTTTAAATTATATGTAATTTGGAAAATGATAAGAAATTATTGTATTTAATATTGCTAAGTAAAAAAATTTAATTGGAGGGAGGGAAATAGGTCATGAAGGAATTAGAAAAGTTTTTAGAGCTGGATAATATAATTAGATTTTTGAAAACTAATATTTTTAAATTATTTATAATTTTTTTAATTGTAAAAATTGGGAAAATATTTAAGACTAGAATTGAAAAAATATTAAAAATTATACTTGATAAATCAAATATTGATAAAAGTGTAGCCTCATTTTTACTTTCAATTTATTCAATCTTATATTATTTTATCCTAATTTATTCTTCAGTAGGAATTCTTGGAATTAATACTACTTCGATTACAACGTTTTTAGGAGCAACAGGAATTGTTTTGGGAATTGCTTTCAAGGAAACTTTAGGGAATTTTTGCGGTGGACTTATAATTCTTACATTTAAGCCATTTAGCGTTGGAGATACAATAGAGTATAATAATTATATTGGGACTGTGACAAAGATAGAATTGTTTTATACAAAAATGTTGAATCCCCAAAATGAGCTTGTAATAATTCCAAATGGAATAGTTACTAATACCGAAATAAGAAATATTAGACAAAATGGAGAACGCAGACTTGATTTGGAAGTTGGAGTTTCATACAATAGTGATATTCAAAAAGTAAAAGGTACCTTAGAGAGAATAATTAAAGAGGAAACAATGAATGAAGTTGAAGAAACACAAATAAAAAATAATTTACTTGTAAAACTTCAAAATACGATTTTAGAAAAACGTGAAAAAAGTAAAATTAATTTATTTGCAACAATTTTTTCTAGAAAAAAAATGAAAGAAGCCGAAGACGAAGCAAATAAAAAAACTGAGGAAGAAAATTATGAATCTGATAAAAATACGCAAAGTATATCAAATACTTCAAAAGTTGTCAATGATAAAAAAATGATTTTAGCTTCAAAACCATCTATTATAGGAGTCGGTCAATTAGCAGATTCTGCAATAATATTTTATGTTTATGTTTACACACGTTCGGAAAATTATTTAGATTTAAAGATGAAATTAAATGAAAAAATTAAAATGGAATTTGATAAATTAGGAATTGAAATACCATATCCACGAATGGATGTGCATATACAAAATAATAAATAATTAATAAAAAATAAAAGGAGGAATAAATGGAATTAAAAAGATTTTTAAATGACAATGCAGTGCAAAGTAACTGTTATGTTATTTCTCATGGGAAAGACTGTTATGTTATGGATCCTGGACAGGAAAAAATGACAGAAGTTATTGAATACATTGAAAAAAATGAATTGAATTTATTGGGAGTTCTTTTAACACATGGGCATTGGGATCATATTTTAGGGATACCGTCTATGCTGGAATATAAAAAAGTACCTGTTTACGTAAGTGAAGGTGGATATGAATTTTTATTTAATCCTGAATTGTCGCTTTTTGCTTGGAGAGAAGGAGAATTTGAATTAAATAAAGAAGATGTCAAAATTATAACTTTGAAGGAAAATGATAAAATTGGGAAAAATGGAATAATTTCTGAAAATACTGATAATGAAGAAATTTATTTTGAAATAATTGAAACACCAGGACATAGTAGAGGAGATATTTGCTACTATGATAAAAAAGATAAAATATTGTTTTCTGGAGATACATTGTTTACTGGAACTTATGGAAGAGTGGATTTACCAACAAGTGATCCAATTCAAATGGGAAAGTCCTTGAAAAAATTATTGAATTTGGATCCAGATATAAAAGTTTACCCAGGACATGGATTTGATACTACTATTGGAGTAGAAAAAAGATATTATTAGTTTATAAATTAAAATATAAAATTAAGGGAAAAAATGAAAATAATAATACAAAGAGTAAATTTTGCAAAAATATTTGTAAATAATGAATTTAAAGGAAAAATTCAAAAGGGAATAGTTGCTTATGTCGGAGTCGCTAATGGGGATTGTGAGAAGGATATTGATTTTTGTATTGACAAGTTAATTAATATTAGAATTTTTGATGATGAAAATGGAAAATTAAATTTGTCGGTAAAAGATATAAAAGGAGAATTACTAATTGTAAGTAATTTTACAATTTATGGAAATACAAAAAAAGGAAGAAGACCAAGTTACACAGATTCTGCAAGAGCTTCTGAAGCTCAAAAAATTTACAACCTTTTTTTACAAAAATTAAAGAATACAGATATTAAATTTGAAACAGGGGAATTTGGGCAATATATGAAAATTGTTTCTGAAAATGATGGACCTGTAAATTTAATATTATCTTCTGATTTGTAATGAAAACAATTTAATTTTAGATTTAAATTATTAAAATTCAAAAAATTATGGAAATAAAAATTATAATAGAGATAGAATATGGCAATATTTAAATTAAGAAGGAGCCAAGATATTTATTAAGAAGTATTTTATTTACAATAAAGGAGTAGAAAAATAAATAAAAAAATTCTTTTTTAAAGGTAATATAAAAAATAAGAACAGGAAAATATTATATTTATAGAAATGAAGGGAGAAAAAAGAAATGGTAAGAAAATCAACTTTAACAATGGCATGTATGTTATTAACAGTAGGATGTACAGGATTACAAACAAATAATGAAAATGATTCTAAAACTAGAAAGAACAATAATGATTTTTCATCTAATAGTAATGATGATAATAAGGATGATAATATTATTATTGAAATAGTTGGAGATAATAAAAAAAGAAATACAGGAGCTTCTCAAAGTAGTAATATAGAAAGAAAATACAATAATCATGATAAAAATAATGAAAGTAAATTTGACATGTCAGAAGTATCTGAAAAAAATAGCCAAACAAATAAAAATTCAGATGATTTCAAAATTACAAAACTATTTGATGAAAATAATTTGGTAGATCGTTCAATGCCAAATTCACAATTAGTATTACAAAAGTTATCTGAATTGAAAAGAAAACAGCAAGAAATACTAAGAAATGGTACGTCTAGTCAAAAAAAGACTGTAAAGTTACAAAATGATCTATTGAAGTCATACAGTCATTGGAAGGGCACAAAATACTCTCTTGGAGGAGATTCATCAAGTGGAATAGATTGTTCAGCATTGACACGTAGAGTTTATCGAGAAGTATACGGCTACGAATTACCAAGACAGACAGTACAGCAAATTAAAGTAGGAGCTCATGTTGCTAAAGAAAACTTGAAGCCAGGAGATATTGTATTTTTTAAACCAGAGGATACAAATAATCATACGGCTGTTTATTTGGGAGACTCTCTTTTTATCAATGCGTCTTCATCTAAAGGAGTCGTAATTTCTACATTGGAAAATACTTACTGGAATAAATATTTTAAATATGGCATAAGAGTTAGAATGACATAATAAATTTATTTTAAAAAACTTCAAAACTTGTAATTTTAAAAATTTTAGAGTATAATATACCCATAATATTTAAAATTGAATATTTGGAGGGCAAAACCTTGAAAAATTTAGGAGGAAAAATAATGAAAAATTACAAAGTGGCGATTATTGGTGCTACAGGACTTGTTGGAAGAACATTTCTAAAGGTATTAAAAGAAAGAAACTTTCCAGTGGAAAAATTATATCTTTATGCTTCAGCTAATTCAGCAGGTAAAAAAATCGAATTTAATGGAACAGAATACACTGTGATGGAATTAACGGATGAGAATATAGCTAATGACATTGATATTGCTTTATTTTCAGCTGGAGGAGGAGTATCGCTTGAATATGCTCCAAAATTTAAAGCGAAAGGTGCAGTTGTTATAGACAACAGTAGCGCTTGGAGAATGGATAAAAATATTCCGCTGGTAGTTCCTGAAGCTAATCCAGAAGCATTGAAAAATCACCCTGGAATTATTGCAAATCCAAATTGCTCTACAATTCAAGTAATGCCTGTATTAAAGGTATTGCAAGAAAAATACGGATTGAAAAGAGTAATTTATTCTACTTATCAGGCTGTTGCAGGTTCTGGACAAAAGGGTCTTAATGATTTGGAAGCTAATTTAAAAGGAGAGCCATCAAAAGGGTATCCACATCAAATTGCATTTAATGTATTACCTCATATTGATGTTTTCCTAGATAACGGATATACAAAAGAAGAAGAAAAAATGATTAATGAAACTAGAAAAATACTAAACTTGCCAGATTTAAAAGTAACTGCAACTTGTGTAAGAGTTCCAATTAGATTTGGACATGCAGTATCTGTAAATGTGGAATTGGAAAAACCTTTTGAATTGGAAGATGTAATTCGTGCATTTGAAGAAAAAGAAGGAATTGTTGTGCAAAATGATGGAAAGAATAATGTTTACCCAATGCCTATAAATGCACAAGATACTGATGAAGTTTATGTTGGTAGAATTAGAAAAGACTTTTCCGCTGATAATGCTCTAAATTTATGGGTTGTAGCAGATAACATCAGAAAAGGTGCTGCTACAAATACAATTCAAATTGCTGAAACTTTAATAAAAGAAGGAGCACTATAATAGAAAATGAAAGTTAGTACGATAAAAAATAAAATATTAGTATTACTAGTTTTTATGGCAACTTTCATAGCAGGATATAGTGATGATATAAAGGTTGGAATGGAGTGTGGATATGCTCCTTTCAACTGGTTTCAAAACGATAGTAAAAATGGTGCAGTGAAAGTAGATGGAGGTTATTGTGGCGGATATGACGTTGAAATAGCCAAAGTTATCGCTAAAAAGTTAAATAAAAAATTAGTAGTTGTAAAAACGAAATGGGATGCATTGCTTGGGCCTGCTTTGACTTCTGGAAAAGTTGATTTAGTTATAGCAGGAATGTCGGCAACGCCTGAAAGACGACAAAGTTTAAAATTTTCAAAACCATATTATGAATCAGATTTAGTAGTAGTTGTGAAAAAAAATGGGAAATATGCTAACGCTAAAACAATTAATGACTTTGTGGGAGCAAAGATTACAGGGCAGTTAAATACACTTCATTATGATGTTATTGATCAAATGAAAGGTGTGAAAAAGCAAACTGCAATGGAAAGTTTTCCTGCGATGATAGTAGCCTTAAATTCTGGGAAAATAGATGGATATATTTCTGAAAGACCAGGAGCGATGGCAGCTCAATTTTCAAATCCCAATTTAAAATTCATTTCATTCGATAAAAAAGATGGATTTAAATACGATACTGAAGAAGTAAATGTTGCAGTTGGAATGAAACTGGGAAATACAGAACTGGAAGAGAAAGTTAATAAAATTCTAGATGAAGATCTGACTCCTAAAGTGCGACAGCAGATTATGGAAAAAGCTATACAAAATCAGCCAAATGAAACATCTCGTTCATTTTTTGGATGGGTTACATTTTTTGTTCAAAATAACTGGAAGACATTTTTAAAAGGTACAGCTGTAACATTGTTTATTTCAGTTACTGGTACAATTGTAGGATTTTTCATTGGATTAGTAGTTGCATTATTTAGATATTCGGAAGCAGAAATTGATGGACAGAATAAAAAATATAAAAAAGGTGGATTAAAAATCTTAAACAGGATTTTTTCAATTTATATTGCAGTATTTAGAGGAACTCCTATGATAGTTCAGTCAATGGTAATTTATTATGGACTTTCTCAAGTATTTAATTTAAATTTATCTCCATTGCTAGCGGCTTTATTTATTGTATCAATAAATACGGGAGCATATATGAGTGAAATTATCCGTGGTGGAATTGACTCGATTGACACAGGGCAGTTTGAAGCGGCAAAGGCGATTGGAATGACAAATTTTCAATTAATGAAAAGTATTATTTTTCCGCAAATGTTTAGAAATATTTTGCCAATGATAGGAAATGAACTTATTGTAAATATAAAAGATACATCGGTGTTAAATGTAATAAGTGTTACAGAGTTATTTTTTATTTCAAATTCTGTTGCAGGAACTTATTCACGTTATTATGAAGTATTTATTATAACAAGTGTAATTTATTTCTTCTTGACATTTACGTTATCGTCAATTTTAAAACAAATTGAAAAGAGAATTGATGGACCTCAAAATTTTGAATTTTTAGATGATGTTAATGGGGAGGAAAAATAATGGGGAAAAAAGTTATTGAAATAAAAAATATTAGAAAAGATTTTGGAAAAAGAACAGTATTAAAGGATGTAAACTTTGATGTTCACGAAAAGGAAGTTGTAAGTATAATTGGCTCATCTGGAAGTGGAAAGTCTACTCTTTTACGATGTATAAACTTACTTGAAAAGCCTACAAGCGGACAAGTTTTAATTCATGGAAAAGATGCGATGGCAGGAGATATATCGCTTGTAACATTGCGTGAAAAAGTAGGAATGGTGTTTCAGCAGTTTAACTTATTTAATAATTTAAGCGTTTTGGAAAACTGTGTAATCGGACAAATGAAAGTTTTAAAAAAGTCACGGGAAGAAGCTGAAAAAATTGCAAAGGAATTTTTGGCAAAGGTAGGAATGGAACGTTTTATTCATGCAAAGCCAAATCAAATTTCAGGTGGACAAAAGCAAAGGGTGGCAATAGCAAGAGCACTGGCAATGCAGCCTGAAGTCTTGTTATTTGATGAACCTACAAGTGCACTAGATCCTGAAATGGTTGGAGAAGTTTTAAAAGTAATGAAAGATTTAGCCAAAAGTGGACTCACAATGATTGTCGTAACACATGAAATGGACTTTGCACACGATGTCTCAAGTAGAGTTGTATTTATGGATCAAGGTATAATTGTGGAAGATGATAAACCTGAAAATATTTTTGAGAATCCAAAACATGAAAGAACTAAGGAATTTTTGAGTAGAATGTTAAGTAAATAATATGTCATTATTTACAAGTTCTAATTAAAATCAAATTAAATCTAAAATTATTCCTTGAAATTTTTTAAAAAATAGTGTAAAATAATAAAAGTTGAAAAAACTAAAAGTAAAATTTATTAAAATTAAAGGAGATAAAATGGCAAAGAAAAAAGCTGAAGATACTAAATTAACTTTAACTGATGAAGAAAGAGAAGGATTGGATAACGAAGGAATAAAAAGAATTTTGACTAGCAAGGCTATATTAAAAGTTGCAAAAGAATATAAATTTTCGGATGAAGAAAAAGAAGAATTTGAATATTTATTTACAAATGAAAAACATAAATTCTTTATTGCAAAACTTATTGAAGATAAAATTTCTGTTAATGAAAATGATGTTACAAAATTATATACAGATAATAAAGCAAACTTTGATGCACAAAATATTCCTTTTTCTCAAGCTAGAGAAATTATTCAAAGAGATTTATTAAATCAACAAGTTGCTACATTAGAAGCAGAAGAATTGAATAAATTAGTAGAAGGAATGGAAGATAAAATAGAAGTTACCAAGAAAGAAGTTTTATTTTCAAGAGGAGATGCTGAAGTATTAAAAACTTTAATTGTTGGTAAAATAATTTCTAAAAAAATGGCTGATGAAAAATTTGAAGATCAAGAACAAAATAAAAAAGATTTAGAAGTTATAAGAGATAATGTATACATCAACTATTATTTAGATTTAGAAGTTAGAAAAAATGTAAAAGTTACTCAAGAAGAAGTTGTTGAGATTTATGAAAAAGAAAAAGCAAAACTTGGAAATGTAACTCCAAATAGTGCTTATCAACAAATTACTAATAGTTTGTTTAATAACAGAGCAATTGAAGAAAGAAATAATTTAATAAATAAAATTGTAGAAGATTATAAAGTTGATGAAATCGCAAAGGAATATGCAGAAGCTGAATAAAAATTAATAAAGTATAAAAAAACTTGGAAAGTAGTAAATTTATGAAATCCAAGTTTTTTATTTTATAAAAATAAAAGAATATCTCATAAAATAAATAAAATTTCTAAATCACAAATTTTATTTATTATTTAGAAAGTCAATAAAAATAATATCTGTTGATTTTTAAAATACATATCTATGTTAGCAAAAATCATTTTTGAATTATGAGATATCCTTGATTATTTAAAAATTTTAAATTAATTTTTACCAAGTTCATCTGCTACTAATATTGCTGCAAAAACATCATCAGCAGTAACTTTGAATGGCATATTATGGATTGTTTCACCTTCAGCTGTACTTGCTTTTGCCACTTCATATAATCTTTCTTTTGAAACATTTCCCATTCCTAGTTCAGCCAATGTTGTTGGAAGTCCTAAACTTTTGCAGAAGTCCACAACTTTTTTGATTTCACATAAACATCTGTTTTCTAAAACTAGCTGTGTAATTGTTCCAAATGCTACTTTTTCTCCGTGATACATGTGGTGTCCTTCTTCCAAAATTGTAAGTCCATTGTGAATAGCATGAGCTGCAGCAAGTCCTCCACTTTCAAATCCAATTCCACTTAAATAAGTATTTGCTTCAATTATGTTTTCTAAAGCCTTTGTGACTACTTTATTTTCTACTGAAATTTTAGCTTTTAAACCATCTTCAAATAATGTATCTTTACATAGTTCTGCGATTGCAATAGCGGCTTTTGTAATTCCTCCACCAGCAATTGAAGTGGCATTTGCATCGACACAGGCTTTAGCTTCATAATAAGTGGCAAGTGCATCTCCAATTCCAGCTACAAGAAGTCTTACAGGTGCATTTACAATTATATCTGTGTCCATTATTACCATATCAGGATTTGCCTTTAAGAATAAATATTCTTCAAATTCTCCGCTTGGAGTATAAATTACAGATAAGGCGCTGCATGGTGCATCAGTTGAAGCAATTGTAGGTACGATGAATACAGGGATATTTTCGTAATATGATATTGCTTTTGCTGCATCAAGAGTTTTTCCTCCACCAATTCCAAATACTGCATCACATTTTTTTTCTTTTAAAATATCAATATTTCGGTTAATTTCAATTTTTGAACATTCTCCGCCAAAAACTTCAATATGATAATTTATGCCTTCGTTTTTAAAACTTTCAACAATTTTATCTTTAAAATTATCAAAAATAAATTTGTCTACTAGTAGATATGCACCATTATTACCACGTAATTTGTAATAAGTCGCTAAATTAGTGATTTCATTTTTTCCTTGAATATATTTTGATGGTGAATTAATAATTTTTGCCATAAAAAATCATCTCCTAAAAATTTATTTTTATTTATTAATATTGTTATAACATATTTTTTAATAAAGTCAATAGCAGTTTTGAAGTAAAAAATCAGAAAATTATTCAGATTTAATATTTTATATAATTTCCTGATTTTTGAATTTTATTAAGTTGATTTTAAAGTTAAAGGTTCTTTTTGGATAATATAAATTTAAAATTTTTATAAATCCTGTTTTAACAAATGTCCCATTTTTTCCTTTTTTACCTTTAAATAATTTTTATCTACATCGTTGGCAGCAATTTCAATTTCCTTGCGTCCAGCAATTCTAATTCCATATTTTTCCAATCCTTCGATTTTCTTTGGATTGTTGGTTTTTAAAATAATTGATTTTATTCCTAGATCCTTTATAATCTGTGCTGCTACGGCATAATCCCTTAAATCGTCAGAAAATCCCAATTTATGATTAGCTTCCACAGTATCATAACCTTCGTCCTGAAGTTTGTAAGCCTTTAGTTTATTCAGAATTCCAATTCCACGCCCTTCCTGACGTAAATAAATCAGAAGTCCTTCTCCGCTTTCTTCCAGTTCATGTAAAGCTCTATGAAGCTGTTCTTGGCAATCACATCGTTTTGAACCGAAGACATCGCCTGTCAGGCATTCAGAGTGAAGTCTGACTGTGATATTCTCTTTATTTTTTATTTCGCCCTTCATAACTGCGATATATTCCTTATGTTCGATTTTATCGCTATAACCTGCAAAAGTAAAATTTCCAAATTGTGTTGGAATATCAACAGTTGCTTCATTTTTAACTAATTTTTCGTTTTTTTTTATATAAACAATCAGACCATCAATTGTAATTAATTTTAAACTATGTTTTTGACAAAATTCAAACAAGTCATTTCGACGAGCCATTTCTCCGTTTTTCTTTAAAATTTCCATAATTACAGCCACTTCAGAAAATCCTGAAAGTCTTGCCAGATCAACAGCCGCTTCAGTATGCCCTTTTCTTTCAAGTACACCGCCTTCACGTGCAATTAACGGAAATAAATGTCCTGGCTTTCTAAAATCCTTTGCAGTTTTAGCTGGATTTGCCAAATCTTTTATTGTATTTAATCTGTCACCTGTAGAAATTCCAGTAGTTGTACCTTCTAATGAATCGACTGAAATTGTAAAGGCAGTTCCAAAATAGTCGGTATTATGCTGAACCATTGGATTTAATTCAAGCTCTTCAGCTCTTTTCCTAGACATTGGCACACACATAAGTCCTCGTGCTTCATTAATTATAAAGTTCAATGTTTCATAAGTTACTGTATCGGCAGGAATTATCAAATCCCCTTCATTTTCCCTATCTTCATCGTCAACAACCACAACTGGAATACCTTTTTTCAAGTCTTCAATCGCAGCTTCGACAGTATCAAATTTTGCTTTATTTTCTGCCATTTAAATCACTTCTTTCTTTTTTTCCTTTTTTTATTAAAATCCATTTTTTTGTAAAAATTCCATTGTCAATTTTGATTTTTTTTCTTTATTTTTTAAATTATCAAAATTATCAAATTTCAATATTTTTTCTACATATTTTCCAAATAAATCTGTTTCAATATTCACAAAATCCCCAGTTTTCTTCATTCCAACCGTAATATTTTCAATCGTGTGCGGAATAAGTGAAACAGAGAAAATTCCATCTTCATCATTGACATCAATTACTGTAAGACTCGCCCCGTCAATGGTTACACGCCCTTTTTCAACGATATATTTCATATTATTTCTATAATTTTCATCCAGCTGAAACTCATAAACTTTCGCAATTCCCTTATCCGTAATTGACAAAATTTTAGCCTCGCAGTCAACATCTCCCATAACAAGATGTCCACCTAAAAAAGTTGCAAGCGTAAGCGACTTTTCAAGATTGACAATATCCCCCGCTTTAGCCCGTTTCAAGCCACTTCTCTCAATAGTTTCAAACATCACATCTGCCGTAAAGTCACTTCCCTTTAATTTGGTAACAGTCAAGCAAACTCCGTTTACAGCGATACTATCTCCAATTTGTGCCTTTTCTACAACCTTTTTTCCTCTTATTGTAATTTCAATACTTGCATTTTTTTTCGCAAGATTAATAACTTTTCCAGTTTCTTCAACTAAACCAGTAAACATAACTTTCTCCTGATTTTTAATTTTTTATTCAAATTAATTATAATTTTTTTGCAAAAATTCTATTCCCACATTTTTGTCATAAATATTATATTTCACATTTTCCAAAATCACAGCTTCATCCATTTTTTCCCTATCAAATCCTGTAATAAAAGACTTCCCTTTTTCATCGCCTAAAATTTTATTGGCAATAAAAATTTCTCCAGCGTCAATTACATTTTCTTCAAATGCCTGTGAAATAAGCGATTGTCCACCTTCCAGCAAAATTGAATCAATTCCAATTTCTCCAATTTTACGAAGAATTTCTTTAAAGCTAAATTTTGTACCATTTAAAAATACAAATTTAACTTTGCTATTTTCAGAAAAATCCAGCTGCTTTTCAGAATTTTCGTTATTTTTTGATGTGACAATTATTGTCTTTTCATCGCTATTTTCTTTAATAATATTGTGATTTTTTCCAGTTTTAAAATGCGGGTCAATAATGATTCTATATGGATTTACACCGTTTTCAACTCTTGCAGTAAGACTTGGATTGTCAACTAAAACCGTGTTTATTCCAACCATAATTCCCATAAATTTATTTCGATACAACTGAACTTTTTCACGAGCAGTTTCATTTGTAATCCATTTGGAATTTCCTGTCTTTGTAGCAATTTTCCCATCTAAAGTTATCGCACATTTTAAAAACAAATACGGAATTTTTGCCATAATATATTTAAAAAACACTTGATTAATTTTATCGCATTCACTTTTCAAAACATTTTCACGCACTTCAATCCCAGCATTTCTCAATATCTGCACACCTTTTCCAGCCACTTTCGGATTTGGGTCAGATGAGCCGATAACACATCTTTTTAGCCCCATTTTCACAATTTTTTCAGCACAAGGTGGTGTTTTCCCGTAATGCGAACACGGTTCCAATGTGACATAAATCGTGGCATTCGACAAATCGTTTGAATTTTGAGCAGCTTCTTCCAAAGCGTAAACTTCAGCGTGAGGTCCTCCAAAATATTTATGATAGCCAGTTCCAATAACTTTTTCATCTTGAACAACAACCGCTCCGACCATCGGATTAGGATTTACCGCCCCAGCTCCTTTTTTTGCTAGTTCAATTGCTATTTGCATATATTTTTTATCAATTTCATTATTTTTATTTGTAGACATAATTTTAATTTTCCTTTTTATAAATAAAATTATTAGATGTGTTTGATAATCTAACGTTTTTTATTTTTCAATTTCTTTAATTAAATTAATCATTTCAATTGCAGAAAATGCCGCATCTGACCCTTTGTTTCCTGCCTTTGTCCCTGCTCTTTCAATAGCTTCTTCAATGTTATTTGTAGTTAAAACTCCAAAAATTACAGGCAAGTCAGTTTGCAACGAAATTTGAGCCACTCCTTTTGAAACTTCTGCACAAACATAGTCAAAATGTGGTGTTGAACCTTTTATTACAGCTCCTAGAGCAATTATTGCATCATATTTTCCTGTCTTTGCCAATTTTTTTGTAATTAAAGGTATTTCAAATGCCCCTGGAACCCAGGCAATGTCAATATTTTCTTCAGAAACATCATTTCTTTTTAATACATCTAAAGCGCCTCCAACTAATTTTGAAGTAATAAATTCATTAAATCTCCCAGCTACAATTCCTATTTTTGCATTTCTTCCATCAAATTTTCCTTCAAAAGTTTTCATTTTCAAATCATCCTCTCATTATTTAATTTTTATTTTCATTTAAAACCAAAAAAGCCAAGAATATTAGATTCAAGGCTTTTATAATATAAAGGTAGGTAATTTTAATTTGTAATTACTTTAATTTAGAATTTTATATAAATAACTGAGCTATATATAACAAAGTTCCTTAATAATTTCATATTAAAAATTAATTATTTCACTTCTACCATCTAGACTATAACTATCGGTACTGGAATTACACCAGTTCATGTTATTTCTATCTTTAATTAAGTAAAAACAACTCGTGGACTTTACCACCGGTCGGGAATTTCACCCTGCCCTGAAGTTTTAAATTTATTTCCGAATTAATGATATCACTTTTTTACTATAATTACAAGCATTTTTTAAAAAATATATAAATCTTTTTTTAAAAAAATCAGTTCTTTTATTGACAAAATTTAAAACATAAGGTATTATTATATAAATTAATATTAAATTAATAAATGTAAAAAATAATAAAAAAACATTTATAAAAAATAAATTATATATTAATTTAAAATAATGATACAATAGGAGGTAACAGTGAAAAATACACTTAAAATACTAATTTTTCTAGTATTTATGGCTTGCAGTAACAGTAAAAGCGAGGAATTGAAAGAAAATAAAAGTACAAATGAACAAATGGCACAAATTAATACAATTCCCAAGCAAGATAAAAGCTGTATTGAGCTAGGGAAATATAATATTAGTGCTGAAAAAATAGAATTAAAAAATAAAGGATTGGAGGAGATAAATTGTATAACAGATTATAGAAATGTAAAAGTTCTAGATTTACGTTGGAATAAAATTAAGGATGTAAAACCGTTGAAAAATCTGAAAAAATTGGAAGTTTTAAAAATAAATTTTAATCAGATAGAGGATATAAAGCCTTTGTTAAATTTAATAAATATAAAGGAATTGTGGCTACATAACAATAAAATAAGTGATATTAGAGGAATTGGGAAATTAACAAAATTGGAACATCTGGATATAAGTTTTAATCCGCTAAAAAATGGAATTAAGGAAATTTCTGGATTGAAAAGGTTAAAAAGGCTCGAATTACGGGAAGTTCCAAAGGAAATAGTGGATTATGTGTATGAAGATTATCATAATTTTATGATTCCTGAAAAAATATTTATTGAGCAAAGATATCCAGAACTTGCTAAAAAACGTGAAAATGAAATAAAATATCCAAATTTTTCAAAGTTTGAAGATAAAATAAACGGTTTTGAAACTGTGAAAATTATAAGGGAACTTTCCACAAAAGAAGTTGCATTGAATAAATTGCCTAACGAAGTTTATAAAATAGTTGATGAGTATGATAAAAACTCTGAAGAAGCTGATGATAAAGTGGAGGGAGCAGCTTTTTTTACAAATAATGTTTATTCAATATACACTCTTACTTATCCTTTTGCTTATGCTGGGCAGTCAAATAGTGAAACTGTCTTTGTGAAAAATGGAAAAGTGATTGCAAGAGATACTGTAAATTTAGATTCTCAATTGGAAAGTATTGATGGAAATAATCTGTTTTTATCGGCAGTTGCAGCAAGCGGGGGAACAAATTATGCAATAACTGATATGAAAAGTGGACAGATGTGGCGAGAAGAATTCAGAGATTTTGGATTAACATCGTCTAAGGGAATGGGTAAAGTTTTTGTAACATCTTCAAAGGAAAATACTGTCAATGTAAGAGAAAGCAATGACTTAGACAGTTCAATAATTCATAAATTAGCGAATAATGTTGAAGTTGAAGAAATTTCAGATGAGAAAGACTGGAAATATGTGTATTTTTATAATAAAGAGGGGGGATATTATATGAAAGGGTATATACATAAGAGTCAGTTAAGATAAAATAGCTGATTTTGTAAAAATTTCAAAATTTAAAGGGGGAGTTAATTGTGGTAAATAGGAAATTTAATGGGGTAGATATTGGAGATAGTGCGGTTGCATTTTTTGAAAAGCTGGCTAAATTAGAAAGTGGCGGAAAGTATAATTTAGCAGATCAAAAATATTATATTGGAAAATATCAGATTGGGACGGATGTTTTAATGGACATGGGATGGCTTCCGAAGGGTTCGACTTGGGCAAATGCCAGATTCATTGGTGAAGGTGCCACAAAATGGAAGTTAAAGGGGAAACAGAGTTTTTTAAATAATCCAGCGGCACAAGATGAAGTAATAATGCGTTCAGTAAAAATGAGATGGGCAACCTTGAAAAAACATAAGGATAAAATTTGTAAAAATATATCTGTTCCTAAAAATGCAGTTTATATAGCACCAGGAAAAGTTAGAGCTTCTGAAAGTAAAGTAAAAACAATAATAATGAAAAAGAGAAATCAAGGATACAAAGCAGAAGATTTGAGGGGTAAAAGTTTTTTGCTTACATCGTCTGGAATGCTGGCAGCTTCACATTTATGTGGTCAAGGTGCAATGTCTAATGCTTTGGGAAATAATTTTAAAGGTGTCTGGGGAATACCGGTAGATGGAAATGCAATGCCATCATTGCTTTATGCTGTAAATTTAGCAGGGCATGATTTATCAGTGATTATTGGATTTAAAGATAATTGTGAAGTGGATCACAAAGTTGTAGAGAAAAATCATACACAAACTGATAATAAAAATATAAATAAACAGGCTACAATTCAGTCAAAACCTAAATCTAATGTTTCAAGTAACTCTTTACAAACACAAAAAGAAGTTTTGACACTAAATAATGCTAAAACTGAAAGTGATGAAAGTAATAAAGAAGGTGTATTTTCATTTAATGGTCAAAAATTTGAGGAAGTTTGGGATAGTGAAGAGTATAAAAGGGATAGAGCTGAAAATGGGAAAGCTCCTGAATTGGCATTTGTAAATCCTGATGAGGCGATTTTGAAAAGGCTGCAAGCTAAATTTCAAGATGAAAATATTTATAATGAGGATTATGTAAAATATTTAGAAACTAAGACAGGGAAAAAGGTGCTGGAAGAGAATACGGAAGATATAAATGTCATTTTGAAGATGTATGATGAGGCGACAAAGGACAATGATAAGATTGGGAATGTGATAAGGCAGCATGGATTTGATATTTTAAGGGGAAGAGAGGAAAATAATGAGATTTTGCGGATACAAGATATAGTTTATTATATTTATTCGTATCCTATTCCTAATAAAAGTGCTATAGAATCATTAGAATATGTACTTGGTCAATATTCAGCAAGATATGTGAAATATCCTGATAAAAAACCTGTAAATAAATTCAAGGAAGATAAGAATTATGTGGATAAAATACAAAGTGTGATTCAGATATATGTAAAAGATGGAAAAACTAAAGTTGAAAAAAATCAGCTACCTGAAAAGTATGACAAGTATATGCAGGGAATAAAGGATATTGATGAAATTGTTATAAAAGTTGCTAAAAAGCCAGCTTTGGAGTTACAGAAGACAAGATGTGAAAATTTGATAAGGGAACTTGGAGAAAATGCTGCAGAATATGAAAAAACTTATTCTATTGATGAAAATGGAGTTAGGCAGTTTCCTTTGTCGAGAAGATTGATTGACAATATAATAATTGAATTTTTGAAGGTGCAAACTGGGTTTAAGGAAGAAAATGAAACTAAGTATTTTGATAACCATGAATATAAAGATAGCAATATTGTGAGAAATTATCTTTTATGGTATATAAAAAGACAAAAAGGAATTGATATTCCATCAAAAATTGAAAGTGGGTTATTTAATAGACTTGAAAAAATTGGGAAGGATATAAGGGTAACGACTGTCTTGAATGACTGGATAACTTCAAAATCGGCAATAAAAGTGCGGAATATTAGGAAAATAAGTGATTTGATAGATGAAGTTTATGAAAATTACAGGGATAATTCGGATTTTGAAAAGGATAAAGACATTATTTTGGGATTATTTAAAAATAGCAAGGAATTGCGGGATTATGCGGCAAATGTTGATTCAATGGATTTGTATTCCTTTTACAAGTTATTTTATGATCTGCAAAATATTATAAATCCTACTGGAGAGTTATTTGTAAATACTAATTGTATGCTAAAATGTACGCTTGGAAGGGATATTAGCCGATTAATCATAAAAGAGGACAGTGTAATGCTTGAAGGCGGAAAACAGGCTAATATAAATGATACGAATATTCAGCCTTTTAAATCTTGCAGTGCAATTGGGACTTGCCAGCCTGCATTAATGGGGATGTGGGAGAAAAATACGGATGTAAAAGTTAGAAATAAGCCTGCATTGCTGGATATTTCAACTATTCAATGTCAGCATGGCGGAACTATAAGTATCGATGACGCTGGACAAAAGGAAGCTGGAACGGCAGTTACTAAAGATAAGGAAGTTAATGAAGCTGTTAGGGATGCTGATTGTCAATATAAACTGCTGATAAATATTTGTAGCGATGTAAATAATGATTTTATGCAAACGCAATTAAAAAAGGAAGCACAAAAATTTTCTAAATGGAACAGATTTAAAAGTAGCACAATGAATGGTGCAAATAAGACGAAAATTCAAATTGCTGAAAAGGAGACTTCTTCAGAAAAAGAAAAATATTTGAGAGAAAAAATTTTGGATGCATTTAAAGAGGCATATAAAAGTGTAAAACAAAAATCTGGACCTGAACTTGATACAAAGGGAATAATAAAAAAACATGGGTTAAGTTTGTGTGATTACGAGCAAAAAAACTTTTATTCTGGAAAAATGTTGCCTGTAATAGCTTATGGGTATTTAATGCGGGCTGGAAATTTGACAATAACGGAAAATGAAAAAAAACAGATTGAAGCAGAATTAAATAGCGATATAAAAACTTCAAATACAGAACAGATAGAATTAAAGGATTACAAAATACAAAATAATGTAAAACAAACAAAAGAAGCTACAGATCATAAAATAAATTCTTCAGATATTACAAGCTGGATTGAAATAGGTAAAACATTATACACATCAACAGAATATCCTCCAACTGAAGTAGATGTACTAAATGCAATAAGGAAAAATGGAAAAAGAGTGGCTGTGTGTCCGTTTAGTCAACGAGAGTGGAGTGAAACTCATAATTCTTCAAAGGGATTGAATAATGTTGATGGCGTTCAGGATGATGTGAAGAAGAAAGTTGAGCAGGATTCTAAAGATAAAAATAAAGAAGAAAGAAATAAGAATACAGATAATTTAGAAAATAATGTATCAAAAGGACAGGTTTCAACAGTTAAAGCAGATAAAAAATTAGAAAGAAAGTCTGAAAAATGTGATATAGATAACTGCCCACATAAAGAAGTCAAAGGAAGGGCGCCATGGATAAAAGTTGCAGAAGAAGAAATGAAGAAATATAAAGGGCAAAAAGAATCTAGCCGGAGTTTATATAATAGAATACAAAAAACATATTTTCCTTATGCAAATTTTGGAACAGATAAAAAACCTACTGAAATTGCATGGTGTGCAGCATTTGTAACATATTGCATGAAAACAGCAGGATATAAGAATTCATCTGATCCTTCTGTTGGAGGATATGATTGGGGAGTTGCGCCAAGACCAAAATTACCAAAAAGAGGATGGTTTGAAGGTGAAAAAACTAAACCTTTTGTAGGAGCTATAGGAATTTTTAAATTTCGAAAAGGTTATAGCCACGTAGCAATATTAGTTGGAAAAAGAAAAAATGGAATGTATGTATTTTTAGGCGGAAATCAAAATAATGAAATTAATAAAACGGCTTTTGAGCCAAGTAGAATTGATTATTTTATGAAACCCAAAAGTTATACAGTAAAACCAGAAGAGCAAGAACTACCAATAATTACAGATTCAAAAAATACAGGTACAGTAGGATAAAGGAGATAAAATGATAAAATTACTAATTAAAATAATAATACTAGCTTTAATTTCATGTTGTAGTAAAAATAATGACAATTTGTTTAATAATATTAAGTATAAAGAAAATATAGAAAAAAAGCCACAAAAGATATTGCAAAAAATGAGTTTTGATAATAAAAAATTGAATAATAAGGAAATGACTGTATCACTTAAAAGGATTATTGATACTGTTGTTACGGCTCGGAAAAGTAAAAGTTATACATTAGAAAAATATGATGAAGATATTTTTAAAAAATATAGAGAATATTTTGATGATACCCAAAATAATAGTGAGTTTTTTGAAAAAACTTCAAATTTACTTTTAGAATTAAAGAGTGAATTGAGTAATTTAAATTATGTCAAAAATATTAAAAAGTCCGTGAAAATTAAAGGTGCTAATTACAGTTGTTCAATTCAAATAACAAAAAAACCTGAAAAATTAGGATATGTTGATGGAGATGTATATGGTACAGTTAGCTGTTCTTCGGAATATGATTCGATGAGCAGGTTTGAAGAAATTTATTTAAAAAAAGTAGGTGAGAAATATTATATATTAGATTTATTAATTTCATAAAAAATATATTGACAAATTTTGAATTTTAGTTTAAAATAATATTAATTAAAATTTAATTAATATATAGAAGGGGGAGAATTGAAATTATTTGAAATAATACATAAAATTAATGCAGGTTGACTGAAAATAATTTTTATGGTATTAAAAGTAATTTTGAAAGGAATATGAGGAATAAAAATGTTATAAATCAGACTAATCGAACTATTTTGTTTGAGGAAATTAATCCAGAGAAAATGGATATTTTGACACTTGTTAATGATGCTAGAAATATGGATTCGTTGGATGATGAAAATATTATTGAGATTAATAGGCATCTTTTGGTTGGGAGTTTTGAGGAGTTTTTGGAAAAATTTGATCCGAAAGTGTATAGTTATTTTGATGCAGAGAGTCAGAGTATCAAGTATATTTTGAAAAAACCTGAAGGAGTACCTGAGGATCTTGTGACAGAAATTAAGATTAATAATGGGAATACATTTTTTAAAATGCTAAGTACATTGATTGAAGCTAGAAAGTCACAAGGGAATAGAAATGTAGATTTTAAGTTTGAAAATATTTTGGAGTTAATTTCTCCGAAAAAGGTTATTGAGGATATTAAGCAGACAAGAAAAGAGATTGCTCATATTTTTCAGAAGTATGAAGAATTGGATGATGAGAATCCTAAAAAGTTAGAATTGGGGGATAAACTTAATACAAAGTTTGAGGAGGCTTCTGAAAATTATAGTAATGTACTTGGAATGTTGCCGCTTGCAATTGAAGACATAAAAACTCGGCTATTAATTGGAAATGATTCGAACAATTTTAAATCAGAGAAAATAAAATTGGGAATGTTACAGGTTGGAGAGAAAGGAGAACTTGAGGTAATTGAGTATAAGCAGGAAAATCAAAATTCACTTGCGATGATTGAAGAAAAAAATACAACAGCTCTGGTTGAGGCCTTTAGGGATGACTATGAAAATGTGACAGATGAACCAAATAAGTATATTAGTGATTTGGTTGTTAGAACATTTGTGCCGCTTGCGAAAACATTTGTGGATGTAGATCCTAAGCAGGAAGTTCAAAATTATAATAATTATTTGGCATTTTATAAATCGGCTCAAGAGGATTTTATAAAAATTGCGAAGCCTTTGATTGAAAAAATATTGGGTGTGAAAATGTTTTTTGAGCAGTATGATGTTAGAATGGGGCTTATGAAACCGACACTTTTGATTACAAATGTAAAACCTGAAATGATTGTAAAGGCTGGAAATAAGGATAAATTACGTGCATTTTTGAATACGACTAATGAGAAAAATGATTTTGATAATACAGTATGGTTTGGGATTTATCCAAATGTTGATTTGGATATGAAAAAATCAGAGAAAAAAGTTCGTGAAAGATTTATGGGGACTAAAAATGAGGAAAAAACAGAGAAGAATACAATAGAAGTATTAACAAATTTAATGACTGTTTTGGCAGAATATAAAGTTCAAGTATTTTTTAACTTTGAAGGAAAGCCTGAAACTTCATTTGACAATCTTGCAACAACTGGTGTAGATAAATATATTGAAAAAACTCAAATTTTAGAAAATCAAAAATATTCAGAATACTTAGTTCCAGTAATTCCTAATTTTACAATAATTCCAAAGGATAAATCAGGAGTTATGCTAGATTATAAAATGAAATTTGAAGAGGAAACAGGAGTATTGCTTTCAAAAGAACAGGAAGATTTGTTAAAATTTTGGATAGAAGGTGTGTATATAGATGCATCTTATGTTGCAGCTGGAATAATTAGTGCGATACAATGTCCAAATTATCTAAAGGAAAGATTTTCAAATGTATCGCCGCTTTATCCAGGAGTACGTTTTGATATTGAAGAAAAGGATAACTCATATCATGCGAAAACAACAATGTCTAAGGAAATATCAGGATTTACAAATACAATAAAAGATAGAATAAATCAGTTTAATTATGGATTCGTATTTTCATCGGATAATGCGAATGTAGCACGTGAAAAAATTAGAAATATTGTCGTTTATAAGGCAAGAACTTTGCTAAAAAATCTAGATGGAGGATATGAGCCGCTTTATAAGACACTTACAACGACTTACATTGAAAGAACATTGAGATTTACGACAACAGATTTTAAAGAAGACAAATTAAATATGTTTTTTAGCACAAATCCTGAAAGTCAAAAATCAATTTGGTTAAAAGATACAAAATTTGTAAATGGAATTATGCAAAAGGGAGATGACTTATCTCATGTGATTGATGCAGATAATGGAATTTGTCAGCTAAATATAACTTTTGCAGGAAATTTGAAGAATTTGCAGGTTGAAATTAATAAAAATTATTAGTATTAATAAAGGAAAATAAAAAAAATAAAGAGGCTAAAGAAATAAAATGGGGGAAAAATGATTGAAAATAAATATCCGATATTTGGGAATGGGCAGGTGATAAATAAGGAAGCACTTGATTTATTGAGGGATAATCCTGCGGAATTGACGGATTTATTATATTTGGATAAAAAAGATGGAATAATCTCGGGATTTGACCTTATTACAGATTTAGATAATAAAAAAGTTACTGTGACAAGGGGAATTATTAAATATAATGAAAAAATCTTTTGGATGAATGAAGATTATAAATTTAATATGCCTGAGATTGAGAATAGATATATTTTGAAATTAAAATTATTTTCAGATTTTGAAGAAAGAAAATTTTATATTAGAAGTGCTGATTTTTCATTGGAAATTTTAGATATTGGAGCGAGTAATAGTGAAAATACTGAAATTGAAAATAAAATTTCGAATGGTTTGGAAATTCAAGAAGAAAATAATAACAAAACAAAAGAACTTTGGAAAAGTAAAATTGGAGAAATTGAAATAACACGTTTTATTACTAGAATAGGAGCGGAACTTAGAAATGACTATAATAGTTTTAGAGATTTAAGACGTGATTTTAATTTACTGGAACTTATAAATATAAAATATTCTTCAAAACATGAATTGGGGACACTTCATCCTAAAATTTTGAAATTATTTGGGAAAGAGGCTTCTAAAAAGGAGAATTTAGATATTTATGATGTAAATTTTTATGTAAATTGTTTAAATGGAAGTGTAGAAAGAGATGCTATAATTGCTTATATTAATTTAAAATTACAAATGGAACAGGAAAATTATACCAATGAAGAACTTTATCAGTATTTAGTTAAAATTTTGGATAATTTAGGAAAAGACAGAAAAATTACTGAGAAAAAGAGAGTTATTCCTAGAAAAATAACTATTGAATAGAAAAAAATATTTAGATTTTTAAAATATAAAAAAAGTTTTAAAATTTTTAGAAAAGTCAAGCAAGGAATTATAAGCTTTTATAAATTTTTAAATAATATAATTATTTATGACAAGGGGTCAAAACCCCTTGTTTTAGTTACCAAATAAGTTTAATAATACTCAATGATAATTAAGTGTTTTTTAGTTAAATCAAATAAAAAAAATTAATCTACTGTAAATAGAAATTGGCTTCCTGCATATAATCCCAATTTATTTTTCTTTAACTTGAATGTATAATTACCATCTGTTAGGCTGTCATTTTTTTCATTAAAGGTTAAATTTTTAGTATCAACTTGCATTCCATTTTCTGATTCGCCTTTGTAGGTTATTTTGTATTGGTTATTTTGTTTAGAAAATACTAAAACTCTATCTTCCATTGGAATTTCCTTACCAATAAGTTTATCTACGTGTTGTAAAGTCTTACTAGCTTTTACTTCTTCAGCTTTTACTTGTGAAGGTGGTTGAATATTAGCACTCTCATTGATATTTTCTGTAGTTTTATTTGCGGCTTCTGCAGCTTGTGCGGCTGGTTGAACTTCTGATGAAGCGGCGGTATTTTCTTGGGAATTATTGCTGTTATTGGCGGCAGTATTATCTACACTTTGTTGTTCGATTTGGATTTCATCTTGATCTTCATCTTGTTTTGCTTCTTTTTTTCCACAGCTAATTACGGCAAAAATTGCTAAACATCCTAATAGAATATATTTTTTTAGGTTCATAAATTATCACTTCCTTTTAATTAAATTTTATTTTGTAATTGATTTAAAATAATTATTATAACTATATTTTATATTGTTTTTAGTAAAATTACAAGAGTTTTATTACAATAAAAATTGTAAATTTAGAATTTAAAATATGGCAATTAAAAAAATTTTGAGATTCCTTAAAAGAGCATAATTACTTTATTTTTAAAGGAATTTTAGTGTACTTTATAAACAAATTCTTAAAAGTAATTAAAAAATTAAGAAAAAAAGCTATTATTTTTTTGAAAAATATGGTATAATACTTATAGATAACCAAAAGCAAGAAGTAAGTGTAACAAAATATAGATATTTGTAACAGTAACAAGTTGTTTGAGGTATTAAAATTTTAGGAGGTAATACTTTGTTAGGTAAAGTAAAATGGTTTAACGAAAAAAAAGGATTTGGATTTATTTCAGGAGAAGATGGAAATGATTATTTCTTACATTTCTCAAAAATTAATAAAGAAGGATTCAAAACAGTTAACGAAGGTGAAGAAGTAAGTTTTGATGTAGAAGAAGGACCAAAAGGACCTCAAGCAACAAATGTAATTTCTCAATAATCGATTAATTAATTTTGTGTAAAAAAGGCTGTTTCAAAATGGTAAATTTTGGGATGGCTTTTTTCTTTATTTTGGATACAATATATGAAAGCGAGGAAATATTATGTTGGTAGATTATCATATGCACTTTGAATATGGAAGTTATAACGAGAATTATGTAAATCCTTTTTTTGAAAAGGCAAAGGAAATGGGGCTGACAGAAATAGGGATTACAGAGCATACCCATGGATTTAAGGAATTTAAGGACTTGTATTATGATGAGTTAATTTTGGATGATAGTGAAACTGGGAATTTTCAGAAAAAATGGCTTGAACAGAAAACTAAATTTGTTCATACATTGGATGAATACAGAGATTTTATAAATAAATTGAAAGCAAAAGGCTATCCAGTAAAATTTGGAATTGAAGTTTGTAATTTTAGAAATCAGGAAAAAGTTAAGGAAATATTATCTAAATATGACTTTGATTATTTAATTGTTTCAATTCATTTTATTAAGGGTTGGGGATTTGATTTTAGTGCTTTGAAGCATAAATTTACAGATGGTAATTTGGTGCAAATTTGGAAGGATTATGCAAAAGAAATTGAAGATGTGGCAAATACAGGAATGTATGATATTTTGGGACATCCATTCAATTTGAGATTGTTTAAAAATATTCCTGAGAAGAAAGATGTTGATAAGTTGCTTGAAAGTACGGCTAAATGCCTAAAAAAGAATAATATGATTGTGGATGTAAATACTGGTACATTTTATCGGTATCCAATTAAGGAAATTACGCCGTATAGGGATTTTATGGAATATGTGAAAAAATATGATATTCCTGTAATTTTATCAAGTGATTCGCATTATTCTGAACATGTTGGAATGAAAATCAAGGAAGCGGGAGAATATGTGAAGGAATTTGGAATTACTGAAATGGTAACTTTTGATAAAAGAAAGAGAAAAATGGTTGAAATTGGATAATTAATAGTATTAGATGACTTAAGTTTTTTATCTATACAATGGTTCAAATCTCTTGTTAGCAAATAATAAAAATATAACTTTTATTTTTAAATTGGGTTTGGCATGAATTAACAAATTTAAGTTCATTAATAAAAAATGGGGATTATCTTAAAATACAAGATAATCCCTTTAATTTTATTGTTTTTAATTTTTTCTTTTTTTAATGTCTTCCCAATCTAGTGTTGTTGAAAATTCCTTCATAAATGCAATTAATATTCCTAAGAAAATTCCTAAAAATAATGAACCAGCGATAACCAGCTTTTTATTTAAAGAAGGTTTTGTTGTAGAATTTATAAATTTTACAACTGGATTTGGATCATTTTTTAACAAACGGTAATATGCCAGTCTTGATACAAGAGTGTCTGTTAATGAATCTTTTGTGGTTCTGATATCAACATTTTTTGTCAAAAAACTGTATTGTTGCTCTAAAAGTTTTATTTGTGAATCCAAAAAGTTGTTTTTTCTTTCAAGAAGATAATTTTGTGCAAGTATTGGGTATTCCTTTGCAAAATTTTCTCCTTCGGATTTGCTATTTGTAGAAAATTTTACTTTTACCATAGGATCATTTGTTTCAGATTGAGCAGTCAATCTTGTTGTCATTTCCTTTAGAAATTTGTCATCAGGTAAATTTACATTTTTTAAAGTCTTTGAATTTTTTTTCAAGTAATTGAAAAAATCAAATGAAGTTAGTGAAAATTGTGAATTTTCTCCAATTTCTGTAAGAACTTTGTCGTTTCCATAAAGTATTATTTCCGATTTGAATGATTTATGTACAAATACGAAAATTGTTGATAGTATTACAACTAATATTGTTGTTAAAGCAATTAGGGCTTTATCTTTATAAAGAATTTTAATTATCATATTGGCATCAATTGCCTGTTGATTTTTATTGTCCATTTCCTTTCCTTTCCATTTAAGTTTTAATACTAAATCCCATTAAAACAGAAATTATAATTTATTTAATTTCTTATTGCAAAAAGAATTTGTAATAAATTTACTATTCAAATGAAAAATAGCATAAATTAAAATTTTTATATATTAATTTTATCAAAAAAAGTGAAAAATGACAATGGAAAATTTAATAAAAATTATAAAATAAACGAAAAATATGATATAATGGGTTATTGATAAAAAATAAATATGAAACGTAAAGAAAGAAGGTTTTGAAAATGTACATAGATCCAATAATAAAAGGAATAGAAATATCAGATATAAGAAAAATTCATGAAAGATTGTCGTCTTATAAAAATGTAATAAATATGACAATTGGGGAGCCAGATACGGATGCACCGAAAAAAGTAAAGGAAGCAATCGCTTATCATGCTTTAAACAGCCCAATCAAATATTCACCTGTGGGTGGGATGCCTGAATTAAGAGAGAAAATTGCAAAATTTTATAATGAAAAATTTGGAGGAAATTACAACAAAGACAATGTTTTAGTTACAGTTGGTTCGACTGAAGGACTTTCTTCTACACTTAAAACAATTCTTGCAGAAGATGACGAAGTGTTAATTCCAACTCCAGCGTATGTTGGATATGAGCCATTAATTAGAGTTGCAAGAGCAAAAACCATTTTTATGGATTTGGAAGAAAATAATTTTATTTTGACTGAGAAAATCTTGGAAAAATATATTACACCAAAAACTAAATTAATAATTTTGACTTATCCAAATAATCCTTCAGGAATTACATTGCCGAAAGAAGAAATGATTAAAATTGTAAAATTTTTAAAAGATAAAGAAATTTATTTGTTAAGCGATGAAATTTACGCTTCAATCGCTTTTGAAAAATTTACTTCTTTTGCAAAATATTATAATGAATTAAAAGAGCAGTTAATCGTTGTAAATGGATTTTCAAAATCACATTCAATGACTGGACATAGACTTGGTTATACACTTGCAAATGAAAAATTACAAGCTCAAATAAAAAAAATAAGTCAATATACTGTGACAAGTGCTTCTACATTATCTCAATATGGAGCAATTGCTGCACTCGACTATTGTTCAGATACAACTGAATTGTCAGAAATTTACAAAAAAAGAGTTTACTATTTTGTGAAAGAACTTGAAAAATTAGGATTCAAGTGCTTGAAACCCAAAGGGGCATTTTATGTATTTGCGACATACAAAACAATTGATAAGTTTAAAGATGTAGGTTCTTTTGATTTTATTTTGGATTTGTTGGAAAAGACTGAATTGGCAATAATTCCAGGAATTACATTTCAAGTGGAAGGATATGTGAGATTTTCGATTGTGCATGACTTGCCTGTATTGGAAGAAGCGATTGCGAGATTGAAAAAATATATTGAATCTAAATAAAAATAAAAATAGAAATTAATTTTTAAAATTGCAGAAAATTTGTTTGGTAATCTTGTATAAATGATGGGATTACCAAATTTGTTTTTAATTAAAGTGAGAAAATTTTATAGGAAAATGGAGATGGAATGGAAAATAAAGAGAAAAAAATTTTAAAAAAAGGTGATAAAATACAGCTGAAAATAGCAGGACTTAATACGAAAGGTCGTGCGTACGGTTTTTATGGAGATGATGAAAATAGGATTTTTCCAAATATAAATGCTGCTGAAGGACAAATTGTTGAAGGTATTTTTGTGAAAAGAAGAAGAAAGTATGAATTGATTCGATGTGAAATTATTGATTTTGCAGGTAGAAAAAATGCGATTTATGACAAAATTGCTAGACAAAATGGTGGTTGTAATTATCAGTATTATTCATATGATGAGCAACTTGCGATGAAAAATTCTAACATTGAAAAGGAAGTGAAGAAAATTGCAAAATATGATTTTACTTTTGAAGAGCCAGTTAGAAGTGTCGAAGTGGAAAAATATCGAAATAAAATGGAATTTAGTTACGGAAATGCTATGAAAGACGGACCTATGATTTTGGGACTTCATAAACAAAACAGTTTTCATGATATTGTTGAAGTAGATGGATTGAAATTGATGGATGATAACTTTAATAAAATTTATGTTTTTTGTAATGAGTTTTCAAAAACGACAGGGCTGGATTTTTATCATAGATTGGATCATATTGGCTTTTTTAGGAATTTAGTTATTAGAAAAGCGGATTTTACGAAACAAATTTTAGTAAATATGGTTACTACAACTCAAATTGAAGATGAGAAAAAATTGGAATTTCAAAAAGGTTTAGTTGAAGGATTGTTGGCTTTGAAGCTTGAAAATGGATTTGAAATAACAGGGATTTTACATACATTTAATGACAATTTTTCTGATTCGGTTGTTTCTGAAAGTGAGGAAATTCTTTTTGGAAAAAGAGATTTGGAAGAAGAAATTTTAGGATTGAAGTTTAAAATTAGTCCATATAGTTTTTTTCAGACAAATTCAAAAACAGTAGAAAAATTATATGAAAAAGTGCTAGATTATTTGGATGAAATAGAAGGGGAAAATATTCACAATTCAATTGTATTTGATTTATTCAGTGGAACAGGGACAATTGGGCAAATTGTTTCAAAAAAGGCAAAGCAGGTTTATGGGATTGAGCTTGTGGAAGAAGCTGTTGAAAAAGCAAATGAAAATGCAAAATTGAACGGTGTCGAAAACGCTCATTTTATCGCAGGAGATGTTTTTGAAAAATTAGATGAGTTTGATAAAAATGGAATCAAGCCAGATATTATAATTTTAGATCCACCCCGTGCAGGCGTTGGTGACAAGACGCTTAATAAATTGCTAAAATATGGTGTGAAGGATATAATTTATGTGTCGTGTAATCCAAAAACATTTAATACTGATTTGAAGGTTTTGCATGAAAATGGGTATGAATTATTGAAAATGATTACGGTTGATATGTTTCCGGTTACACCTCATATTGAGGTTGTGTCAAGGTTAAAAAAGTCAATTTAGTAAGAAATTAACTAGGATGTATTGTTTATAAGGTCAAGTGCAACAAAAAAATAAAAATAATCATTGACAACTTTTGATAAATATAGTATATTATATATGAATAAGTGTTCATATATTCTATTAAAATTAAAATTTATTGTAATAAATAAAAAATGGAGGTTGCCATGAAAAGT
Source organism: Leptotrichia wadei (assembly GCF_007990545.2). Taxonomy (NCBI): domain Bacteria; kingdom Fusobacteriati; phylum Fusobacteriota; class Fusobacteriia; order Fusobacteriales; family Leptotrichiaceae; genus Leptotrichia; species Leptotrichia wadei. The sequence goes on from NZ_AP019829.2 coordinate 746,555, forward strand.
AATGAATGTATGTTGTCTGTTGAAGGGCTGGATTGTCCTAATTGTGCGGCTAAAGTTGAGCGGAAGATAAATACTTTGGAGGGGATTAAGGAGGCTACGGTTGATTTTCTTGGGAAGAAAATAGTTGTTCTTGCTGATGAAATTTCTGAAAATGAGCTTGTTGAGCTTATTCAGACGGAAGTGGATAAAATTGAGGATGGGGTGAAAGTTTTTGTTCCAAAAGTCCAGGCGGGAGAGAGTTCTTCTGAAGGGGAAGATACAGGTAAAATTAAGAAAAAATTGCTAATTGGCGGGGTTTTATTTGTATTGGGAATTTTTGTTCCAAAAACTTTATTTATTCCAAAACTTGTGATATTTTTGGTAAGTTATCTTGTAATTGGTGGCGATGTTCTGCTTTCTGCATTTAAAAATATATTAAATGGGCAAGTTTTTGATGAGAACTTTTTGATGGCGATTGCGACTGTTGGGGCATTTGCTATTGGAGAGTATCCTGAAGGTGTGGCTGTTATGTTATTTTACCAGCTTGGTGAGCTATTTCAAGGGATTGCAGTTAATAATTCCAGAAAATCCATTGTTTCACTTATGGACATACGCCCTGATTATGCCAATATTAAAGTTGGAGAAGGAATAAAAAAAGTTTCGCCTGAAGAAATAAAAGTTGGAGAAATTATTGTGGTAAAACCAGGGGAAAAAGTTCCTTTGGATGGAAAAATAGTAAAAGGTGCTTCAACTTTTGATACTTCAGCATTGACTGGAGAATCATTGCCAAGGGAAGCGAAGGCTGGAGATGATGTTTTAAGTGGATTTATAAATAAAAATGGGCTTATAGAAATTCAAGTTGCAAAAGTATTTTCTGAATCTACTGTTTCAAAAATACTTTATTTAATGGAAAATGCTGGAAGCAAAAAATCAAAGACAGAAAATTTTATAACAAAATTTGCAAGATATTATACTCCAGTAGTCGTTATTACAGCATTAATTGTGGCAATATTTCCTCCACTATTAATTCAAGGTGCAACTTTTTCAGATTGGATTTACCGTGCTTTGATATTTCTTGTAGTATCTTGTCCTTGTGCTTTGGTTATTTCTATTCCTTTAGGATTTTTTGGAGGAATAGGTGGAGCTTCAAGACATGGGATTTTGATAAAAGGAACAAATTATTTGGAGGTTTTGAACAATTTAGAAAGTGTTGTTATGGATAAGACTGGAACTTTGACAAAGGGAATTTTTAAAGTTACAGAAGTAAATGCTGAAAACAATATAAAAATTAATGATTTTCAAAATAATAAAACTGAATTGACAAAACCTTTATTATTAAAGTATGCAGCACATATTGAAAAATTTTCCAATCATCCTATTGCACAGTCAATCGTGTCAGAATATGAAAATTCTGCATCCAAAGTTGATGAAAATGTTGTAAAGGATTTTGAAGAAATTTCAGGATTTGGAATAAAAGTTAATATAAATAACCATCAGTTTTTGGCTGGAAATTCTAAATTAATGAATTTGGGAAATATTACTTTTGATAAAAAAGAAAATTTAGGAACTGCAATTTATTTGGCGGCTGATGGAAAATATATTGGAAATATATTAATTTCAGATGAAGTGAAGGAAGATTCGGCAAGAGCGATTAAAGGCATGAAGGAAAATGGAGTAAAGGAAATCGTGATGCTTACTGGCGATAATGAAGCCATTGGTAAGAATATAGCTGAGAAACTTGGAATTGATAAGGTATTTACTGAATTGCTTCCAAATGAGAAAGTTGAAAAACTTGAGGAAATTTATAAAACTAAAAGTGAAAAAGGGAAAGTTGCTTTTGTAGGTGATGGAATAAATGATGCTCCTGTGCTTGCCAGAGCTGATCTTGGGATTGCAATGGGAGGAGCTGGAAGTGATGCGGCTATTGAGGCTGCTGATGTTGTAATAATGAATGATGAGCCGTCTAAAATAGTGACAGCCATTAAGATTGCTAAGAAGACGAAGGAAATTGTATGGCAAAATATTACTATTGCATTTGCTGTAAAAATAGTTGTTATGGCTTTAGGGCTTTTTGGAGATGCAACAATGTGGGAAGCTGTATTTGCTGATGTTGGAGTTGCATTGCTTGCTGTTTTAAATGCTACGAGAGTTTTAAGATACAATCCAGAATCTTCAAATAAATAATATAAACAAAAAAGTTAGAAGAATATATTCTTTTATGAATTGACTTCTAATTTTTTTATTAACATTAAAGTTTTTAAAATTTTTATTTTATTCTTACAAAAGAAAAAATTTGCAAATACTTATAAAATCTGTTATCATAAATTTAAGAAAATATTGAAATTCAATGGAGGCATAGTAGTGGAAAATATTATTTCTATGAATGATATGAAAAAAAATGAAATTCTTGATATTTTAAGATTGGCAAGAAAAATCGAAAATTGTTCGGAAGAGGAAAAATTGAAATTTTTACATGGTAAAATTATTTCAACTTTGTTTTTTGAGCCAAGTACACGTACCAAAATGTCGTTTGAATCGGCTGCAATGCGGCTTGGAGCAAATGTTTTATCATTACCGCCTGTGGAACAGTCATCTGTAAAAAAAGGAGAATCTTTTACAGATACTATAAAAATGGTTGAAGCATATTCAGATGTGATTGTTGTAAGGCATCCATTTGATGGTGCAGCACGGCTTGCGGCAGAGACATCAAAAAAACCTGTAATAAATGCAGGAGATGGATCTAATCAGCATCCTAGCCAGACTTTACTCGATTTATATACAATTTTGGAAGAAAAGGGAACACTTGAAAATTTAAAAATTGCATTTGTTGGAGATTTAAAGTATGGAAGAACAGTCCATTCGTTGACAAAGGCACTTACACATTTTAATCCGACGATTTATTTTGTAGCACCGCAAATTTTACAAATGTCTAATTATTTATTGGAAGATTTGAAAAAAAATGGAATAAAATATGAAATTTTAGAAGATTTTAGAAATTGCCTTGATAAAATTGACGTTTTCTATATGACTCGAATTCAGAAGGAAAGATTTCCAGATGTGGAAGACTATGAGAAAGTTAAGGGAATTTATGTTATAAATCGTGAAAATATCGTAGGAAAATGTAAAGATGACATGATAATTTTGCATCCTTTGCCAAGAGTTGATGAAATTGATAAAGATTTAGACAATACAAAATATGCTTTGTACTTTAAGCAGGCTAAAAATGGGATTCCTGTAAGACAGGCGATGATGATGGCTGTTTTAGGAAAGGATAAGGAGTTTTTTCTGTAAATTTATTATTTTTAGAATAAAAAATTTATTTTAAGAAAGGAAAGATTATGTCTGAAGGAAGAGAATTGCTGATAAGAGCAATAAAAAATGGAATTGTAATAGATCACATCCCATCAGAAAAAGTTTTTGCAATTGTAGAAATCTTAAAATTAAAAGAATACAGTGAAAGAATAACAGTTGCAACTAATATGCCAAGCAGTTCGCTTGGAAGGAAAGGGATTATTAAAATTGAGGAAAAAATATTGGAAGAAAAGGAATTAAATAATATTGCACTGCTAGCTCCAAATGTGACAATAAATATTATAGAAGATTATAAAGTTATTGAAAAAACCAAATTAGACAGGTTAGACAAAGTTATCGGACTTATGAAATGTGACAATCCAAAATGTATTTCAAATCATGAAAATATTGAAACAAAATTTATTCGGATAAAAGAAGGTTCTGAAAAAAATAATTCTGGAGAAAAGGAAAAATATAAATGTTTTTATTGTGAAAAGGTAATTTTGGAAGATGAAATACAAATTCAATAAATTTATTTGACAGCTTAGTTTCAAATTTATGAATTAATAGAGAGGAGAGAAATTAAATGCCTAAAATTCTAATAGAATCAAAAATGCTTGAAAATAATAAAAATGGTGTATTAAAATTAAGAATAAATAATGAAAGAGTGGAAGAATTAAAAAATGTAAAAAATGAAATTGATCTTGATTATGGTGAGCAGATATTGCAGGTATATAACAATTTTTTTACAAAAACACCAAAAAAAGTTATAAATGTGGAATCAGCTGATCAAAAATATAAAATTACACTTCACTATAAAGCATGGGGAATCACAGCTTTTTTACACCTTGTAATGATGGTATTGATTGCTATTTTTAAATCAAATCCACTTTTTACAGTATTCCCGATAGTTACAATAGAATTTTTGTTTTTGATTTTTATAGGAGCATTTGAAATAAGAGAAGTTAAAAGAAAGGATAGTTAAAAAATGGCTAGAATTGATGAAAAAGCAAAAGAAAGAATATTTGTTGCATTGGATTATGATAATATGGAAGATGCAAAAAAACTAGTTGAAGAGCTGGGAGATAATATCTCGATGTACAAAGTTGGGCTGGAAAGCTATCTTAATACAGATGGAAAATTAGTTGATTATTTGCACGAAAAAGGGAAGAAAGTATTTCTGGACTTGAAGTTTCACGACATTACAAATACTGTGAAAATGGCTTGTGCGAATGCTATTAAAAAAAATGTATTTATGTTTAACATTCATTGTTCAAATGGAAGCAAAACTATGAAGGAAGTTGCTGAATTGGTAAAAGAAAGTAAATCAAAAAGCCTTCTGATAGGAGTAACAGTTTTGACAAATTTGGGTGAAAATGATATTTTTGAAATGTTTAAAAGTGAGCTTAAATTGGAGGAAATTGTCTTAAATCTTGCTACACTTACGAGAGAGAGCGGGATGCATGGGATTGTTTGTTCACCACAGGAGGCAAAGAATGTGAAAGAAAAGTTAGGAAAGGATTTTATAACAGTCTGTCCTGGAGTGCGTCCAAAATTTACATTGAATGCTGATGGGAAAAGTAATGATGATCAGACACGGATTATGACGCCATCGGATGCTATAAAACAGGGAGTTGATTTTCTTGTGATTGGACGACCAATAACAAAGGCTGCAGATCCTGTGGAAAGTGCGAGATTGATTTTAGAAGAGATTTCAGAAGTATTGTAAAATTTAGAAATTTTTTGAATGTAAAATAAAAATAATAAAAAATATAAATACTGAAATAAAAATAATGAAATTCAAAGGAAAATGTATTAAAATAAGGAGTATTAAATTTATAAACATAGAAGGAGAAAATTATGAGAAAAAAAGTATTGCTATTAGTATTGGGAATTTTGGGAGCGTATCAACTTGGGTATAGTGAAAATACAGATACGAAGAATGTAGATACAAAAGTTGAAACAACTCAAGATGTAGATGTGAAACAAGATCAGGTAAATTCAGATGAAACAGAAAAAGCAGAAACAGAAAAGGAAACAGAATCAAATCAAACAGTAGAAACAGAAGAAAAGCCTCAGACAACGGCAGCACCAGTTCAAAAAGAAGCACCAAAAGCTAAAAAACTTACGCCTGCACAGGAAAAAAGATTAGAAGCTAAAGCTAAAAGGAATAAAGAAAAAAATATGTCACTAGATGAAAAATTGGATTTGCAAATTTTGAAAATGGAAAGACTGTTAAAAAGTCTAGAAGGTAGATAAAAATTAAATTAATTGATGAACTTAGGAGTGAAAATGACAAAAAATAAAATTATCATTCTAAAAAATGGAACGGATGTTCTTGGAAATAAAATTGAAATTTTGATAAATGGAGAAATTATTGAAGAAATTTCTGAAAATATTGATGAAAGCAAATTTAAAAATAATGAAAATGTGAGAATTATTGATGTTGAAGATAAATTAGTAATGCCAGGAATTATTGATGTGCATACACATATGAGGGAGCCAGGAATTACATACAAAGAAGATTTTACAACAGGTTCACGTGCATGTGCCAAAGCTGGTATTACGACTTTTTATGATATGCCAAATACGATTCCTACGACTACGACATTGGAAAATTTGCTGGAAAAGAAAAAATTGGCAGGTGAAAAGTCGATTGTGAACTTTGGATTTCATTTTGGTGGAAGTAAAAATGACAATGTTGAGGAAATAAAAAAGGTTTTGAAAAATGGTGATGCAAATACTGTAAAAATTTTTATGAATGTAACAACTGGAGAAATGCTTATTGAAGATGATGAAGTATTGAAAAAAGTGTTTGGAAATTCTAAGTTGGTACTGGTTCACGCTGAAAATGAGATGATTGACAAGGCGATAGAATTAAATAAAAATTATGGAAGAGGGCTTTACGTTTGTCATATTCCTTCAGCAGAAGAATTGAAAAAAGTTATAAATGCCAAGAGAAATAATGAATTGAATACAAAAGAACATCCAGTTTATGCCGAAGTTACTCCTCATCATTTATTTTTAAATACTGAAATTCGTGAAAGTACAGAACGAAATAAAATGCTTCTAAGAATGAAGCCTGAATTAAGAGAAAAATCTGATAATGAATTTTTGTGGAAGGCAATAAATCGTGGGGAAGTTGACACAATTGGAACGGATCATGCACCACATTTGATAAGTGAAAAACTGGAAAAAATTACATTTGGAATGCCAGGAGTGGAAACTTCGCTTGCACTTATGATAAATGCCTCTAACGAAGGGAAAATATCACTTGAAGCAATACAAAAGTTGATGTGTGAAAATCCTGCGAAAATAATGAAAATTGAAAAAAGAGGGAAGTTGCAGGAAGGTTTTTTTGCTGACATAATAGTTGTTGATACGCAAAAAGAGTGGATTGTTGGTGTAGATGACACAATTGAGTCAAAGTGTGGCTGGACTCCTTATGAAAATTGGAAATTAAAGGGAAAAAACACAATGACAATTGTAAATGGAAAAATTGTTTATGAAAATGGAAAAATTAATGATAGTCATAATGGAAAGGAAATTAATTTTTTGAAGTAATTTGTTTACCTCTATTTAGATAATTATTAAATATTTAGAAATAAAGTAAAAAAATCAAAATTTGAAAGGTGAAAGGAAATAAAAAAATGGTGAATTTAACATTGGAAGAAAAGGTAGCAAAGGCATTATTTGATGTGAAAGCGGTAAAAATTAATGTGGGAGAGCCGTTTACATTTGCTTCTGGGATAAAAAGCCCCATTTACTGTGATAACCGCTATGTCCTAGGTTTTTCAGATGAGAGGGACACAATTGTTGAAGCATTTGTTGAAAGAATTGACAAGAATGTGGATGTGATTGTGGGAGTAGCAACAGCGGGAATCCCTTGGGCTGCATTTATTGCCGACAGAATGAAAAAACCGCTTGCATATGTGAGAAACAAGCCAAAAGATCATGGTGTAGGAAAACAGATTGAAGGAGCTGAAGTTAAAGGGAAAAAAGTTGTTGTAATTGAAGATTTGATTACAACAGGAAAAAGCAGCCTTATTGCAGTTGATGTGCTTCAAAAGGAAGAAGTGAAGGAGCTGGAAGTAAAATCAATCTTTTCTTACGGATTTGACAGTGCGAAGAAAAATTATGCAAAATACAATTGTAAGTTCAGTTCACTTTCAAATTTTGATGTTTTAATAAAATTATTGGCTCAAACTGATTATTTGACACAAGATGAAGCAAAAATTGCTTTGGAATGGAGTAAAAATCCTGAAAAGTGGGGAAGATAATAATTGACTTTTTTTGTAAAATAATCTATAATTTGATAGAACTTTTGTGTGTGAATCATAATTTTGAAATACTTGAATATTATAATAATTTATAAAGTTCAGTAAAGGAGTAAAAATTGAAAAAGATACAATTTATAATAATTCCTACAATATTATCCTTTGGGTTAATAATATCTTCAGCATTAATTTCAAATGCTATGAATAAAGCAAATAAGGATGAAAACAGAATTACAGTAAAGGGAGTGGCAGAACGTAGAATAAAGGCTGATAAGGCACTTATAAACATTGTAATTTCTGAAAAGAGTGAAAATATTGATGAATTAAAAAGTAGTGTGTCAGAAAAGGAAAAATTGGTTACCGACTTGATTAAAAATTTGAAAATAAATGAAAATGATTATAATGTCGGAAACTTACGGATTCAGCCAAATTATATTGAAAATACATCGAATACAAAACAGCAGATAGCTGTAAATTCCACTGCAGTTGTGCCAAATACTAAAATTTCAGATTATGATGGAGTTGAAACAATTTCAATTGTTACTAAAAATATTGACAAGGCTGAGGAGTTTTTTGAAAAATTATCTGAATTAAAGCTTCAAAGCGATAATATTCAGATAAATGAGCCAGAATATTTTATAACAAATATTGAAAGATATAAAAAGGATATGGTTGTAGATGCTTCACGAAATGCTGAAGTAAGAGCTATTGAAATGTTAAAGGTAAATAATAATGAAATTGGCGGATTAAAAAATATGAGTCAAGGGCAATTTGAAGTGTTGGAAGATACAGAGGATGTGAGAAAAATAAATGAAAATGAAGCCAATCAGATTTATAAAAAAATGAGAGTAGTAGTGACAGCTACATATTTAATAAAATATTAAATGCAATAAATTCATTTTAAAAATAATTTCTTAAATTGAGAAAAAGAATAGATTAGAAAACAAATTATAAATAAAAAGTAAAATTTAGGAGGAAAAAATTAATGAAACCAGCAGCAGAATTAAGACAAGGAAGTACGTATAGAAAGGATAACATTCCATATTTAATACTAAAAGCTGAAAGACATCAATCAACATCAGGAAAAAGACAAAGAGCAGCAGAAGTAAAATTCAAAACAAAAGAATTAATTTCTGGGAAAATTCAAGAAATTACAGTTTTGGCAACAGAACTTATGGATGATATCATTCTTGACAGAAACCAAATGCAATTTTTATATGAAATTGATGGGGAATATAACTTTATGGATCAGGAAACTTTTGAACAAATTGCTTTAAGAGCAGAAGATTTAGGAGATGCAGTAAACTTCTTGGAAGAAGAAATGATTATTCAAGTGTTGATGTATGAAGGAACTCCAGTTGGAGTAGAACTTCCAAACACAGTAATTAGAGAAGTAACTTATACTGAACCAGGATTAAAAGGGGATACAATTGGAAGAGCAACAAAACCTGCAACAATTGCAAATGGGTATAGCTTGCAAGTGCCTTTATTTGTAGTAATCGGAGACAAAATCAAAATTGACACAAGAACTGGTGAATACATCGAAAGAGCAAATTAATAATAAAAATTTAAAATTGTAAATAATAAATTATAGCTATCGAAGGAACGGTAGCTTTTTTTGAAGAAATGACATAAAATTAAATATAGATTAATTTTTTGCAATAGAATTTAATAAAATAAATATTATGGAATAAGGGAGTTTTGAATTTTTGTTAAATAAAAAAATTAAATTATCAGATAGATCTGTTAATTAAATAAAAATAAAAAAATCAAGGGGTTGATTGAGATGAAAAATAAAATAATTAGAGGATTATTTTTTGTATTTTTATTTTTTGGAGTATTTTCTTGTTTTAAAAAAGGGAAGATAAATGAGGAAACTGGGATAAATCAAGATGAAAGTACAGTTTTAGTTGCGTCGTTTAATGCGCTTAGGCTGGGGGAAAAGCAAAAGGATTACAAGGCATTTGCACAGATTTTGGCAAAGTTTGACTTAATTGGGCTGGAAGAGGTTATGAATGAAAAGGGGGTTAAGAAAACTCAGGCGTATTTGGAAAAGCTGACTAAAGAGAAGTGGGATTACATTATTTCAGAAAATTCTGTAGGAAGTGAGAATTATCGGGAATATTTTGCATTTATTTATAGAAGAAGTAAATTTTCAGAGGCACGAGGGCTTGGATTTTATAAAGAAAAGGATGAAAATGAGTTTATGAGGGAGCCTTACGGGGCTTATTTTAAGGCTGGGAATTTTGATTTTGTTTATATTATAGCACATTCAGTATTTGGAGATAAGGAAAAGCAGAGATTGCTGGAGGCGGCAAGTTATGTTAATGTTTATGAATATTTTTCCAAATTGACAGATGAAGATGATGTAATTATTGCTGGAGATTTTAATACATCAGCAGATAATATGGCTTTTAAGAATATGCTTGACAAATATGGTATTTCATATATTTTGAATCCTGAAGAAAATTTAACGACACTTTCAGATAGCAAATTAGTAAGTTCCTATGATAATTTTTTTATAAATAAACAAAAAACAAAGGAATTTACTGGAAATTTTGGAGTTTATAACTTCATAAAAAATAATAACTATGCTATAATAAAGAAATATGTGTCGGATCATCTGTTAATTTTTTCAGAATATTCAACATTAGAGGATTTAGATTAACATAAAATAGGAAAAAGAAGAAAGGAAGCGAATGAAAGCAGAAATATTGAATAAAAAATTAGTTTATAAAAAAGTAATTAATATTGGATTGCCTGTGGCGATTGAAAATATGATTTATGCACTTATGAATTTTGTGGATATGTTTATGGTTGGAAATGAAAATGTAGTACTTGGATTAGGAACTATGGCAGTTGCTGGGTTAGGTTTTGCTAATCAAATATTTATGATCTTTATGACATCGCTTTTTGGGATGAATAGTGGTGGTGGAATTTTAGCAGCACAGTATTTTGGAAATAAGGATTACAAGAATTTGAAAAGATGTCTTGGAATAACTGTTATTGTTGGTTTTTTATTCTCATTGCTGTTCCTTTTCGCTGGGTTATTTATTCCAGAAGCTGTAATTTCTGTATTTACGAATGATAGCAAAGTTATAAAAATTGGAGCAGATTATTTAAGAATTGTGGCTTGGACTTATCCGCTTGTGGGAGTGGGATTTGCGTTTAATATACAGCTTCGTGCAATTGGAAAAACAAAGTATTCATTTTATTCAAGTGTTATTGGACTTTTGATAAATGTAGTCATAAATTATGTGCTGATTTTTGGACATTTTGGATTCCCTGCGATGGGAGTGCGTGGTGCTGCAGTTGCAACGGTTATTGCAAGAATTATAAGCACTTTTTATATAATTTACATAATTTATAAGTTAAAATTACCAATTGCAGGTAAAATAAACGAGTTATTTGATTTGTCAATGGATTTTTTTATAAAAGTTATGAAAATATCACTTCCTGTATTTATTCACGAAATATTATGGGTACTTGGAGCAAGTATGTATGTGATGATTTTTGGAAGAATGGGGACAGATTTTGCGGCTGCAGTTCAAGTTGTAAAATCAATTAGCAGTCTTGTATTAACATTGTTATTTGGACTTTCAAGTGCGACTTCAGCTATAATTGGAAATGAAATTGGAGCAGGAAGAGAAGATAAGGCTTATGATTATTCAATAATATTGTTAAAAGTAGCCATTCTTTCAGGTGTCATTATTGGAGCAATTGTATTTATTTTCAGTCCATTTATATTGATTCACGTAAATGCAAAAAGTTATCCGTTGGCAAAGGAAATTGTAAAGGCAGAAGTTTTTGTAATTTTTATAAAGGCAATTAGTTTGCAGTTGCTAGTTGGAATTTTACGCTCTGGAGGAGATACACTTTGGACAATGTTTACTGATTTAATACCGCTTTGGTTCATTGCGATTCCAATTACGTATTTTTCAGGACTGTATTCAGGATTGCCAGTTGCGATTGTGTATTTGCTTTCATGCAGTGATGAAGTTATAAAGATATTTCCTTGTGTGATAAGGTTGAGAAGCAGGAAATGGATAAATAATTTGGTAAATTAGGAAAATAGAAAAAATTTAAGATACTAGAGGAGAAAATAAGATAATGGATTTAGCAAGAAGAAAAAAGTATTTGCTAGTTGGTATTTTAGCAGTTTTTACAATGTCATGCTCTACAATAAAAACCCCACCGCTTGGAGTAGATTATGAAAGTCCTTTAAGGGATAGTGATAATGTTGAGTTTCATTATGATTTGACTTATCTTGACAAGGATGGAAATATTCGGTATGATAGGAAAATTTGGGATGCAACCTATAAGGTTGTAGACGAGGCGAAGGATTATCTGATTGTGGAGATGTTTTTGTTTAATGATATTTATAATAAGGATAAGGAGCATTTCCCAGAGTTTGCTAAGGAATATACGAGAAGGCTTATCAAAAAGAAAATGGAAAATCCTAATTTGAAGGTGTATGTGCTTTCAGACGAGAATAATAATTTGTATGGGGCATTTGAGCATCCGTTTGTTACAGAAATGAAGAATGCAGGAATTGATGTTATAGTGGTGGATATTTTTAAATTAAAGGATACATTTCCTTGGTATTCACCGATTTGGAGAACATTGATAGAGCCTCATGGAAATCCTCAGGGAAAAGGCTGGATTGGGGATTTTTATGGCCCAATGTGGCCTAAATTGACTTTGAGAAATTTATTTAGAGCTTTAAATGTAAAAGCAGATCATAGAAAAATATTTTTGAATGAGAAAAATGTTGTGATTTCGAGTGCAAATATTCATGATCCTAGTTATTTTCATGAAAATGTGGCAATATCAGCCGATGGTGAAATTACGAAGGATGTTTTGAATGGATTGCAGCATGTAGCTGAATTTTCAGGCGGGAAGATTGATGTTAATGAGAAGCAGGAAAATAAAGTAAATAATAGTCAAATTGGGAATTTGATTAGGAATGAAAATAGTGGAGCAAATAATCTCGCAGCAAATAATTTTTTAGAAGATGAAAATGAAAGAAAAGTTAGGGAAATTGAGAAAAAAAGGGAAGATTTTGTAGAAGAGGAAACAAGAAGATTTGCACAAACTGGAGAGTTTCCTGAAAAAAGCCAGGAATCGGATCATCAAAATAATATGAAGGATGGGGATACGATTACTAGATTTGATGATGAAAATAATAAATATAAGTTGCAATTTGTAACTGAGGCGAAGATTGGTGAGCATTTAGATAAGGATATTGATAGTACGAGGGCTGGAGATGAGATACTTATGGGAATGTATTTTCTAGCTGATAGAGGGGTTATTGATAGATTGATAAAGGCGGCAAATCGTGGAGTAAAAATTAGGATTATTTTTGACAGGAGTAGGGATGCTTTTGGAATGAGTACTAATGGACTTCCAAATAAGCCAGTTTCTAAAAAGTTAAAGAAAAAGACAAAAAATAAAATAGAAGTAAAATGGTATTTTACTAATAATGAGCAATATCATACAAAGATAACACTAATCAAAAAAACAGATGGTAATGTTATAATACAAACTGGTTCAGCTAATTTAATCAAAAAAAATATACGTGGATATATTATGGATGCTAATTTTAGAATTTTGACAAATAAAGATTCTAAATTGACAAGGGATATTTACACATATTTTGATAGATTATGGGAAAATAAAGATGGGCTGTTTACCGTTAATTTTGATGATGAACCGACTACAAAGGCGAGTACAGATTTTATGTATAAAATATTAGATGCAACACAATTAGGTTCATTTTAATCAATGAAGTTTGATTTGTGATTTATTTGATCAAAAAAATTAAAAATAAAAGAAATAAGAGAGAGGAATGAACGAAAATGAAAAGAAAAATAATGCTTGTAGTTGTAATTTTAGCAATTGGGATGATGTCAGTATCTTGTTTTAAAAAGAAAAAAAATAATAAAAAAAATACTCAAACACAACAGCAACAGCAAACTAAAGATATCAATACAGATATTTTCAATCTTGGGGGACAAGCACAAGGAAATCCTGATATAAAGAATTTAACTCCTGAAGAACAGCAAAAATTGATTGACAATCAAATTGATCCTGTAAAGGTTTCAGAAGCGTTGACAAAGGCACAAAATGGAGATAAGGAATCAATTATGTCACTTGCACAGCTTTATTATAATTTAAAGGATATGGACAAAGTAAAACAAATTTTACAATATGGTGTTGACAGAAATTATCCAGAAGCAATATATAATTTAGCAGTAATTTTGAAGCAGGAAGGTAATACAGCAGAAGCTAATAAGTTGATTGCAAAACTTCCAAGAGGTGCAGTAACAAGTACTGGAAATGCTGGAGTAGTTGGTGGACAAAGGGTACGTCAAATAAGAATGCGTCCAGGTGCTGAAGCATACAATAGAGGAGTGGATTTAATAAAGGCTAAAAGATACAAGGAAGCTAAAGCTGAATTTGAAAAGGCGTATAATGCAGGAATAAAAGAAGCTGATGTCCGTGTAGCACTTTTAAATAAAGAATTAAAAAATGATTCTGAAGCTTTAAAATGGTTTAAAAAAGCTGCAAATCGTGGTGTAAAGGAAGCAAATTATGAAATTGGAGCGATTTTATATGATGGTGGAAAACAATCAGAATCACGTCCATATTTATTAAAGGCTTATAATTCTGGAAATAAAGCTATGGCAATGCCAATTGCAATGTCGTATCATCAGCAAAATAATATGTCAGAAGCTTTAAAATGGTATAAAATTGCAGCTAAAAATGGTGATAAAAATGCTGCTGCCACAGTAGAAAGAATTGAAAAAGGTGGAGTTATTAATGAAAAGAAATCAAGTGAAAAAAGGGTAAAAACATTCCTAGGAAATAATAACTCTTCTAGCCTTACAGAAAGCACGCTTAATGATGTAAAGAGCAAAAATAAAGCTGAAGAATCTATAAAAACTGAAACTAAGCCAGAAGATAAGCAACCAAAATCACAAGTAGCAAAACCTTCTGAAAAATCTGAAGATGTAAATATAGATGAAATTATGAAGAAAAAAGCAGCCGAATATAATAAGTAAATTTAACAGAAGATAGCAAGAAGTCGTAGACTTTTTATAAGTCAGAATAGTTCACTTAGATGAAATTTAATAAAAAATATTTTTTTAAATATTGACATTTTAGTAAAAATATTATATACTAATTTCGTAACAAAATTATTTGAAAATCAAACTTAAAATTTTATGAAATAGCGCAAGAACACTCGGAACTTTAGTTGTGAGATGAATTGCACGAAAATTTAGTAGGCATATGGAAAAATTTTAGTAGATAAAATGCAGAATATTCTTTGATTGAAGACTGCAATGGAGTATTAAATATTCTAAAGAAAAGTAAAGTTGTGGACTTAAATGTTGTCCTATACAATAGGGGCGGGCTGAACACGCCTAAAAGAATAAGGATAGTTGTTGTGCTATCAAACTTCTTAGAAAATTTTTAAATACTTTTAAAGATTTTAGAACCCTGCGACTTTAGTCGTGGGAGGTTCAGAGAACAATTTAATCCAAACTTATCAAGAGAGATACTAGGGAACGGCCCGTTTTGAGTATCCAGCAACCTGTAAAAACAAGGTGCTAAATCCGGCATAAAAATGCAAAGATAAGGATAAGAATTTTAATTCTCTTCCTTAGTGGAAGAGTTTTTTTTTAGATAATATACTCGAACTTGTTTAAAATAGAACTGCTAAAAATTATAAAAATCTGGGGTTTGAGTAAATAGTCATAGCTTTTGAGTTCAGTTTTAAGGTAATTTTACTATAATAATAAATTGAAAGTTTTATAAAATTAAATAAGAATAAAAAAGGAAAATTAGGAGGAAATAAAATGGCTAAAAAAATTTATTTTACATCAGAATTTGTATCACCTGGACATCCAGACAAAATTTGTGATCAAATTTCAGATTCAATATTAGATGCTTGTCTTGCAGATGATGAAACTTCAAGAGTAGCATGCGAAACATTTGCAACTACTGGACTTGTGGTTGTTGGGGGAGAAATTACAACTAAAACTTATGTAGATGTACAAAAAATTGTGAGGGATAAAATTTATGAAATCGGATATAGACCAGGAATGGGATTCGATTCAGATTGTGGCGTTATGAATGTCATTCATTCTCAATCACCTGATATTTCAATGGGAGTTGATACAGGTGGTGCTGGAGATCAGGGAATTATGTTTGGTGGAGCAGTTAATGAAACTGAAGAGTTAATGCCGCTGGCTCTTGTATTATCACGTGGAATTATTCAAAAATTGACTAAAATTACAAGAGATGGAACACTTGCCTGGGCAAGACCAGATGCAAAAGCTCAAGTTACATTGGCTTACGATGAAAACGGAAAATTATTGAATGTTGATACAGTAGTTTTATCTGTACAGCACGATGAAAATGTTACAAATGAGCAAATTGAAAAAGACTTGAAAGAACTTGTAATAAAACCTGTATTAGAAAAATATGACTTGAATATTGAAAACGTGAGAAAATTCCATATTAATCCAACTGGAAGATTTGTGATTGGAGGGCCTCACGGAGATTCTGGACTTACTGGAAGAAAAATTATAATTGATACTTATGGTGGATATTTTAGACATGGTGGAGGAGCATTTTCTGGAAAAGATCCATCCAAAGTTGACAGATCGGCAGCTTATGCAGCAAGATGGATTGCAAAAAATATTGTTGCGGCAGGCTTTGCTACAAAATGTGAAGTTCAGCTATCTTATGCGATAGGTGTTGTTGAACCTGTATCAATTCGTGTAGAAACATTTGGAACTGGGACAGTTGAAGAAACAAGAATTGAAGAGGCTGTTGCAAAATTATTTGACTTAACACCAAATGGAATCCAAAAATCGTTGAATTTGAGAAAGCCATCATTTAGATATCAAGATTTAGCAGCTTTTGGTCATATTGGAAGAACTGATATTGATTTACCTTGGGAAAAACTGGATAAAGTTGAAGAACTAAAGAAAGAATTATTATAATTAGTTTTTAAAAATATAAATGAGAGGAGAGAAAAGGATATTTATACTGGATAAATTGATTTCTAAAATGTTGTTAAAAGATATCTGAAGAATCGAGTATAAGATATTCGGCAGGAATGAAAAAAAATATATTTTTTACGTTGATAATATTTGTATTTTTATTAGCGGGGTGTTCTAAGAACAGCAAGAATAATAAAGAAACAGTAGTCTTTAATCTTGGAAGTGATTACAATACTTTGGATCCGCATTTATTTACAGAGATGATAGCAGTTCAAGTTGATTCAAGCATATATGAAGGATTATTGAGATTGGATGAAAAAGGGAATTATACGGGAGGAGTTGCCAAGAGCTTTAAGGAAAGCGGTAATAAATTGATATTCAAATTGAGAGACAATGCAAAATGGAGCAATGGTCAAAAGATAGTAGCGAATGATTTTGTCTTTGCATTTAAAAGAGTTTTAAATCCTAAGGTTGCAGCTCAATTTTCTGAGATGCTGTTTCCTATAAAAAATGCGGAAAAGTATTATAACGGAAAAGTTGGGGCAGACGCTTTGGGAGTTAAGGCAATTGATGATGAGACACTGGAAATAGAACTAGAACATCCTACAGCTTATTTCAAATATATTTTAACTTTGCCAATTTCGGTACCTCTAAATCAAAAGTTTTATGAATCTAGAGAAAATAAATATGCAGTAAAGCTGGATGACTTCTTGTTTAATGGACCATATAAAATAACAAAATTACAGGAAGAAGAGATTTTGTTAGAAAAAAATGAGGATTATTGGAATGCTAAAAATATAAAAATTCCAAAAATAAAATATGTTATTTCAAAAGACTTTAGAGTAGTTGATGATTTAATTAAAAATAAAGAAATTGATATGTCAAGAGTTGAGCCTTATAGTCTGTCAAAATATAAGAAAAATAAGGTTTTAGATACATATTTTAATGGAAGAGTCTGGTATCTTGATTTTAATTTAAGCAATAAATATTTGAAAAATTCTAAATTGAGAAAAGCTATTTCGATAGTCATTGATAGAAAGAAATATGTAAATGAAATTAAGAAAGATGGATCAATTGTTGCAAAATCAATTATAAGTAACGAAATTTCAGGATATAGTAAAAAATATAGGGAAAGTTATCCAGATAAAGATTATTTTAAAGATAATGATATTAAAACAGCTAAAAAATTGTATTTAGAAGCATTAAAAGAACTTGGAGTTAATAGATTAAGATTAAGATTGTTATCAGGAAACTCAGATCCAGAAGTAAAGGAAATACAGTTCATTCAAGAGGAATTGAGAACAAAATTAGGACTGGAGACAGATGTTTCAACTGTACCATTTAAAGAAAGATTATCAAAAACTAGATCTGGAGATTATGATACAGTATTGAATACATGGTCGCCAAAATACGATGATGCCTTATCTTATTTAGATAGATGGAAAAAAGATGATAACTTAAATATGAATGTCTGGTCTAAAGCTAAATACAATGCATTAGTAACAGAAATCTCAAAAATACCGTCTTCTAAAGAAAGAGATAAAAAAATAAATGAAGCTGAGAGAATACTGATTGATGAGAATGTAATTTCGCCACTATATTTTTCAGTAGAAAATCATTACAGAAATCCAAAGATAAAAGATGTTGTGAGAAGAAGTGTTACTGGAATTGCAGATTTCACTTATGCACATTTTTTAAAATAATATTTATATATCTTAAGGAAGAATAAAAAAACAGGATGGTAATTTTATCATCCTGTGCTGTAATTATATTTTAAGTTTATGTAAAATTTTAGACTTTCTTTTAATTTTTCCTTATTTTTTAACAGGCTGTCTTATCACTGTCTTCAGTTTATTTATATCTGCCTTTCTTGGATCACTTAAATAAATTTCATGATGATGTCTTTTATCTGTTAAATCAATACTGTACCCACTTTCTTGTACAAATTCATTCATTCTTTGAATAGTTTTGGGTTCATCATTGTAGCTTCCTATATGCATACATTGTACGCAAAGTCCTTCATTATAGCTGAAAAATTCAACTTTTGAAAAATCCTTTTTCTTTTTTTTAGTAGCACATTTTATAGCCCATTCCACATCTTCCTCTTTAATAAAATCAGGTACTCTAATTAAAGAAATCCAGTTAAATAATTCCTTGTTTAACAGATAATTTTCATTCTCTACATTTTCCTGCCACCAAAGCCCTTCTAGTGGCGGAACAACATATTCAAAAAATCCTTCAATTTTGTATTCTGTTTTATAGCTTATCTTAAGAGTGTAGGCAACTCCGTATAACATTTCAACAGCTTTTTGATATTCCCCTTCTTTCTCATTGGGATTTCCTTTTCCTCGCACTGCTATAAAATTCATTTTAGGAATTTCTATAATTTCAGGTTTTTCTGACGGTCTATAAAATTTTTTAAATTCTTTCTTAAAATCAAATGCCATAATTATCATCTCCTAGTTATTATTTTATGCTGATATAAATGTGAATTTCCATATTTTCATAATGATTACCTGCTATATATTCTTCAAAATCATAAGTATAGTTTCTTATATCAGATTTTTCCTTCCCAAATTCTTCCCAAAATTTATACCAAAATTCTCCAACAGCCTTTACAGGATCACCAAAAATCACAAATTTTGCATATCTTCCTTCGGGAATTTCTAGACTTGTCATATCTTCAGGAATTTCATCAATTTTATTTTTCACTTCACAGCCTGTAAGACAGTCGTACTCAAAGCCATTTTCATTACTGTAATTATAATAGACTCCAATAGCATTGTTATTTGTTCTGTCCTTTATATTTTTGGCACCTTTTTCAGAATACAGTTTTTCCCATAAATTTGAAATTTTTTCAGACATTGTTTCATCATCTTTCACTCTTGTTTTAAATCCAACAAGAGTTTTTTCTTTAATTTCTACTATTTCATATTTCATAATTATACCACCTTTATCAATTTGTTTGTATTGTTTTAAAAATTCTTCAGTTGGTTTTATAATCTGTATAACATCTATCAGAAGATTATCAGGACCTTCAAAAATAAAATGTCTCTGTCCCCATTCCTCATTTTGTATTTCTAGCAATATGTTCATATTTTATCTTCTGAAATCCTTTCATATATTTTATCAACATCTTCAACTTCAAAATTTAATATAATTCCTTTAGATTGTTGCCTAAATCTTTCTGGAATTGTTTCATGGTTTTTATCTATAATTGCTATCTCAAAGTTATTCTCATGTTTCAAACTGATATACCAATCGCTGACAAATGTTTCTTTAAAATTAAAATGCTTTTTTATAAAATTTCCTGTTTCCTCTATGTTATTACTTAAAATTACAGGATAAAAACTATTTAACATAAAAATTCCTCCTCTTTAAAATTTTCTATAGATATTATAATACAAAAAATATGACATCAGTATGTCATATTTATAATGATATTATTTATTTATTCTTCAGCATAGTTTTCTAATTTTACAATTTTAGGTTTTTCTGCTGAAATAATGTCAACTACATGATTCCATGAAAGAATTCCATAGTGTGTGTATTTGTCACCAAACATATCATAATAAAAAGTAATATTTTCTACCATTTTAAGATATGAAGAATTTTTAATTATTGTGAAATACTCTCCTAAAACGTTACTGTTTTCATCAGGATATGCAAAAGATTCATTTCTAGTTTGATACATTATATAGCTTTCAAATGTTATCTCATAAATTTCATTATAGTCGATCAAAATAGGATAAGCTTTTTTTAATATTTCATCAAGATCTTTATTTCCTGCATTACTCGCTTCAGAACCTTTTTCTCCAGAATAAGGGAGAGAAACTATTATTTTTAATACATTATCTACATTGTCATTTATATTTAAAATATATGGCATATTATTATTTTTATATTTTTTACCAAATTTTATCATTTTTTTACTCCTATTAAAAAATTAAGATAAGGATAACTATTATTTTTAAACATAATTTTCCTTCATTTTTGAAATTTTTTCAAACAAAATTTTCTTTATTCTCTCTGGTTCTTTCACTTTCAAATGTTCTCCAAAAGATAGAAGATAGCCGTAAATCCATTCATTTTCAGGATATTCCATTATAATTTCAAAATCGCCATTTTCCATTTTGTTTATACTCTCTTCAGAAAA
This sequence comes from Leptotrichia wadei, assembly GCF_007990545.2. Taxonomy (NCBI): domain Bacteria; kingdom Fusobacteriati; phylum Fusobacteriota; class Fusobacteriia; order Fusobacteriales; family Leptotrichiaceae; genus Leptotrichia; species Leptotrichia wadei. The sequence goes on from NZ_AP019829.2 coordinate 767,272, forward strand.
TTCATCATAGACACGGTATGCTTGTGATTTGTCTATTTCGACTATGATTTTTATATTTTCTACCGTATTTTTCTTGTTATTTATTTCAAAGTCTTTGATTGTTTTTTCAAAATATTCGTTTGTTAAAGTTAGATTTTTAATTCTTGTTATTTTAAATTGACGAATATCATTTTTTTTGTGGCAATAGGCAAATAAGTACCAGGCTTTTTCCTTAAACCATAAAGTCAGGGGATCTGCAGTTCTTTCAGAATGCTTACCTTTTGTATTGAAGTAGTCAAATTTTACAGTTTGTTTAGTCAATATTGCTTCTTTTAATTTTTCAAATAGGGTATTGTCGTCATCATTGTTGTACCTTGAGAAATCTATTTTTATCCAGTCGTCTGCTTTTTGATTGAAAATGGCACTTAATTTTGAGAGAGTTTTATCGTTGTTGAAGTAGTTTGTGGCATTTAGGCTTTGGAGGGCATAAAGTATTTCGTTTTGTTCCTTTTGGGAAAGCAGGGATTTATTCATTATGTAGTTATCCATTAATTTTATTCCGCCATGTTTTCCTCTTTGAAAATAGATAGGAATACTAGCGGAAGCGAGAATATCAATATCCCTATAAATTGTTCTTATGGACACTTCAAAATGTGCAGCAAGCTCTTTTGCAGTAATTGTCCTTTTTTCAAGTAATAAATATATAATTTCAAATAATCTGTTAATTTTCATAATGCTTTTACTCGCTCCTTAAATAAATTTTATTTAAAAAATAAGGATTATATTTTATTTCTTTTGATTTTTTATAAAAAAAGGAGTATTATCTCCTCAGTTGAGATAAAACTCCTCATTCCAAAGTTTTTTTTAAAATCGATTAATGATTTTTTTTTGTTCTTGTGTGTACAAGAATTTATGTAAAGAATATATTTATTTATAAGAAATTAATTCATAAATTAACTAAATGGATTAATTGCCCATCTAAATGTCTTGTTGTAAAAATTACTGTCTAAACTAGAAACTGTTACTCTTCTACTTCCAGAAGAAGCGTGAATAAACTGTCTATTACCCATATAGATACCTACGTGAGAAATACGACCTTTTCCAGTTGTTTCAAAAAATACCAAATCGCCTTTCGTCATATTCATTGATGAAATTCTTGGTTTAAATGTTGCTTGTGAACTTGAAACTCTAGGCAAGCTTACATTAGCAGCTTTTTTGAATACGTAACCAACGAAGCCTGAACAATCAAATGTATTCGGACCAGTTGCTCCCCAAACATATGGTGAACCTAATTTTGTTTGCGCAAATGAGATAATTTGATCTCTTACAGCTGTTGAAGCAGCTCCACTACTTGTCACCTCTTGTCTTGGTTTTGATACAACAGTTAAATCTATAGTTTTGTTACTATAGTGATTTTTGATTGTGCTTTCTAAATCTGCAAATGATACAGCAGATATAATCAAAGCTCCAGCTAGCATCAATATTTTTTTCATTATAACCTCCAATCTACCTTTGAACTTTGGTACATTTATTATAACAATGTTTACTTTAATTTAGATTTTTTTTAACTTAATTTTTTATTAATTTGAAAAATTAAAGTGAATAAGATTATTAATTTTAAGAAAATCAATGAATTTAAAGAGTAGCTAAAAATTTTTTTCTTGAAGTTTTTGAAGAATATTGATATAATACAAGTAAAGTTAGAATTATTATTAAAATATAATAAAATAAGTAATCATGAAAGGATGATGAGATGAAAAAGTTTATTTTAATTGGAGTTGCGGCTATTTCAATATTGGCAGCTGCTGATGTAAATACAAAAAAAATTCTTGAAGAATACAGAAAAGAGGCTCTTAAAAGAGAGGCAGCACCAAAGCCTGAAAAGATTATAAAAAAAAGAATTAATGTAGATTCTATAACTGGAACTTCTGGAACAGCTGTTGAGGATGAAAATGTTGCAGTTGAAGTTGTGGAAGAAGGAACACAGGCAACTCCAGATATAATCGAAAAGGTAAATTTTTATTTAAGAAATAATCCTGAAAAACGTCAAAAACTTGAAAGACGTTATAGAGCTGTTGTTGGTCAAGAATAAATTTTTGAAAAAGGGTACTTATCTAAGAGTACCTTTTTGTTATTTTTAGAAAAAATTTGTTTAACAAAAGATAGCAGAAAGTCATAGGATTTCTATAAGTTGAAGTAGTTTATTTTCTAAAATTATTAGTGAAAGTAATTTTTTAAGACAGTATAATACTATTCCTCGTTTAAAAAGCGGATATTTATTTTAATTATTTGAAAATAAATATTAGGTTCAATCTGCAAAAAGATTTATAATATATTTGTTATTCAAATGGAGTTTAGTATAAAAGTATAAAATAGATATTTTGAGATTTAAGTGGTTTTATCATATAAAAAAATAAATTATAAAAACACTTGATATAATGTATGTTATATGATATTATAATAATATCGCTTTAAAGCTGAAATCACATAATTTTTATCATTTTTAAATTTCTATTTCTTAGTAATTTTTTTAAAAATATGTTTTTTACGGCTTAATTTTAGGGCATTTTTATTGTGAATTGACATTAAATGATGACCTTGAAATAAAAAAATGAGAGGATTAAATAATAATGGATTTTTCTGAAAAAAAAGGTACAGGTAGAACAATTTTAATTATAATAATTATAGTAATAATATTATTTGCTTTTAAAAATAGAATTACAAGTTCATTTACGTTTTTAGATGGAGTAACTCAGGCAGTAAATTTCAGATTGGTAAAGGTTAAAAGTATGCTTTATACTCAAATTCTGAAATTAAAATCGAGAATTAATGATATTAGTTATATAGAAGAATATGTTGAAAATAATAAAAACAGGGATTTTGAGTTACAAAAAAATAAAGTTCAAAATATGGAGTTTGCATATTTAAAGGGAGAAAATGAAAAATTACGACAAATGTTGGAAATGCGTCAAAAAAATCCATCTGAGTTTATAGCGGCAGATGTGGCACTTGTGGAAAGTGGAAATTCGTCAGAAAAAATGTATATAAATAAGGGATCAGCTCAAGGTATAAAAATAAATTTACCAGTAATGTTTAATGGATACCTTATTGGAAAAGTTTCCAAAGTAAGTGATGAATATTCAGAAGTAACGTTATTAACAAGTAAAACTTCCAAATTAAGTGTCGTACTAAATGGAACCGATCAGCAAATTTTGCGTGGGAATGGAAATGGAACTTTTTCTATCTTAAATTATAATGAAGGAAAAGTTGACAAAAATACAGTATTCGATGTAGAAACTTCAGGAGTAAGTGATATTTTACCAAGAGGATTAAAAATAGGAAGTTTAAAAGTAACAAATTTAAATGATTTTAACAAAATGAAAGAAATAAGATTTAAGCCAAGCTTTAATGTATTTGATATTCAAAGTGTGCTAGTTTATAAGTGGAGTGTTAATGATGTAATTAATACTCATATACAAAATCAGGTAAAAGCTGAAGAAGAACAACAAAACAAAGAAAATTCACAAATAAATTAAAGAAAGTTGTATTAAGATATACAAAATAGTATAAGTGTATAGACTATTTTAAAAATAAAAAAGAGGTGAGTTTAGTTATGTTAAGACAATTAACGGTAGCAAAAAAAGTTATATTATTATTTTTATTGGTTTCAGTATTTTCATTTTCTAAGGATTTTTGGGAAAAAAGAAATTTTACGGTAAATGTTACTGAAGATGCGACGATTAACGGAAGAAAAAGAAGTAAAAGCTATGTAATGGCATATAATTCAGGAACAATGAAGTTGACAATTACAGCACCAAGTGTAAATAAAGGAGAAGTTTATACTTTTAGTGGAAGTAAAAAAACGATTTACTATCCAAAATTAAAACAGACTGTTACTCAAAGAGTTGAAAAAAGTGAAGCAAGTATATTATCTGTGTTTAACAAATTAAGAGGTATAACTTCTAAAAAGACGCAAACTAGAAACGGAGATACGTTTACATTCTCAAATAATTGGCTAACTGCAATAAGAAGTAATGGAAATACTGTAAACTTTAGTGATTACAAGTCTTCAAATGGATATTATTTTCCAACAAAGATTTCTGTAAAAGATGGAAGTTCACAAATAATTTATAGATTATCAAATTTTAGATAATTAGTACTTTATAAAGTAAAAAATAAGAAATGTGAAACGTAGAATATGAAAATAATAAAAACAAATTGTATTGTTTTAAAAAAAAAGGAAATGAAAGAGGCGGATTTATTAGTAACACTTTTTAGTAAATATTATGGGAAGATTATGGCAACAGCTTATGGTATTCGAAAATCTAAAAAAAGAAATATTGTTTCTTTAAATCCGCTAAATGAAGTTGAAATTACACTTCTTCAAAGAAATAACTACTATGTTGTGAAAGACGTAGAAATTATAAAAAATTTTAAAAATATTTTGAAAAATATTGAGAAATTGGAAATATCATTGTATATACTGGATAGTATAGATAAAATTTATTATATGACTGAGGAAAATGGAGATTTTTTTGATAAATTAGTAGAGATATTAAGTTTTATTGATGCTCTTCCATACGTGAAAAAAGGATATAAATATTATGTTACGTTATCATTTTTGAGGAGAATAATGATAGAACATGGAATTTATGATATAAATGAAATTAGTATTATGATCGGAAAAAATAAAGAGGAAAATATACAAAAGTATAGGGAACTTTTGAAAATTCAAAGAAATAGTGCGAATATGAATGAAACTCAGGAAAAAATGGAAAATTATATAAGTTTTTTAAAAAAAATGATTGTAATTTTTGAAAATTTTATAAATAGAAATTTGCAGACTGAATTAGAAATAAGGAAATTTATTATGGAGGAATTTTATGGAAACTAAAAATATTGCTGACTATATCAAAGTGGATACAATAAATCTAAATTTAGAATCAAAAAATAAAAGTGCGATAATTAAAGAGTTATATAATAATTTGAAAAAGACAAATTTAATAAAAGATGAAGAATTAGGATTGAATGATATTTTTGCAAGAGAAGAAATGGGATCAACTGGAATTGGAAGAAAAATTGCATTGCCACATGCTAAGACAAAAGCTGTTGATGAATTGATAGCGACTTTTGGAATTTCGAGAAACGGGATAGATTATGAATCACTAGATAATGAAAATGTAAATATCTTTTTCATGTTTTTGTGTCCGGAAGATAAGACACAGGAATATTTGAAAGTATTGGCGAGAATATCGAGATTGATAAGGAAAGATAGATTTATAGATAATTTGCTAAAGGCTGGATCAAACAAAGAAATTATTGAAATTATTCGAGATGAAGAAATAAATGGATAGTAAAAATAAAGATTTATAATTTTTTTCAGTTAATAGTAGATGTCGTTAATTAAAATAAGAAAATAAAGAGATTCAGAAAGATAAGGGTAAAAATTATGAGATGTCCATTTTGTGGTTATGAAAACACGAAGGTTATTGATAGTCGTGCCTATTTTGAAGGAAACTCAATTAAGCGACGACGTGAATGTGAAAAATGTGGAAAAAGATTTACAACTCATGAAAAAGTTGCTGAATTGTCATTAATTGTAATAAAGAAAAGTGGAATAAAGCAGCCCTATTCACGTGAGAAGGTCTATAATGGGATTGTCAGAGCATTTGAAAATCGTAATATTGATATTGAAAAAATTGAAGAAACGATTGACAAGATTGAACGTGAGATATTGACGGAATACTCAGGAGAGATAAAATCTAGTGAATTGGGAGAAAAAATACTTTCATATCTAATAAATTTAGATGAGATTGCTTATGTAAGATTTGCTTCTGTTTATAAAAAATTTGATAGTTTGGATAGTTTTATAAAAGAAATTGAAAAAATAAGAAAAGATAAAAAATAAACTAAGAATAAAAATGAGAAAAATTAATAAATCAAAATAGGAGGAATAATGAAAAAACTACAATTTATTGGGAATTTTATATTTTTTAGTTTAGTAGTTTATTTTATGGGACAAAGTGTGAATGTATTTTTGGGGAAAAAGGCTATGCTGGCTAGTTTAACTACTACAGATAATGAGATAAAAGAACTCCAAAATAGAAAAAATAAATTACTAGCTCAGAAAAAAAATTCAGATGAAGACGAAAAGAATGAAAAGTATGCAAGAAATAATTTGAATTTAAAAAAAGAAGGAGAAGAAATTTATAAAACTACAGAATAATTTGTTTTAAGTAATTTTTTAAAATTATTATACTTTATTTTTATAAATCATGTAATGATGAACAATTTTATGAATATAGAAAATTTAAAAAATAAACTTGATAAATATGAAATAAAAGATGAGAAAAGTAAGTATATTTTTAGAGCAAACTTTAAATATATGATTTCGTCATCTATTTTTTTTATAATAATTGCTGCTATAGCGATTCATTCACTTTATAAAGGAATTAGCGGAGCTGAAAGACTTACGTTCATAAAAATTATTTTTATTGTGATTCTTTTGGGATATGTTGTAGTAGCTGTATTTCTTTTGTTTAATTTTAAGATTGTAATTGAAAATAATGAAATATTTTTGAGAAAAATACACATTAGTATGGAAAATATTGAAAGTGCAAGTGTAAAAATAATGAGAGTAAATTCAAGTAAAGTAGATAAATTCTTGGAAATAATAACGAAAGATAAGAAAAAGATACAGATTAGATTGAATATAAATAATGAATTATTATTTTTAAAATTAATACAAAATCAAATTGGAGAAAAAATGGATATTCAAAGTATTTGAGAAAGGTTTGGGATATGGATATAAAAAAAATAGTTTTTATAATAAACTTGCTTTTGTGTGGATTTATTTTTGCTGATGATAGTTCAGTAAAAAAGGCACTTGTTAAAGTTTATGCTGCACATCAGATGTTTAATTATGCTTCCCCTTGGCAAAATGGGCAGGATTTTAATTCAACAGCGACAGGATTTATTATAGATGGAAATAGAATTATTACAAATGCTCATGCTGTATTAAATGAAAAATTTCTGCAAGTTAGAAAAGAAGGAGATTCTAGGAAATATAAGGCAAATGTTAAATTTATTTCGGAAGAATATGATTTGGCAATGATTGATGTGGAAGATAAGGCATTTTTTAATGGAACGACTACATTGAAATTGGGAGCGCTTCCAAAAATTGAAGATAATCTTACGGTTTACGGATATCCGCTTGGTGGGGATAAACTTAGTACGACTAGAGGGATTGTTTCGAGAATGGAGCATAATACATATACTTTGACAAATCAAAAATTTTTGATTGGACAGACTGATGCTGCAATTAATAGTGGAAATAGCGGAGGACCAGTTTTAAGTAATGGAAGAGTTGTGGGAGTTGCTTTTGCTGGACTTACACAAGCTGATAATATTGGATATTTTATTCCTGTTAATATACTTAATAACTTTTTAGACGATATAAAAGATGGAAATTACGATGGACCTCCAAAATTGGGAATACAATGGGCAAAATTGGAAAGTACGTCACAACGTAAAATGCTGGGATTGAAAAATGACTCAAAGGGTATTATTATAAAAAAGGTTTTTCAAAATTCACCATTTAATGGAGTTTTGAAAAGAGGTGATGTGTTGTTAAAATTAGACGGGAAAGATATTGAATCAGATGGGACAGTAGAATTTCGTAAAAATGAAAAGACAGATTTTAACTTTGTGAATCAAGAAAAGAAATATGGACAAAATTTAAGTTATGAAATTATAAGAGATAAAAAAATTGAAAAGGGTCAAGTGACGCTAAAGAAAACAGATATAAAATATAGTGTTGTAAAAAGTACAAAGCTGCAGGAAGCTCCTTCGTATTATATTTATGGTGGATTGATTTTTGAGCCGCTTACAACAAATTATATCACATCAGTTTCACAAGAGCATCCTACAGATACTTTGCCTGCAATTTATGACAGGGAGGAATTATTTAAGGATTATGATGGACTTGTTATATTGGTTAGAGTCCTTCCATTTGATGTAAATTTAGGGTATTCAGATTTGGAAAACAAAATTATTACGAAAATTAATGGGGAAAAATATAAGGATTTTAATGACTTTGTAAAAAAAGTTAAAAATACAAATAGTGAATTTGTCATTTTTGAAGATGAGGAAGGGAATGAAATTGTGCTAGATGTGGCAGAAGTTAAGGCCCAAAAAGAGGCACTTATGGAGAATTATAATATTTCACATGAAATGTCAAGTGATGTAAAATAATAGGATTATTTGAAAGTTATATGGATTAAAAATTCAATAAATAAAAATTATGAAATAAGGAAGTCTTAATTTTATGTTGAAGTGAAAGATATTGGGTTACTGAATCATAATTTAATAGATGAGAAGGGAGGAACAAAATAAAAATATGGTAGAATTTTTTATTGCATTTAGACATATTGTTGAAAGAAAATTTCAAAGTATATTTTCAATACTAGGAGTAGCTATTGCAGTAACAGTTTTTATTGTTTCAATGACTATTTCAAATGGATTGAATAAAAATATGATAAATTCGTTATTAACAATGAGTCCACATATTTTAATAAAAAATAAAAAAACAACTTTTTTTGAAAATTTTGGTGAAACTGTAGAAAATATAAAAAAAATTAAAGGTGTAAAGGCTGTTATTCCTCAAATGAATAGCCAGTCAATATTAAAAAACGAAGGTTTGGCAAAAGGTGTATTGGCTGATGGAATTAGCCCAGAAAATGTAAAAAATGAGCTTAATTTGAGAATAGTGAAGGGAAATAACAATATTTCAGAACTTAATTCAGTTTTGATTGGTGAACAGCTGGCTAACGAAATGGATTTGAAAGTTGGAAAGGAAATAAGTATTGTATCAGCTGAAAATAAAGAGATAAAACTTATTGTAAGAGGAATTTTTAAAACGGGATTTTTAGATTATGATTCAAATCTTGTGATTGTACCTTTGGAAACAATGCAGATTTTGTCAGATCAAGGGAAAGTGGCAACAGAAATTGGAATTAAAATTGAACATCCAGAAAGAGTTGATGAGGTGTTAAATCAAGTGAGAAATGCTGTAGATCCCAAAGAATACGGTGTGATAAGCTGGAAAACAATAAATCAAAATTTATTAAAGGCGGTACAATTTGAAAAATTTGTATTAATTGCTATTTTAAGCTTGCTTTTGATTATTGCAAGTTTTGCTGTATCGGTAATTTTGAATATGATTGTGCGGGAAAAAATAAAGGATATTGGAATTTTGAAATCAATTGGATATACAAATAAAAATGTACGAAGAATTTTTACAATAGAAGGCTTAATAATTGGAGTTTTTGGAATGATTTTGGCGAGTTGTTTATCTCCACTTGTGCTGATAGCTTTGAAGGCATTATTTAAAGAATATATGAAAGGTGGGACTTATTATTTAGAAGAATTACCACTGTATATTTCACAAAAGGAACTTTTGATTATTTATGGTGTAACATTTGTCGTTGTATTTTTATCAACAATTTTTCCAGCAGCAAGAGCAGCAAGATTAAAACCTGTGGAGGCGTTAAAATATGAATAAAATAATAGAATTAAAAAATGTCAATAAAATTTATAAGACGAAAGTTGAAAATATTCATATCCTGAAAAATATAAATTTGGCCTTTAATAAAGGTGATTTTATTTCAATTCAAGGTAAATCAGGAAGCGGAAAAACTTCACTTTTAAATATATTGGGACTTTTGGATGAGCCAACTGATGGAGAAATTTACATTGGTGGAGAAAAAATTCATTATAGGGATGAGAAGGCTAAAACAGCCATAAGAAATGAAAAAATAGGATTTGTATTTCAATTTCACTATTTGTTAAATGAATTTACAGCACTTGAAAATGTTATGATGCCTGCACTTATTAATAAAAATATGAATAAAAATGGAATTAAAAAAAAAGCAAAGGAGCTGCTGGCACTTGTAGGACTTGCAAAACGGACAAAACATAAGCCAATGGAACTTTCAGGTGGAGAAAAGCAACGGGTGGCAATAGCAAGGGCGATGATTAATGATCCTGATATAATACTGGCTGATGAACCGACTGGAAATTTAGACACAGAAACAAGTAATCTTATAAATGAATTGTTTATGAAAATAAATAAAGAAAGAAATCAGTCAATTATAATAGTTACTCATAGTTTAGAACTGGCTAATTTGGCAACTTATAAATATAAAATTGAAAATGGCGAATTTAATATGATTTTACCAACAATACAGTTTTAGTTATATATAAAATTCAAATAATAAATTTATTATACAAGGGGGGTATAATCTCTTATTTCCAAATAAATAAGTATGGTTTTTATAAGAATTAGTTTAGTACAAAAAGGTTTAGGAAATAAAAAATAATCAAAAAAGTAATAAAAAAGAAAATAATAATTTGATTTAAAGCAAAAAAAATGGTATTATTTTTATTGCAGAAGGAAATATTATTCGCTATATTATTTTAACGAATATTGGCAAGAAATATCTGATTTTTACAAGTGGAGCAGTTTTTGCTGTGGTTAACAGGTAATATTAAAATGAGGCTAAAGTTCTTTGTTAAATGTTCAAATATAGTGAAAAAATTGTAGGATAGTAGGAAAGAGAGGAAAAATTTATGAAAAAATTGTTGATTTTGGCAAGCGCTTTGATGCTTATGGTTTTGAGTTGCGGGAATTCTGGAAGTGAGAGTAAAAGTAGCGGGAATGCTGGGACAGGCTCTAAGAAGTATAGAATTGGGATTACGCAGATTGTATCACATCCAGCACTTGATAGTGCGAGAGAAGGGTTTAAGGCTGCATTTAAGGAAGCGGGAGTTAATGCTGAATTTGATGAAAAGAATGCAAATGGAGAAACAACTAATTCAAATCTGATTGCTAATAATTTTGTCAGTTCGAAGGAAGATTTGATATTTGCGATTGCGACAAATGCGGCTCAATCGGTTTCACAAGCTACGAATGATATACCTGTGGTGTTTGCGGCAATTACAGATCCACAGTCTGCAGGGATTTTGAAGAATAATGTAACTGGTGTAAGTGATAGAATGGATGTAAAGCAGCAGCTAGAATTATTGAAAAAAATAGGTCCAAATATAAAAAATGTTGGTGTAATTTATAATTCTTCAGAACAAAATTCAAAAATCCAAGTGGAAGATTTGAAAAAGGCCGCAAAGGAACTGGGATTGAATATTGTTGAAAAAAGTGTTGTACAGGCAAATGAGATACCTCAAACAGTGGATAATTTAGTGAGAGAGGCAGATGCTATTTATTTGCCGACAGATAATCTTGTGGCTTCAGTTGTGAGTTTGATTACAGATAAGGCAACTGCAGCTAAAAAAATAGTATTTGGTGCGGAAGCGGCTCACGTTAAAGGCGGAGCATTGATTACACAAGGTGTAAGTTATTATGAAATTGGAAAAGAAGCTGGTAAAATGGCAATTGAGATTTTGAAAAATGGTAAAAAACCAAGCGAAATTAAATTTAAAACAATGCCTCTTAATGAAATTGTAGTAAATGGAAAAACACTTGCAGCACTTGGAATTTCATTACCTGAAGATGTGAAGTCTAAAGCTAAAATGGTTCAATAGAATAAAAAATTCGTAATACTAAGTTTAATATATTTGTTCGAATTATATAGCTTTTAAATTATTATAGCAAGGAGTCACGCCCCTTGTTAAAAAAGATTATTAAACATATTTTATAAAAATATAAACAAAGAAATGTGATTCGGAGAGAAAGGAAATAGAATGAAAAAGATACTGTTAATGATGATAGGTATATTAATGTTGGCATGTGGAAATAGTAATGATACTGTTAATGGGAAAAAAGATTCAAAGGACTCTGGAAATAAACAAGTTTATAAAATCGGAATAACTCAATTTATGGAACATCCATCACTTAATTTGACAAAGGAAGGATTTAAGGCTGCATTTAAAGAAGCTGGAATAAATGCAGATTTTGATGAAAAAAATGCAAATGGGGAAGTTACAAATGCAAATTTAATTGCTACAAATTATAAGGCGGATAAAAAAGATCTTGTATTTGGTATTGCTACACCATCGGCACAAGCACTTGTAAATAATATTTCAGATATCCCTGTATTATTTTCAGCAGTAACTGATCCAGCAAGTGCAAAACTTTTAAATCCAAATGTTACTGGAACAAGTGATAAATTGGAAAATGTTGCAGCTCAATTTGATTTACTGTTAAAAATAAAACCTGGAACTAAGAAAATTGGAGTTTTATATAATCCATCAGAACAAAATTCAGCAGTTCAAGTTCAAGAAATTCAAAAAATTGCTAAACAAAAAAATATAGAAGTTGTATTGCAAGGTATAAACAACTTTGGTGAATTGGCACAAGCTACTAAAAATCTATTGGGGTCAACTGATGCATTGTATTTGCCGACAGATAATCTTGTAGTGTCTGGAATGAATTTGATTGCATCAGAGGCTGTTAATGCTAGAAAACCTGTAGTTGTAAGTGAAAATTCTTCAGTAAAAGAGGGAGCATTGTTTACAATGGGATTAGATTACTATGCATTGGGAAAACGTACTGGAGAAATGGCAATTGAAATCCTTAAAGGAAAACCTGTTTCTCAAATTCCTTTTGAAACTTCAAAACAAATGAAACTTTATGTAAATAGCAAAACAGCACAAGCATTGGGATTAGATGTGAAAAATCCTGCATTTAGTGGAGCTGAGTTTGTAGGAAAATAAGATAAATACTGTTTAGTAAGAGTTTTTGAAGAGTTTATAATGAAACACTATTTAAATCAGAAAGTAAAAATAAAAAAAGTTACTGAATAGATTTAATAATTTTTAAAGAAAGAGAGAAAAAGGTAGATGAATGAACTATTAGTATTTTTACAGAGTCTTCCTGAGGCTTTTAAAACAGGATTTATATATTCAATAATGGTAATGGGAGTGTATTTGACTTATAAAATATTAGATTTTCCTGATATGTCGGTGGATGGGACATTTCCATTGGGAGGATTTGTATTTGCAGCATTTGCACTTTCTAAAAATGGATTTTTGGGGATAACAAGTCCTGTTATGGGATTGGTTTTAGCTGTTATTTGTGGAATGGTTGCAGGATATGTAACTGGAGCATTGCATGTTTATTTAAAAATTAATGGACTACTTTCAGGAATTTTGGTAATGACGGGGCTTTATAGTATAAATTCTAGAATTGTTGGAATGCCAAATGTATTTATTACACCAGATAGAAGTATTTATGAAATAATTTCATATAAAAAGGATTTTATACCTTTTGTAATTATATTTGTGATTTTACTTGTATTAAAGGGGCTTTATGATTATAAAATTAAAGAAAATAAATATATGATTAGAACACTTGCTGTTTATATAATTTTTACAATTGCATTAATAATTTATGTGGTAAAAACACAAGATGTAAAACTTATGCTTACAGTATTAATTGCATTTATTATAAAAATGATAATTGATTATATTTTAACTTCTAAATTTGGTTTTGCACTAAGGGCATTGGGAAATAATGAGCAGCTCGTGGTAAGTCTTGGGGTAAATGAAAAAAGATTGAAAATATTTGGACTAATGCTTGCGAATGGAGTTGTGGCATTGTCTGGGGCATTGTTTGCACAAAATATTAAAGTTGCGGATTTGCAGTCGGGAGTTGGAACGATTGTTATTGGTCTTGCAGCTATAATTCTTGGACTTGGAGTAATGAAAAAATCCCGTGTAATAAATGAAGTTTCAATTGTTACAATAGGATCGCTTATGTATTATTTTATAATAAACTTGGCATTAATGTCAAATAGCTGGACAAGAAGTATTTATGAAAGTCTTCACTTTAGTGATGATGTTATAAAAATACTTGAAGTTAAACCGACAGATGTAAAAGTGATAACAGCAGTAATTTTGGCGGTAATTTTGTGGAATGAACTTATTAATAAATCTAAAAAAGGTAAGAAAAAAGTAAAATTAATTGAGAAGGGAGAAGCGTAATGATAGAATTAAGAAATTTATATAAAACTTTCTTCTCTGAATTGGGAACAGAAAAACAAGTATTCAAAGGATTAAACTTTACAATAAATGATGGAGATTTTATAACAATTATTGGAAGTAATGGTGCAGGAAAATCGACACTTTTGAATGTATTGAACGGACAAGTTATTCCAGATGGTGGAAATGTGATTTTAAATGGAAAGGACATAACAAATGTCGTTCAGCATAAAAGAGCAAAATGGATTTCACAAGTTTATCAAAATCCAACAATGGGAACAGCTCCTTCAATGACAGTATTAGAAAATTTATCAATGGCTAAAAACAAAGGAAAAAGATTCAATTTTACATTTGGGCTAGATGTAAAAAATATAGAATTTTATAAAAAACAATTGGAAAGTTTAGGACTTGGGCTGGAAAATCAGCTATATACACAGGTAGGATTGCTTTCAGGTGGTCAAAGACAATGCTTGTCATTAATAATGGCAACTTTAAACCGTCCAGATATATTACTGCTAGATGAACATACAGCGGCACTTGATCCGCAAACTTCAGAAATAATTTTGGAAAAAACAAAGGAAATTATTGAAAAAAATAACATAACAAGCTTGATGATAACACATAATATGCAAGATGCCATAACTTATGGAAATAGACTAATTATGCTTCACGCAGGAGAAGTAATTTTTGATATAAAAGGTGAAGAAAAGAAAAAATTAACGGTGGAAAAACTGCTTGAAATGTTTAGAACAAAAGATGCAAAATTATCTGATAAGGATATATTTTAGAATTGAATAGTATTTAAAACATAATCTAGTGAGCTGGATGATTAAAGAGTTCCAGATTATGTTTTTTTTATTGTAAAAATTATATATTTAATTTTTTCTATTTGAACTGCATTCTTATCTATGATAAAATAATATAAATAGTAACAATAATTAAAAAGGGGAATTGAGAGGAAATGATTAGAAAGAGAAAAGAAAATAAAGAAAAAGAAAAATTTGTCAGTAGGAATTGATAATTTTGAAACAATGATACAAAAAGACTAACATTATTTTTGACAAGGCTGATCTAATCAAAGAAATATTGAAAAATAGGGTTTTGAGAATACTTTTTACAAGATCAGGAAGATTTTGAAAATTTTCATTAGTTGAGAAATAAAATGAAATATGCTATTATTAAATGATAAAAAATGGAAGAAACGGGGAAAGTTATGGAACAGACAGTATTTTCTGTAAGCGAGATAAACAGAGAAGTGAAGATGTTTTTGGAGGGGACAAGGACATTTAAGAATATTTTTATTGAAGGGGAGCTTTCCAATATTACGTATTATCGGTCTGGGCATTTGTATTTTACGTTGAAGGATTCAAGTGCAAGTGTGAAGTGTGCTATTTTTCGGTATAAATATAGAAATGTGCCTGAGGATCTGAAGGAAGGAGATTCGGTAAAAATTCGGGGAAATGTGACACTTTATGAAGCTAACGGAAGTTATCAGATTGTGGCGGATTTTCTTGAAAAAAGCAATTCTTTGGGATTACTTTATGAAAAAATGGAAATACTTAAAAAGTTATATTTTGAAAAGGGATATTTTTCTGATGAAATAAAGAAAAAATTGCCACAATTACCAATAAATGTTGGAGTTGTGACAGCTGATACAGGGGCTGCAATTAGAGATATTATAAATACTACACATAAAAGATTTCCAAATGTGAATATTTACCTTTATCCTGCAAAAGTTCAAGGAGAAGGGGCTGCACATGAAGTTTCGGCAGGAATTGAGTTTTTTAACAGGATGAATGAAGAAAAGCAGCTTGAAATAGATACGCTTATTGTTGGGCGTGGTGGTGGAAGCATTGAGGATTTGTGGGCATTTAATGAGGAAGAAGTGATAGAGGCTGTTTATAAATCAGAAATTCCTGTGATTTCAGCAGTGGGGCATGAAATTGATAATTTGCTTTCTGATCTAGTTGCTGACAAGCGGGCAGCGACACCGACTCAGGCGGCGGAAATCTTGATTCCTGAAAAAGGTAAACTGGCGGATGAGTTGGAAAATAAAAAAAATCTTTTGAGCAAATCGCTTTTAAATAGGGTTGCAATGATGAAAAAAGAGCTGGAATATAGAAAAAATAACTATTATATAAAAAATTTTGCAAATATTCTGGACAATAAAAAATTTGACTTGATGGAAAAGGAGCAAAAATTATCAAGGGAATTAAAAAGAATTTTGCAAAAGTCAAAGGAGCAGCTGGATTATCGTAAACAGAGATTTGATAGAATTAATTTGGAAAAAGTAATTTTAAGTGAAAAAGAAAATTTGAGGGGGAAATTGGCTAAACTTAATGAAATAATGCTGGAATTTTTTGAGAATCGGAAAAATGAGCTGAAATATAAAAAGGCACAGCTTTCTAAATATTCGGTAAACGATATTTTGAAGCAAGGGTATACCATAACTCGGAAAAATGGAGAAATTGTTAAGAGAGGAATTGAGCTTAGTAAAGAGGATAAATTGGAAATACAGTTTTTGGATGTTAGGAAAAAAGCAATTGTGAAATAATTGGGTATTTTAGAAGGTGAGGTATGAAAAATGTCTAAAAGACAGGATTATTTATCGTGGGATGAATATTTTATGGGAATAGCATTTTTGTCTGGAATGAGAAGCAAGGATCCATCTACACAGGTTGGAGCCTGCATTATTGATGAGGATAAAAAGATTATTGGAATTGGTTATAATGGGTTTCCGCAAGGGAGTTCGGATGACGAGATGCCTTGGGATCGGGAAGGGGATTTTTTGGAAACAAAGTATCCTTATGTTGTTCATGCTGAATTGAATGCAATTTTAAATAGTATAAAATCTCTTAAAAATTGTATTATTTATGTGACACATTTTCCCTGTAATGAATGTGCGAAGGCAATTGTTCAAGTAGGGATAAAAAAAGTTGTGTATTTTTCTGATAAGCATAAATCGCTTGATTCTACGAAGGCTTCAAGAAAAATTTTGGAAAATGCACAGGTGGAAATGGTTCATCTGGAAGTTGAAAAGGAAGAAATAAATATACGATTTAAAGGTTAAATAAGAAAAGAAATGAGATATGTATAAAAGTTGCTATTTTTAGTTGAGAAAAAAGAAATATTAGTATATAATATTAAAATAACAAAGTAAAAAATATATAAGAGGTGAGATTGATGGAAGCGACAGCGATTAAAAAAGTAGTGGCAATGGGAATTGGAGCGGCAGTTTATATTGTATTGTCGAGATTTGTGGCTATTCCTACACCAATTCCAAATACAACATTACAAGTAACTTTTGCCTTTGTGGCATTAATGGCATTTATATATGGGCCTGCAGTTGGGTTAGGAATTGGATTTATTGGGCATACGCTTAATGACATTTCAGGATATGGAAATGTTTGGTTTAGCTGGGTAATAGCGTCAGCATTTTTTGGAATGGGAATTGGATTTTTAGGAAAAATTATAAAAATTGAAAATTTTAATGGAGCGAAAATTGTAAAATTTATAGTCGGAGAAGTAATTATAAGTTTAATAAGCTGGGTAGTTCTGGCTCCAATTATTGATATTGCAATATACAAAGAACCACAAGCAAAGGCATTTGCACAAGGAGTTGTAGCAGCACTTGGAAATATGTTAGTTGTAGCTATTTTAGGAACAATTTTAATATTTGCATTTTCAAAAACAATAATAAGTAAAGGAAGCTTAAAAGAGGAATAATTTAAATAACCCGCACTTTTCAGGCAGTTTTTAAGTATTGGTAACTGTGAGAAGATTAGGCGGGTATTTTTAAATAGAAAATAATGGAGGAGAATTATTGGAAGAAAAAGAAAAAAAAGAAGAAAGAAAAATTGCTATAAATTTTGAAAATTTTACATTTAAATATGAAAGCCAGTCAAAGCCAACATTGCATAATATAAATTTGAAAATTTATGAAGGTGAAAAGATTGTAATAGTGGGTCCGTCAGGATCGGGGAAAAGTACGATTGGGCATTGTATAAATGGACTTGCTCCGTATTTTTACAAGGGAGAAGTTTCTGGAAAGCTTGAAATTTATGGGAAAAAATGTAAGGAAATCTTTGAACATTCTAAATATATAGGGACTGTTCTCCAAGATTCAGATGCACAGTTTGTGGGGCTTACTGTTGCTGAAGATATAGCTTTTGCACTGGAAAATAATGAAGTTGAAACGGCTGTAATGAAAGAAAAGGTAAAGGAAATAGCACAGTTTGTAAGGATTGAAACATTGCTTGACTTGAAGCCGCATGATTTATCAGGAGGGCAGAAACAGAAAGTATCGCTTGCTGGAATTATGGTTGATAATGCTAAAATAGTGCTTTATGATGAGCCGCTTGCAAATCTTGATCCGCTTAGCGGAAAATATGCCATTGAATTGATAAGTGAGCTTCATAAAGATAAAAAACTTACAACGATAATTATAGAGCATAGGCTTGAAGATGTGCTGCATAGGGAAATTGACAGGATTATTGTCGTTGATAAGGGAAGAATTATTGCTGATGATACGCCAGATAATATTTTAAAAGGAAATTTGTTAAGTAAAATAAATATAAGAGAACCTTTGTATATTTCTTTGCTTAAATATAGTAATGATAATCTTGAAAGATGTGATAATATTTCTATTTTTGAAAGAATTGATTTTTCTACAGCGAAAGAAAATATTTTAAATTGGATAAAATATAATTCTTCTCCAAAAAAGGCAGAATCTAATAAAACATTATTAAAGTTGGAAAATATCTCGTTCTCATACGATGAAAAAAGAAAAATATTAAAAAATATAGATTTAACCATAAAAAAAGGTGAAATGATAAGCATTGTTGGATCGAATGGGGCTGGAAAGTCGACATTGTCAAAGGTTATTGCAGGATTTGAAAGGCAAGATGAAGGAAAAATTTATTATAAAAATTTGGATATAAGTAATGAAAGTATAGCAAAAAGAGCTGAAAAAATAGGTTTTGTGCTGCAAAATCCAAATGCAATGATTTCAAAAGTTACAGTTTTTGATGAAGTTGCATTAGGGCTAAAAACTAGAGGAGTTTTAGAAGATGAAATAGAAAAAAGAGTTATTGAAATTTTAGAAATATGTAAATTAAAGCCGTTTAGGAAATGGCCTATAAAAGCACTTAGCTACGGGCAGAAGAAAAGAGTTACGATAGCATCTGTGCTTGTTTTAGAGCCTGAAATAATAATAGTTGATGAGCCGACTGCTGGGCAGGATCTTTTTCATTATAGGGAAATAATGGAATTTTTGAAGCGGCTGAATGAATATGGAATTACAATTTTATTTATAACCCATGATATGCATCTAATGCTGGAATATACCGACAAGGCTTATGTTTTTAATGAAGGTAAAATTATAAAATCAGGAAATCCATCACAGATTTTGGCAGACAGAAATGTGTTGAAGCAGGCAAATTTAAGGGAAACTTCACTTCATTACGTGGCAGAAAAAATAGAAATAAACTCTGAAGAACTCATAAGTACATTTGTTCATTATGAAAAAAATTGTGAAAAAGAACAGAAAAAGGCGGGTGGTTAGATGGAAAATACATTTTTATTGGAGTATATTGAAAAAGATTCAGTAATTCATAGATTAAATGGAGCTGCAAAACTGATTTGCTTTATATTGTGGACTGTGGCTATTATGCTTACCTATGATACAAGATTTCTTGCAGCTTTGACACTTTTGGGATTTGTGCTTTTTAAAATTTCAAAAATAAAATTTAATGAAATAAAAATCGTATTTTATCTAATTGCTATTTTTCTTGTATTAAATTTAATTATGATTTTTTTATTTTCTCCATTTGAAGGAACAAAAATATATGGAACAAGGCATGATATTCTTAAAATTTTTGGAAATTATGTGGTAACTTGGGAACAGTTATTTTATGAATTTAATATATTTGTAAAATATTTTTCAGTTATTCCTGTTGCCCTGCTTTTCATAATTACAACAAATCCAAGCGAGTTTGCCTCTTCGTTGAATAGAATAGGAGTGCCCTACAAATTTTCCTATGCAGTTTCAATTGCACTAAGATACATTCCGACAGTTCAGGAGGATTTTATCATAATTAGCAAGGCACAGCAGGCAAAGGGGATTGATATTTCCAAAAATGTAAAATTAATGACAAGAATAAAAAATGTATCTTATACTTTAATGCCGTTAATATTTTCAAGCATTGAAAAAATAGATATTATAAGTAATGCTATGATTTTGAGAGGGTTTGGGAAAAGAAAAAAGAGGACCTGGTATCAGGCTAGGAAAATGAAAGTGGCTGATATCGTGGCGATTATTGTGACTGCAATATTTGTGGGTACTTCGATAGTGCTGGTGAAGGTAAATGGTGGAAGATTTTATAATCCGTTTGTATAAATTGATTTAATAGATTATTTATTTTAATATTAAATAATAAATTTGTTTTAGCAAAAGATTAAGATTTCTTGTTTTAAAATATTTTAGTGAAAGGAAGAAGAAAAATGGTTAATATTGGAAATGACTGGGATGAAATTTTTAAAAATGAAAAGGAATTTGAAAAGGATTATTATTTGAACTTGAGAAAATTTTTGATAAGTGAATATAAGACAAAGACAATTTATCCTGATAAATATGAAATTTTTTCTGCGTTTAAGCTGACAAGCTACAAGGACTGCAAAATTGTAATTTTGGGACAAGATCCGTATCATGGGGAAAATCAGGCACACGGACTGGCATTTTCAGTAAAGCAGGGAGTTGCATTGCCGCCTTCCTTAAAAAATATTTACAAGGAAATAGAAAATGAATTTGGTTATAAAATGAGCAGAAATGGATTTCTTGAAAGCTGGGCAAAGCAAGGAGTGCTGCTTTTAAATACGGCGCTTACTGTAGTTGCTGGAAATGCTAATTCACATTCAAAGATAGGATGGGAAATTTTTACAGATAATGTGATAAAATATTTAAATAGACGTGAAGATCCGTTAATTTTCATACTTTGGGGAAATAATGCAAAAAGCAAGAAAGCCTTTATTGATACGGATAGACATTATATTCTGGAAAGTGTGCATCCTAGTCCGTTGTCGGCAAGCCGTGGATTTTTTGGCTGTGGACATTTTAAAAAGGCTAATGAAATTTTGAAGGAATTGGGAAAAGATGAAATAAATTGGCAAATATAAATTATTTATGATTGAAGGAGGTAAAAAATTGATGAATTTTAGAAAATCAACTTTTGATGATATTGACATAATTTTGGAAATTATTGAGAAGGCGAAAGCTGAATTGAAGAAAATGGGATTGGATCAATGGCAAAAGGGGTATCCAAATAGGGAAGTTATTGAAAGTGATGTAAAAAAAGGGATTAGTTATGTTTTGGAAGAAACTGCTGAAAATAATGAGAAGCCTGGAGAAAAAGTTTCTGGAAAAATTGTTGGAACGATTGTATTATCGCCTGAAAAAGAAGAGCCATATTCTAAGATTGAGGGAAAATGGATAACAGATGATGATTATATGGTAGTTCATAGGCTGGCGGTCGATTCTGATGTGAAAAATAAAGGTCTTGCTACAAAAATACTAGAATTTTCTGAAGGAGTTTGCATCGAGAATAAGATACTTAGTTTAAAGGCGGATACGCATGAAAATAATGAGCCGATGAAAAGGCTTCTTGCGAAAAATGGGTTTAGTTTTTGCGGCTTAATTTGTTTGGATAGGGAGCCTGATTTAGGGGCGAAGCGTATTGCTTATGAGAAAATAATAAAAATTCCGCATAAATTATTGTAAAATTTTAAATAAAAAAATTGATAAAAATATAGAAAGTGAGCTGATAAATTATGAAATTTGAAACAAAAACAATACATGGAGTAAGAGAAGGAAAAAAGAAGGAATTATGGGGAACAAATGTTAATTTTGCTTCTACATTTCCTGTTGCAGAATTTGGAGTGACACAGGAATTTGAATATTCTAGAGTTTCAGCGCCTACGAGAAATGAACTGGAGGAAATTATTGCAGCTCTTGAAAATGGAAAATATGCCTATGCCTTTTCATCTGGAATGGCAACTACGACATCTGTATTTACAATGTTTTCGGCTGGAGATCATATCATTTTGGGACAAGATATTTATGGAGGGACTTATAGAGTTTTACACGACATTTACTCAAGATTTGGAATAGAATCTACATTTGTTGATACAACTGATTTAGAAAATATAAGAAAAGCGTTAAAACCTAATACTAAAGCAATTTTTATTGAAACACCGTCAAATCCATTACTTGATGTAACTGACATAAGAGGAGTTGTAAAACTTGCGAAGGAGCATAATCTTATAACTATTGCAGATAATACGTTTATGACGCCATATTTACAAAAACCGCTTGATTTTGGAATTGATATTGTAGTTCACAGTGCAACTAAATTTTTGTCAGGACATCATGATTTGCTAGGCGGGGTTGCAATTACAAATGATGAGGAGCTTGCAGAAAAGATTAAATTTTCACAAGTTGCGGCTGGTGCTTTGATATCGCCATTTGACAGCTGGCTTTTGATGAGAAGTTTGAAAACATTAAAATTAAGGGTGCAAGCGGCACAGGAAAATGCAAAAAAACTTATAGAATTTTTCCAAAAGCACGATGCAGTTGATAAAATTTACTATCCGACTTTAGATACAAATAAAGGTAAAAAAATTCATGAAAGTCAGGCAACAGGCGGAGGTTCAGTATTTTCATTTACTTTAAAAGATGATTCAAAAGTAAAAACATTTTTTGAAAGTTTAAATGTGGCATTATTTGCAGCAAGCCTTGGTGGAGCTGAAACATTGGTAACTCATCCAAGTACAATAACTCATGCAGAAATGCCTGAAGAAGAAAAGGAAGCTAGAGGATTTACACATTCATTGATTAGAATTGCAGCTGGATTTGAAAATATTGACGACTTAATTGCAGATTTTAAACAGGCGCTTGAAAAATAGTAAAAAAGTAGGAGAAAAATGGCAAAAAAAATTGATGACGGAAAATCTCAGATAGTATTAATTGCTGCAATAATTATAATTGCGGCAGTTATGATTTCGGGGATGTTTAGTAAAGGCGGAAAGGGTTCTGAAAAAAGTGCTGGAAAAGCCAAGAATGTCAAAATTTCCCAAAATAATGGCAAAAAAATCTCTAAAACTAAGAAATCTAAAGAAAAAAAAGAAGTTGAACCTGAAATTTTAGATGGCTATCAAGTGCTGAAGGTTAGCGATGGAGATACGATTAACATTCAGAAGGTTGAAAATGGAAAATTTGTTGGAGAGATGCTTAGAATTAGGATGTACGGGATGGATGCACCTGAAAAAACACAGGATTATGGATCTGAAAGTAGACAGGCACTTGAAAAATTAGTGACTGGGAAAAATTTAAGCGTGGAAGTGAAAAATAAGGATAGATATGGCAGAATAGTTGCGATTATTTATGCGAATGGCAAAAATGTTAATGAAGAAATGGTAAAAACGGGAAATGCCTGGTGGTATCAGGAATATGCTAAAAAAGACACGCAATTTGAAAAATATCAAGAAAATGCGAAGCAGAAAAAATTGGGGCTGTTTTCTAGAAAAGGATATACAGAGCCTTGGAATTATAGGAAAGAAAAAAAGGCGGCTGCATCAAGCAGAACTAAAAGTAAATAGCTTACTTTAAGTTAAAGATTTGTTATAAAATTTAATTTTTCAAACAAATAGAAAGAGAAGTATAAAAAAGAAAAGGATGATGAAATGTTTATAGATGAAAGTGTAATTACAGTAATTTCTGGAAAAGGAGGGGATGGAGCTGCTACGTTTAGGCGTGAGAAATTTGTTCAGTTTGGAGGGCCTGATGGCGGAGATGGCGGAAAAGGTGGAGATATTGTGTTTATCGCCGATCCAAATATTAATACGCTTGTGGATTTTAAAAGCAGTAAAAAATTTAAGGCACAGGATGGGACAAAAGGTGCTGCGGCACGTTCTACTGGAAAATCTGGAGAAGATTTGATTATAAAGGTTCCAGTTGGAACAATGGTTAGGGATTTTGAAACGAATAAACTTTTGCTTGATTTGGATATTCCAAATGAAAAAGTTATATTTTTAAAGGGAGGAGATGGCGGACGTGGAAACATCCAT
Organism: Leptotrichia wadei; assembly: GCF_007990545.2. NCBI lineage: Bacteria > Fusobacteriati > Fusobacteriota > Fusobacteriia > Fusobacteriales > Leptotrichiaceae > Leptotrichia > Leptotrichia wadei. The sequence goes on from NZ_AP019829.2 coordinate 791,365, forward strand.
TTTAAGTCATCTGTGAAAAAAGCTCCAAGAATAGCAGAAAGTGGACGTGAAGGTGCAGAATTAAAAATAAAATTAGAATTAAAGCTGCTTGCTGATGTGGCACTTGTTGGTTATCCAAGCGTTGGAAAATCCAGCTTTATTAACAAAGTGTCAGCCGCCAGATCAAAAGTTGCAAGTTACCATTTTACAACATTAAAGCCCAAATTGGGAGTTGTTAGAATGGGAGATGAGGAAAGTTTTGTGGTAGCTGATGTGCCTGGGCTTATTGAAGGGGCTCATGAGGGAGTGGGACTTGGAGATAGATTTTTAAAGCATATTGAAAGATGTAAACTTATCATTCATATTGTGGATATTTCAGGACTTGATGGGCGTGATCCTAAGGAAGACTTTTTGAAAATAAATCACGAATTGAAGAATTATAGTGAAAAATTGTCTAAAAAGCGACAAATTGTAGTGGCAAATAAGATTGATATGCTTTATGAAGATGAAAAATATGATGAATTTGAAAAATTTGTGAAGGAAAATGGAGCAGAATTTGTCTATCCAGTTTCTGTAATTGCAAATGACGGATTAAAGCCAGTTTTATCAAAGGCTTGGGAATTGATTCAGGAAATACCTAGAGAAGAGCTGGAGGAAGTTTACTCGGTTGAGGAATTGATTTCTGAAAACAATAAAAAAGAAGACTGGATTATTAGAAAAATTTCAGATAATGCATTTGAAGTTGATGGAAGAATTGTGGATGATGTGTTAAGAAAATATGTATTTATTGGAGAAGAGGGAATCATAAATTTCCTTCAAAAGATGAGAAGTCTTGGAATGGAAACAGAGCTTGAAAAAGCTGGTGTTGAGCAAGGGGATATAATAATTATTGCAGGTTATGAATTTGAATATGTAATTTAGTTTAAATTTTCATATAATTTATAAATTTGATATTGAAAAAATTTAAAAAATGTGGTCTACTTATAGCAGGAGGTAAATAAAATAGCTAAAGGAATTGTAATTGCAGGTGCTACAGGAGTTGGGAAAACTGATTTGTCGATAAGGCTTGCGAAAAAGATTAATGCAGAAATTATATCAGCTGATGCATCTCAAATTTATAGAGAATTGAATATTGGAACTGCGAAAATAACTGATGAAGAAATGCAAGGTATAAAACATTATATGATTGATGTTGTAAATCCTTGCGAAGATTATTCTGTGGGAGATTTTGAAAGAGATGTAAATAATATTTTGAATGAAAATTCTCAAAAAAACGGAAAAAGTATTATTATTACAGGTGGAACTGGTCTTTATATAAGGTCAATTACAGATGGATTTGCAAAATTGCCTTCAAAGGATGAAAAAATTAGAAAAGAGCTGGAAAGTAAAAGTCTTGATGAATTACAAGAAACTTTGAAAAAATTAGATGAAAAATCCTATGAGGAAATTGACTTGTCTAATAAATTGCGACTGGTTCGTGCCATTGAAGTGTGCCTTTTAACTGGCGGGAAGTTTAGCGAGTTAAGAACTCAAAATATAAAAGATAATAATTATGAGTTTTTAAAAGTATTTTTGACACGGGATAGAGAGGAACTTTACGATCGAATTAATAGGCGAGTTGAGATTATGATTGCAAAGGGGCTTGTCGAAGAGGCAAAAAAAGTATATAATAGGCATACAGAAAAGCTTTATAAAATATCTTCGATTGGATATAAGGAATTGTTCATGTATTTTGATGGGAAAATTTCATTGGATGAGGCGGTTGCAGAGATAAAAAAAGAAAGTAGAAGATATGCCAAAAGACAAATGACATGGTTTAGAAGGGAAAAAGACTATATTATTTATAATTTGTCAAGAATGTCTGAAAACGAAGTATTGGATATGATTTTAAAAAGATGGGAAAATTTTAGGAAAGAAATAAATTAAGAAAAAAATTTTGAAAGGAGATTGTGGGATTATCCTGCATAAAAATATGAAAATATTAGAATATTTAGTACCTGAAAGAGTAAATTTAGATTTAAAGGGAACAACAAAAGCAGAAACTATTAAAGAAATGGCACAATTATTTGTAAAAAGCGGAATTATTGATTCAGAAGATTTTGAAGAATTTGTGAGTGAAATAAATGAAAGGGAAAAATTGACACCAACAGGAATGCAAGATGGGATCGCAATTCCACATGCAAGAACTCCGCTAGTAAAGTCTCTTTCGCTTGCAATGGGAATTTCTAGCAAAGGTGTTGATTTTGAAAGTATGGATGGAGAACCTTCAAAACTAATTTTTATGATTGCCGCTCCAGAAGGAACTAAAAAGGAACATTTAGATTTATTAGCAGAAATTTCAAAATTGTCGTTTGAAGAAGAATTAGTGGAACAGCTTGAAGAAGTTAAAACAATCGAAGAAATTTTTGAAAAATTAAAAAATATTTAAATCCAATAGATTAGAAAATATTTTTTGTACTGATTTTAAATACCTCTTTAAAGAAAAATTATAATTTTTGTGTTTTATTTGAAAAATTAATTGTATTTTTTTATATAATTTGGTATAATAAGAACAAGTGATAGTTAAGTAAGTGATTTGATAGTAGTTCCATATTGGTTTGTTAATTTAATCGAAAATTTTATGCATAAGCTATGAGCTTTGATTATCAATTAAAGCTTATGTGCATGATAATTTTTTTAAATATGCGAACCTTAGGAACTACGGGGATAGACTGGTAAATTCATTACCTGAGAAAGGTAATTATTTCCAGCAATCTCGTGACTTTGGTGTTACGGGAGTTTTAGGCAAATAAAAAATTAGGAGGAAAATCGAATGAAAAAGACAATATTCTTTTTAGTTGGAATAATGATGGTTTCATCAATAGGTTTCTCTGCTGAAAAAAAGAGCTTAGAAAGTAACTTGAATTCAATTGAAAGTCAATTCAATGAGTTAATGAAAAAAGAAGAGGCACAAAAACAAAGTTATATTCAACAAAAAGCTCAATTAGAAGCTGAAGTGGAAGACTTAAAAGAAAAACAAACAAGTAGAGAAAAATTGGTAGAAAAATTAAAAGTAGATTCAGAAGTAAGATGGCACAGAGATAAATATAAAAAAATACTAAAGAATTCTGAAACTGTTTACAAAAATATAAATAAGAGCATAGCAGAAAAAGAGAAAAAAATTGCTGAATTGGATGCATTATTATCAGTAATGAATTAATGAAAGGAATGGTAATTAAAATATGAAAGCAAAAAAATTAGTATTGTGCGGAATAGTAGCTGCATTATCTGTTCCAATGATGGCAGATTCTGCACAGAATGTATTAAAACAAGCTAGAGAAGATTACTATAAAAGTTTAAAAGCGCCAAAAGAGCGTGAAATGACAACAGAAAAATTAGTAACAATAGATGAAGATGGTGTAGTAGAAGAAAAAGAAAGAGTTAAACCAAAATCATCAATTGAAAAACTTGAATACAATGCGGCTAAAGCAGCAACTAGAGTAGATTTTTATGAAAGAGTAGTAAGAAGTGTACAAAGAGAAGAAAAAGAATTAGGAGAATTTGACAGTGTTCTTGGAAGAGATGGTGTTAAGAATGCTCCTAAAAAAACAAGAAGAGTTAAATAAGCCAATTCAGTTATTTCAATAAAAATAATATTTAAATGATATTTAGAAAGGAAAATCAATGAAAAAAATATTAGGATTAGCAGCAGTAATGGTTTTGGCAATGAGTCAATTATCATTCTCAGCTAAAAGTGATACTGATGCCGCAGTGCAAAGATTAGTTAGAGTGGCTAAACAAAGACAGGCTAAACAAGCTAAAGATGCAGCAAAAGGTGTAGCAGTGGAAGAAGAAGTTGTAGTAGTTCCAGTAGAAGAAACTGTAACAACATCTGATACAGCAGTTCAAGATGCACGTGAAAGAGCTGAAGCTGCAAGAGCACAAGCACAAGAAAGAGCGGCAAAAGCAAGAGAAGCAGCTCAACAAAGAAAAACTAAAACAAGAGATATAAGAGCTCAAAGAAGAAATATGTCTGAAAGTAAAATGATGGACGTAGAAATTCAAAGAATTAGAAAAAGAGTAGATCAAATTAACAGTAACATTGAAAAATTCCATAAAACAAATGAAATGTTAGATCAAATGGAACAAAGATTGGATGCTATTCAAGATAGAATGAACTAGAAAGTTATACTGTTAAATACAGTAATTGATTAAAAATTTCAAAAATAAATTTGGATGAATTAGAAAGGAAATTAAAAATATGAAAAAGTTAGCATTAATATTATTAGGATTAGGAGCTTTGTCTTGTACAAATGCAAAATTAGTAGATTATAACACAACTAGATTAAATCATATTGAAGATTATTTAGATGAAAATAAACCAAATCCAGGTAGCCACAAATATAGATCATTAGAAAGAGAGGCTGAAAAATGGGTAGACGAACAACAACCACAACAACAACAATAATTGCATTAGGGTTGTTAGTTGCTTCACCACTAATGGCAAGAAGGCTGACAACTACTCAAATGAGAGAAAACACAATAAGAATTAATGCTCTTGAGTTAGAAGAGCCAGCTCCAGAACCAATTCCAGAACCAGCTCCAGAACCTAAGAAAGATGATACATGGGTATTTGATTCTGGTAAATTGAATTTTGACTTCGATAAATCAGTAGTTAAACCACAATACTTCGAATTATTGAGAAATGTTAAGGATTATGCTGAACAAAATGACTTCAAGTTAACAATTATAGGACATACAGATTCTAAAGGTTCTGATGCTTATAATATGGCTTTAGGTATGAGAAGGGCAATAGCAGTTAGAGATAAATTGATAGAATTTGGATTAGATCCTTCAAGAATCTTAGGTGTAGAATCAAGAGGGGAATCTGAACCAATTGCTACAAATGATACTCCAGAAGGAAGATTTGAAAACAGAAGAATTGAATTCAAAGCTACAAAATAGTAATAATCATAGATTAAATAAAAATATTTTTGTAAATTGTCTAGTTATTTCATCAATTGAAAGAATTAGACAATTTTTTTTAAAAAATTTAGAATTATAATGAAATAAATTGAATTTTAGTGTATAATACTTACAAAGATTTTAAGAAAGAAGAGGTAAGGTAAATATGTGGTTTACTAAATCATCAAAAGATGTTTTAAAAGAGTTGAATGTCTCGGCTGAAACGGGACTTTCAACGGAAGAAGTAAAAAGGAGGCTGGAGAAATATGGACCTAATAAATTAAAAGGAAAGCCGAAAAAAAGTTTATTGCAGCTATTTTTGGCACAGCTTCAGGATATGCTTATTTATGTGTTAATTGGTGCAGCTGTTGTTAATATTATTGCGCATGGGAAAGACGGGATAGCTGATGCTTTGATAATTTTAGCGGTAGTTCTTATAAATGCGGTAGTTGGAGTTGTGCAGGAATCTAAGGCGGAAAAGGCGTTAGAAGCGTTGCAGCAAATGACGACACCTAAGAGCTTGGTAAGAAGAAATGGCGAAGTTATTGAAGTTAATTCGGAAGAACTGGTGCCGGGAGATATTTTGGTAATTGATGCAGGAAGATATATTCCAGCAGATGTCAGACTTATTGAAAGTGCTAATTTGCAGATTGAAGAGTCAGCACTTACTGGAGAATCTGTTCCAAGTGAAAAAGATGCTAATTTTATTACAACTGACGCAAAAATACCTATTGGAGATAAGGAAAATATGGCATTTATGTCAACTATGGCAACTTATGGAAGAGGAGAAGGAGTTGTAGTTGAAACTGGAATGAATACGGAAATTGGAAAAATTGCACAGATTTTAGATGAAGATAACAATACATTGACTCCGCTTCAGATAAAATTAGAAGAACTTGGAAAAATTTTGGGATATGGAGCATTGGCAATTTGTGGAATTATTTTTGTCATAGGGTTGATTCAAGGAAGAGAAGCAGTTGAAATGTTTATGACTGCAATAAGTCTAGCTGTGGCGGCAATTCCTGAAGGACTTGTTGCGATTGTTGCGATTGTACTTTCGCTTGGGGTAAAGACTATGTCAAGGAAAAATGCAATTGTGAGAAAATTACCTGCGGTTGAAACATTGGGAGCGGTAAATATCGTTTGTTCTGATAAAACCGGGACGCTTACTCAAAATAAGATGACTGTTGTAAAAACATATACTTTGGATAATTTGAGAGATATTTCCAGTCAAGATGGACAAAAGGCAAATAATGATGAAACTGAGTTAATCCGTTCGTTTGTGCTTTGCTCAGATGCATCTGTTGAAAATGGACAAGATATCGGAGATCCGACAGAAGTGGCTCTGATTGTCTTGGGAAATAAATTTGATTTGGAAAAAAACGCATTGAATGCTAAATATAAAAGGGTTTCTGAAAATCCATTTGATTCGGACAGAAAACTTATGTCGACACTTAATGAAGAAGGTGGGAAATATAGAGTTCACACAAAAGGTGCGATTGACAACATTCTCACAAGAGCAAATAAAATTCTTGTAAATGGAGAAATTTTACCATTGACTGAAGAAGAAAAAAATAAAATATTGAAAGTTGCTGAAGAAATGTCAGATGATGCATTAAGAGTGCTTGGAGTGGCATTTAAAGATGTTGACAGTCAAATTTTACCTGAAGAGATGGAAAAGGATCTGGTTGTAGTTGGAATTGTTGGAATGATTGATCCGCCTAGAACTGAAGTGAAAGATTCGATTGTGGAAGCTAAAAAAGCTGGAATTACTCCGATTATGATAACAGGAGATCATAAGAATACGGCGGTTGCGATTGCAAAAGAGCTTGGAATTGCGACAGATATTAGCCAAAGTTTAACTGGAGCTGAAATTGATGAGATTCCAGATGATAAATTTGCTAAGGAAGTGAATAAATATAGAGTGTTTGCAAGAGTTTCGCCTGAGCATAAAGTTAAGATTGTAAAAGCGTTTAAAGAGCAGGGAAATATTGTGTCAATGACTGGAGATGGAGTAAACGATGCGCCGTCGCTTAAATTTGCCGATATAGGAGTTGCTATGGGAATTACTGGTACAGATGTTTCTAAAGGCGCTAGTGATATGATTTTGACTGATGATAATTTTACTACGATAATTCATGCGATTGAAGAAGGAAGAAATATTTTTAACAACATCAAAAAGACAATTATATTCTTGCTTTCTTGTAACTTGGGAGAAGTTTTGTGTGTGTTTATTGCAACATTATTTGGATGGGCAATACCGTTAGTTGCGACTCAGCTTCTATGGGTAAACCTGATAACAGATACATTACCTGCAATTTCACTTGGAATGGACCCTGGAGATAATGAAGTTATGACTAGAAAACCTAGAGATCCGAAGGAGAGTTTCTTTTCTGAAGGTGCGGGAATGAGATCAATTGTTGGTGGAGTACTGATTGGAGTGCTTACACTTGTGGCATTTTACCTAGGAATTATTCATAGCGGGACTGTGCCTATTTCGGTCGTAAAAGACAGTAATCCCGCAACACGGGAAATTTTAACTTATGGAAGAACAATGGCGTTTATTGTTCTTACATTCTCACAATTGTTTTATTCATTGTCAATGAGAAATAGTAAAAAGACTATTTTTGAAATTGGATTTTTTGGAAATAAATTTTTGATTGGTTCAATTATTATTGGAATGGTTTTGCAAATTGGCTTGACTTCAATTCCAAGTATTGCACAAATGTTTAAAGTAACTGCGATTGATTCAAGTCATTGGGGAATGGTAATAGGATTATCATTAGTTCCGTTTATTGTGAATGAAATTATAAAAGTGATTTCAAGAAGAAACAATGATTAAAAAATATAAAAAGATATTTTTTTTATTTCAATAAATTCTTGACAAATACTGAAAATGTGGTAACATATAATAAACATTGAAAAAAGTTTGGAGGAGATAAAATGTCAAAAAAAGAATTTGTAGATGCTTATGCAAAAGCAACTGGAGAAACTAAAAAAAGAGCAGAAGAATTAGTAAACGCTTTTTTAGAAACAACAGAAGAATCTTTAGTGAAGGGTGAAAGTATCCAATTTGTTGGTTGGGGAACTTTTGAAGTAAAAGAAAGAGCAGCTAGAGAAGGAAGAAATCCATCAACTGGAGCTCCAATCAAAATTGATGCTAAAAAAGTAGTTAAATTTAAAGTTGGGAAAAAATTAGCTGATAAAGTTGCAGAAGCTAAATAATAGGATTTTTTATAAAGACTATCCTGAAGATTTTTCATTTTTAGGGTAGTTTTTTATTATTTATAAAATCTTTCAGCTAATATGTCTAAAAGTTTATGTTTAAGAGTTTAAGAATAAATAAAAAAATAGGGAATTTCAATTATGAAAAAAAAGAAAATTTACTTACATTATGATATGGATGCCTTTTTTGCTTCAATAGAACAGCGAGATAATAGTGAACTTCGAGGAAAGCCTATTGCAATAGGATATGGAATTGTTACAACAGCCAGTTATGAAGCTAGAAAATACGGTGTGAAATCAGCTATGCCTACAATTCAAGCTAAACAGTTATGTCCAAATCTTATTGTTGTAAATCTTAGAAAGGGTGTTTATTTCGAGGAAGGTAGAAGAATACAGGAATTAATAAAGAAAGTATTGGAAAAATGTGAGTTTACTTCTGTTGATGAAGGATATATTGATATTACAAAGTTTATAAGAAGTGAGAATGTAAAACTTAATAAAATAGATGAAATTTTAAAAATTAAAAAGTTTATAAAAAGATTTAAAAAGTACATTTTTGACAATTCTCGTTTAACTTGTTCAGTTGGAATTGGTTTTAGTAAGATAAGTGCAAAAATTGCAAGTGATATTGATAAACCAAATGGGTATTTTATTTTTAAAGATCGGGATCATTTTTTAGATTATATTTATGACAAGGAATTGGGAATAATTCCTGGAATTGGTAAAAAAACCAGAGAAATACTGAAATTATTTAGTATAACAAAAGTTTTCCAATTATATGAAATTGGGAAAAATGAGCTAATTAGGAGATTTGGAGAAAGTAAGGGAGAATATTTGTATAATTCTATTCGAGGATTGCATATTTCTGAGATAAATACAGGTAGGAAAAGACAATCTTATGGTCATGAAATTACTTTTCATCGTGAGGAAAATGATATTTTGACATTGCATGCTGAATTAAAAAGGCAATCTAAAAGATTAAGTGATAAACTTATTGAGAAAAATGAATTTGCAAAAACAGTTACAATAAAAATCAGATATTCTAATTTTATAACTCATACTCGTTCTAAAACTTTGAAAAGTGCAACGAATGATGTAAATACAATATATGAAGCAACTCTTGAGAATTTAGAATTTTTTAAAAAAAAGAATGAAGTACGGCTTATTGGAGTTCAGTTAAGTTCAATTTTGAAAAGTAATGTAGTTCAGCTTTCGTTTGATGATTTAAAATAAAAGCGTATAAAAAATTTATAAGAATAGGAAGTGATATAAATGGATTTAGTAGATTTTGATGAAGAGAAAAAAGAAATATTAGGTTATATTGATGAAGTAAATCTTTTATTGGAAAGAGCATACGTGCCTTATTCTAAATTTCCTGTCGCTGCATTGCTAATTGATAATAACGGAAAAAAGTATAAGGGAGTTAACGTTGAAAATGCTTCCTATGGATTGACACTCTGTGCAGAACGTAATGCAATTACAACAGCAGTTACAGGAGGTATGAAAAAAATAAAACTGCTTGTTATAACTGGAAATACACCTGAACCAATTAGCCCTTGTGGAGCGTGCAGGCAAGTAATAAGGGAATTTTCCGACAAAGATACAGTTATAATTTTGGCAAATAAAGATGGAAAATATGAAAGCACTTCATTGGAAAAGTTATTGCCGTATTCTTTTGGTCCAGAGGATTTATAATTTAAAAGCTATGATGATTTCTTAAATATTAAGTTTATTTAGTTTTTATTAGTTTATTTTTATTGAGTTCAGATAAAAGAATATAGAATATATGAGAAAAAGTTAAAATTATAGTTATTTATAAATTTTATATTATATTATTTTTTGAAATTAATTTAAAAAATATTATGTTTTTTACAGTTTTTATTTGCAAAATCAAAAAAATAGGTTATAATATTATTGAGAATAACAAATGTTATATATAAACAAAAATTTTGACTTTTTAGGAGTGATTTTTATGAAAAAAATATTTTTAGTTTCAATTTTATCTGTAATTTTTAGTGCCATCTCAATGGGTGCGACTTTTATAACATCATCAAAAGACAATGCAATTAATATACGGCAAGCTGCAGGTACTGATTCAAAAGTTATTGAAACTATTAAAAATGGACATATATTAGAGAGTAGTGAAAAATCAGGCGAATGGTATAAAGTAACATATTATGACAGTGATATAAAAAAAACATTTACTGGTTATATTCATAATAGTCAGTTAAAAGAAATAGTTGGAAAACTTGTTATAACTTCAAGTGAAGGTTACAGTAATATAAGAGAGAAACCAACAACAAAATCTACAATCAAAACTAGATTAAAAACTGGACAAACAGTTTATGCAATAAGCAAAACGGCAGATGACTGGTATTACATAAGATATAATGGAAATGAATATGGTTATATTTATAGTAATCAAGTGGCTAAAAAATAGATTTTCAAACAACTAAATAAAAAATGGCAGGAAATATTAATAAATATAATCCTGCTATTTTTGTAATTAATTGTTTTTTTGAGATTGGAATAATACTAAACTCTGTTTAAGAATAGGAATAACTTTTCATAATAGGGTTGTTTAATAACTAATTCATAATCATTCAATTAAATTATTTTTTAGACATCTTGATTAATAAATATTTTTTTATATTACTATGTTTTTTCTTTTTATTTTCATAGGATTGCTCATTGTTGCAAATCCTACAAGCTATGGCTAGTCTACGACATTTTTCTGTATTGATAAAAAACTCGCTATGCTCAAATAGTTTTGCCAGTACAGAAAAATGCTCCGACAGGTTATTTATACTAAAGTCTATACATCTTATTTAGTCTTGTTTCAACAGTTTCGTCATTCAAATAATCATCATATTCCATTTCTTTTTCCAAAATCCCTTTTGGAGTGATTTCAATGATTTTATTTGCAATTGTCTGGATAAATTCGTGGTCGTGCGTTGTGAATAAAATTGTTCCGTCAAATCTTTCCAGCGCTTTATTTAACGACGTAATTGATTCAAGATCCAAGTGATCTGTTGGATTATCTAATAATAAGACATTTGCATTAGATAACATCATTTTTGAAAGCATACAACGAACTTTTTCTCCTCCAGAAAGCACTTTAGCTTTCTTTCTAGCTTCTTCTCCTGAAAATAACATTCTTCCTAAGAATCCGCGTACATATTCTTCATGTTGATCTTCTGAAAATTGTCTTAACCAGTCAATTAGTGATAAATCAACGTTTTCAAAATATTCTGAATTATCTTTTGGAAAATAGCTTTGTGAAGTTGTAACTCCCCATTCAACTTTTCCAGAATCAGGTTCTAATTCTCCAGCTAAAATTTGAAAAAGAGTAGTTTTAGCTATATCATTTTTTGATAAAATAACAACTTTATCTCCAGTATTTACTGTAAATGAAATATTATCAAGAATTTTTTCACCATCAATGGTTTTTGTCAGATTTTCAACTTTCAACATATTGTTTCCAGCTTCTCTTTCAGGCTTAAATTCAATATACGGATATTTTCTGTTGGAAACTTGCATATCTTCAAATTGTAATTTTTCCAATTGCTTTTTACGGCTAGTAGCCTGCTTTGATTTTGAAGCGTTGGCAGAGAAACGGGCAATAAAGTCTTGCAGTTCCTTCTTCTTCTGCTCCATTTTTTTATTTTGGTTTCTAATTAATTCCTGCATTAATTGATTTGATTCATACCAGAAATCATAGTTCCCAACGAACATTTTAATTTTCCCGTAATCAATATCGGCAATATGAGTACAAACTTTATTTAAAAAGTGTCTGTCGTGGGAAACAACAAGTACAGTTGTGTTTTCCAAATCCATCAGAAAATCTTCAAGCCACTTTACAGCATGCAAGTCAAGTCCATTTGTAGGCTCATCTAGCAATAAAATGTCAGGATTTCCGAAAATAGCTTGTGCAAGCAGCACTTTTACCTTTTCAGGCTCTGTTAATTCCTTCATTAATTTGTGATGCATTTCAGCGGGGATTCCAAGTCCAACTAGAAATTTTTCAGCATTTGTTTCAGCTTCCCAGCCATCTAATTCTGCAAATTCCCCTTCAAGTTCAGCTGCTAAATTTCCATCTTCTTCTGTAAATTCAGTTTTTGCATATAGTGCATTTTTTTGCATCATAATATCATATAATTTTGCATGTCCCATCATTACTACATTTAGCACTTCCTCATCTTCGTATGCAAAGTGATCCTGTTTTAAAAATGATAGTCTTTTATTTTTTTCTATAATAACTTCTCCAGAAGTAGAATCAAGCTCTCCAGTTAAAACCTTTAAAAATGTCGATTTTCCAGCTCCATTCGGTCCAATAATGCCGTAACAGTTCCCTTCTGTAAATTTTATATTTACTTCATCAAAAAGTTTTCGTCCACCAAACTGGACAGATAAATTACTTGTTGAAATCAAAAAATTTCCTCCTTAAATATTTATATTTTACTTATATTATATCAAAAATTTTCACTAAAAACAAAATAAATTTATTCAAAACCTTTATTTTTTCCAAAATAATTGGTAAAATATACAAAAGAAAAAAATTTGAAAAGGATAGAATGGGGTAAACTATGAATAAGACAAATTTTCATACTCACAATTACCGATGTGAACATGCCGCTGGAAATGTAGAAGATTATGTAAAAGTCGCAATCAAGGAAGGCTATACTGAACTTGGAATCTCAGATCATGCTCCAATGCCTGAATATTATGAAAATAACCGAATGAAGGAAGAGAATTTGGACGGATATTTAAAGGAAATTGAAGAGGCACAGGAAAAATATGGAGATAAAATCAAAATTTACAAATCACTAGAAATCGAATATTTTCCAGAATTTCTTGAAAAATATGATAAATATCGAAAAAAACTAGATTATCTCGTTTTAGGCTTACATGCATTTAGAAAACCTGGTGATAACACAAATTATAATGCCTGGAAAATAAAAACAGGCGAAGATGTGTTAAATTATGCAAAATATATGGCTGAAGCGATAGAAAGCGGAAAATTTGACTACATTGCACATCCAGATTTATATGTAATAAATTATCGGAATTGGGATGAAAGCTGTGAAAGAGCAGCGCATATTATTTCTGAAGCAGCAGAAAAAATGAATGTACCGCTTGAAGTAAATGCAAATGGAATAAGAAAATCATTTGAAAGACATCCAGATTGGGATAGATATATGTATCCATATAAGGAATTTTGGGACATTGTGAAACAGTACAATGTTAGGACAATAATTGGTTCAGATGCACATGATTTTAACAGGATGGAAGATAAAGAGATGGAAATTGCAAGGGAGTTTGCAAAGGAAATTGGGCTGAATGTAATTGAGAGTATTTTTTGAAATTGTAATATGAAAAAATAATTTTCAATTTACAAAGAGTAATACGAGATTAGCTGAAAAAATAGCAAAAGAAAATGGCTTTATCTGAATATAAAGATTAAAGCAATAGTCTTGCATAGAAAATGAAAAATTAAAAGAAAGGAGTGTGTGATATTTGTTATCATACAATAAATAAAAATGGATAATAGTTTTAAATTTTTAAAAGGGGCAAAAATGATACATCCGACAACTGGGATAACTTTGGAATATTTGGATAAGTCTAATGCAGTTTGTTTTGTATTGTTTAATGAAACTAAAGAAAAGGCAATTTTGGTAAAACAGTTCCGTCCAGGTCCGAAGGATTATACTTTGGAGGTTTGCGCTGGGCTGATTGATGGGGATGAAGATCCTAGGACAGCGGCTTTTAGGGAATTGCGAGAAGAAACTGGATATTTAGAAAAGGATATTGTGGATGTAGAAGAATTGCCACAAGGGCTTTATGTGTCACCTGGGTATACTACGGAAAATCTGTATTTTTTTAGCGGCAGATTGAAATCAGATGATATTGAGCCACTTGAGCAGTCGCTGGATAATGGAGAAGATGTGAAGGTTGTCTGGGTTGATGTGAAGGATATTTTAAAACTTTCAAATGATATGAAAACGATACTTGCGATAATTTATTTTTCGAGAAAAAAGTAGGATATTTAAAAATAAAAAATAAAAATGTAAGATGATAGAAAGGGGGAATTAATGGATCAAAATGATAAAATAAATTTAGATAAAGAAAATATTGACATTAATGCTGACATTGATACAAAAAAAATAACTCAAGAGGAAAGTACACAACTGAATGTGGAAAAATTAAAAGATGAAATCAGAAACCGTATGTCTGAAGAAGATGTTCAGAATTTTGAAGAGGAAGAGGAAGCATCGCCTGAAGAAATGGCTGAGGAAATTCAAAAAATTGAAACAGAGAAAGAGCTGGAAGAGTATTTTGAGGATAATCATTCGATTGATATTGCGGAAAGTTTTGAAGAATTAGATGATGATGAGCTTTTAAGAGTATTTAAGCTAATGAGTGATGAAAATAAGGCTAGTGTTTTGGAGCAGGCGGATGAAGAATTGCAGACGAGAATTATAGATTTGCTTTCAGATGAGGAAGATATTGATATTTTGGGATATATGTCGCCAGATGATGTGGTTGATATTTTAGGATATATTGACATTCAAAAAAGCAAGTCGATTCTTGACAAGATGAAACGTTCACAGGCAAATAAATTCAGGGAGTTGCTTGGTTATGAGGAGGATACGGCTGGGGGAATTATGACAACTCAGTATATTGCATTTAAGCAAAATTTAGAAATAAAAGATGTGATGGCTAAGCTAAAAATTATTGCTCCAAAGACAGAAGTAATTGAAACTATTTTTGTTACAAATGAAAAAAAGGAACTTGTGGGAGAAGCTGATTTACGGGATATATTGATTTCTTCTGAAGAAACAAAACTTGAAAATATAATGGATGAAAATATAAAATATGTCTATGTTGAGGAAGATCAGGAAGAAGTAGCGAGAATAGTATCAAAATATGATTTACATGTAATACCAGTTATCAATCATAAAAAAAATATATTGGGAATTATAACAGTTGATGATATTATTGATGTAATTCAAGAGGAAAATACGGAGGATATTTTGAAATTAGGGGGAATTTCAGAAGAAGAGGAGATTGATTCGACATTTTTATTTTCTGTTAAACAAAGATTGCCTTGGCTAGTCATAAATCTGGCAACAGCTTTTCTTGCTTCATTTGTAATTGGACTATTTTCCAATACAGTCGAAAAAGTAGTTATTTTATCTTCAATAATGACGATAATTAGTGGAATGGGAGGAAATGCTGGAACTCAAGCTTTATCTGTAACAATTCGTGCATTGGCATTAGGAGAAGTTGATCTAAAGGATACGATTGGAATAATTGGAAAGACACTTTTAGTTGGGGCAATAAATGGAGCAATTTTAGGATTATTGTGTGGAGGAATTTTGTGGGCACTTTATGGGAATTTTTATATGGGATTAATTGTATTTTTGGCAATGATTGGAAATCTTGTAATTGCCTGTATGATTGGATTTTTAATTCCAGTAACATTAAAGGCATTAAAAATTGATCCTGCGATGGCTTCAGCTGTGGTATTAACGACAGCGACAGATTGTTTTGGATTTTTAATATTTTTAAGTTTGGCAACGGTATTTCTAAATAAATTAACATAATATTTTATAAAGACGAATTTGAAAGGAGGAAATTATGCAAATTAATTTACCCTTACCTACAATAATATTAATTTTATATATAATTTATGTGATTTTTTCTATTATTATGAATAAGATTAAGTTTAATGCAGAAAATTTGGAAGAATTGGATGGGGAATTTATATTTACCTTTATACCAAAAATAAAAAAACAGCAAATATATTTTAATATTAACGAAGTAAAACTTTGTATTTTAACAAGAATTTTTATTCGTCAGGGAACTTTTAAGACAATAAATTTTAATATTCTTTTAAACGATGGATATAGCTTGAGATTAAAGAAAAAGAGAGAATGTCTATTATTTTTAAAAGTATGCCGTGAAAAAAAAACTGAACTGTATCAAAAAATTTTAAGTATGATACCTGCAGATATGACAGTTATTTCAATTTTGGAAAAAGAATTGGATAATTTTAAGGGTTAAAAAATATAAAAGAGAACATAAAAATGAATCTATTGAATTTATTTAAGAAAAAGAAAAAAATAAAATCAGGGGTATGCTTTTCAAATCAGAAATCAGTTGAGGAACTTTAAAAGAATTTTTTGGAAACTTATGCAGATAGAATTGATACTGTTACTGTAGAAAATGGAGAAAAATTAACTGAAAAAACCAAAGATTTTATCTTGAGTTAAAAAATGGAAGTAAATATATCTGAAAAAAATGTAAAAATACGTAAAAAATGGGATATTATAAGAAGAATTGTGGCAATAGTAATGACACGGCTTGCTGCATAAACTTATCTTGAAAAAAAGAAAATAGACAAAAGAAATTGTCAACGATCATTGATATTTTTGAAGAAAAATACCAATTTAGACAGGTATTGACTGAACGTGAAAAAAATTATTTGGAAAATTCATCAGATTCTAAAGATTTAAATATTAAATTT
This sequence comes from Leptotrichia wadei, assembly GCF_007990545.2. Classification (NCBI taxonomy): domain Bacteria; kingdom Fusobacteriati; phylum Fusobacteriota; class Fusobacteriia; order Fusobacteriales; family Leptotrichiaceae; genus Leptotrichia; species Leptotrichia wadei. The sequence goes on from NZ_AP019829.2 coordinate 808,043, forward strand.
TATTTTATGTTAGAAGCTGTTAAAATGCTGCTTTGGGTGTTGTCAGTTATTGATATTGAATTTGATGACTTTAACGTGTTTTGCTAGAAAGTGTGAGATTCGTTCACAAAGCAAAATTTTAGATATGCTAGATTATTTGTATAGATTGAACTGGGCAAATGTTGAAATAAAATTGGAAGGTTATGATAAAATCGTAGATGAAGGTATTTTGTATTTTAGCAGACTTGCATTAGAATGGGTTGTTCAAGAGGGAAAAAGCATAGAAGAAATTATTATTCATATATGAGTATATTTAAAAAATTAAATAAAATAAATTAAAATTTATTTTTAAAATAATTTTATTATGGAAAATTTAAAAAATAATGAAAAATACGGCTTCATTCAAAATAATTTTAAAAATTAATTGACAATGGATTTTAAAAATGCTAATATAAAAATGTAAAGATTAAAATTAGTTTTTTGAATAATCATAAATGTCATAGAAGGAGAAAAAGTACAATGAAAAAAATCGCAATTTTAACAAGTGGAGGAGACTCACAAGGTATGAATACAGCGATAAGAGCTGTGACAAAAGCTGCCATCAACAAAGGTATGGAAGTTTATGGTATAAAAAGAGGATATAAAGGTATGCTTGAAGATCAAATCACTCCATTAACATTATTAGATGTAAGTGGAATTGCTGATAAAGGAGGAACGATCTTACTATCAGCAAGATTGCCTGAATTTAAAGATCCTGAAGTTAGGGCAAAAGCGGCAGCTAATTTGAAAAAATATGGAATTGACGGATTAGTTGTAATTGGTGGAGATGGATCATTCCATGGTGCACATTACTTATATGAAGAACATGGAATCAAAACAATCGGAATCCCAGGAACTATTGATAATGATATAGCTGGAACTGATTATACAATTGGTTATGATACAGCATTAAATATTATATTGGATGCAATTTCAAAATTGAAAGATACGGCAACTTCTCACGAAAGAACATATTTAGTTGAAGTAATGGGAAGAAACTGTGGAGATTTAGCACTTTATTCTGCAATCGCAGGAGGAGCAAGTGGAGTTATGATTCCTGAAACTGAAAGCTCAATTGATGATTTAGCTGAAGTAATCAAAAAAAGACGTGCTGAAGGTAAATTATATGACATAATTGTTGTTGCTGAAGGTGTTGGAAATGTTGTTCAGCTTAAAGAAGAATTATCAAAAAGAATTGACACAAGTATAAGAGTTACAATTTTGGGACATATTCAAAGAGGTGGAGCTCCAACAGCATTTGATAGAATTTTAGCTACAAGATTGGGTGTTAGAGCTGTTGAGTTAATTGAAGAAGGAAAAGGTGGATTAATGGTTGGAATCCAAAGCGAAGAAGTTACAACTCATAAATTATCTTATGCTTGGGAAAATTATTCAAAAGCATCTGCAGCTGATTATGCAATTGCAAATATGTTATCATTATAATTTAGTAAAAAAATTATGTTAGTTTAGTAATTTTTTTATTTTAACAAGATGTAAATGAACTTTCTTGCTTTTTAGTAAGAATTCATTGATAATTTAAGACAATGAAAATTTTAAATTAAATTTTAGGAGGAAAAATGAAAATTAAAATGACTAAAGTTGTTTGTACCATTGGTCCAAAAACTGAAAGTGTTGAAATGTTGACAAAATTAGTAGAAAGTGGAATGAACGTAATGAGATTAAACTTCTCTCACGGTGATTTTGCTGAACACGGACAAAGAATTAAAAATATTAGAGAAGTAATGAAAAAAACAGGTAAAGAAATAGGGATTTTATTAGATACTAAAGGTCCTGAAATCAGAACAGGAAAATTAGAAGGTGGAAACGATGTATTACTAGAAACTGGTAAAAAAGTAATTATGACAACTGATTATGATTTTGTCGGAAATGCTAGTAAATTTGCAGTTTCATATCCTGGAATTGTAAACGACTTAAAAGTTGGAAGTACTGTTTTATTAGATGATGGTTTAGTTGGATTAAAAGTTGAAGCTATCAACAAAGAAGCTGGAGAAGTTGAATGTGTTGTTACAAATACTGGAGAATTAGGAGAAACTAAAGGTGTAAACTTGCCAGATGTTTCAGTTGGTTTACCAGCATTAGCTGAAAAAGATATTGCTGATTTGAAATTTGGTTGTGAACAAGGTGTAGACTTTGTAGCAGCTTCATTCATAAGAAAAGCATCTGATGTTGCTGAAGTAAGAAAAGTATTAGATGATAATGGTGGAAAAAATATTCAAATTATTCCTAAAATTGAAAGCCAAGAAGGTGTTGACAACTTCGATGAAATCTTGGAATTAAGTGATGGAATCATGGTAGCAAGAGGAGATTTAGGAGTAGAAGTTCCTGCTGAAGAAGTTCCTTTCATGCAAAAAATGATGATCAGAAAATGTAATAAAGCTGGAAAACCAGTTATTACAGCTACACAAATGCTAGATTCAATGATTAGAAACCCAAGACCTACAAGAGCAGAAGCAGGAGACGTTGCTAACGCTATCTTAGACGGTACTGATGCTGTTATGTTATCAGGAGAATCAGCAAAAGGTAAATATCCAGTAGAAGCTGTTAAAATGATGGCTACTATTTCAAAAAGAACAGATGAGTTTAAAAAATTCAAACCAGTTGAAACTCCAGGAGCAGATATTTCTGTTACAGAAGCAATTTCAAGCGGTGCAGTAAGTACTACACAATCATTGGATGCTAAATTAATCGTATGTTGGACAAAAACAGGAAGATCTCCTAAGATGATTAGAAAATATGGACCAACTGTGCCTATAATCGCATTAACTGACAATGAACAAACTGCTAGACAGTTGGCATTAGTAAGAGGAGTTAGAGCTTATGTAGAAAAAGGATTAGATAAAACTGATGACTTTTTTGCAAAAGCAAGAGAAATTGCAGCTAATCACGAAGAAGCTAAAAAAGGTGATTTAGTAGTATTAGTTACTGGAATTTCTAAAGAAGGAACAACTAATACATTCAGAGTAGAAAGAGTTGGAGAATAATTTAGTTTGATTGTTTGACATTTTAATCATAAATATTTTTATAAGGGAAACGGTTTTTATGCCTTTCCCTTTTTTAAAATTATTTAAGATTAAAAAAGAGAGGAAATAAAAAATATGAAAAAATTAGATGATTTAATTGATGTTTTTGCAAAATTACCTGGAATTGGGAGAAAAAGTGCAGCAAGAATTGCATTTGATGTACTTGATAGAAGTGAAGCTGATGTTGATAGAATGCTAGAAATAATAAAGGATTCACATACGAATATTAAACATTGTAAGATCTGTGGAAATTTATCTGAAAATGATATATGTGAGATTTGTACTAGTAAAAAAAGAGATAAGGAAGTGATTTGCGTAGTTGAAGGAGTACGGGATGTGATTGCTTTTGAAAAATCTGAAACATATAATGGGCTTTATCACGTTTTAGGTGGAAAAATTGATCCTTTAAATGGGGTTACTATTGAAGATTTGAATTTGAGAAAGTTGATGAATCGGCTGGATGGGAGTGTTAAAGAAGTCATATTGGCTTTAAATCCTGATTTGGAAGGTGAAACTACAAGCTTATATTTGACAAAATTTCTAAAAGAAAAAAATGTTAAAATTTCAAAAATTGCAAGTGGTATTCCAATGGGTGGAAATATTGAATATACTGATATGGCGACGTTGGGGAAATCGCTTGAGGGTAGAGTCAATGTGGATGATGCAGATTAATCTTTTAAATTTATATTTAAAATTATTTTGAGTTTTTAAAACAAAAGGAAGAAAATTTTTGAGAAAAAATGCAGAAATTAAATCCAAAAAATAAAAAAAACAATATGGGCTAATTTCAATAAAAGATTAAATGAAATAGCCCATAGTTTAGTAATTCAGAATTATAATCAATCTGCTTAAAAATTAAAGTAAAAATATATTGATTAGCTATAGAATGGCTAACTTGTTATTTTAGCTTCAGCTAGAAATATTAAAAAAAAATTTAGTTATAATTTCTTTTATTTATTTTCCATACATTTCTTCTATCTTTTCGTCATCAATTCCAAATAAATAAGTTAGTGCAAATCCGCCTGCATAAGCTCCTAGCATTGCGATTATAAAGTAAATCCAAGTTCCCGGAACAACAATAAGAAGTCCGAATAAGCCTGAGACACCTTGAGAAATTGTTCCTAAGTGGAATAGAACTGCAAGAATCCCACCAATTCCAGAGCCTAGACAGGCTGTAATAAATGGTTTTCCTAATGGTAAAGTTACAGCATACATTAATGGTTCGCCAATTCCAAGTATTCCAACAGGAATAGAATCTCTTACCATATTTTTAAGCCGTTGATTCTTAGTTTTTATATAAATTGCAATTCCTGCTCCAACTTGTCCCCCACCTGCCATCATAAGTATAGGAAGCAGATAGTTAATTCCTTTTGTAGGTCCTGTCGGATCATTAAGTAAGGTGTGTATAGGAGTTAAAGCTTGATGTAGTCCAACTGAAACTAAAGGAAGGAATCCAGCTGCCAGTATATATCCTCCCAATATTCCTAATTTCTTATATGAGAAATCAAGAATAGCGAATATGAAGCCCGTTACAACAGTTCCTAAAGGCTGAATTATTATTAGGGCTATAAATACACCTATTATTAAAGTTAAAAGAGGAGTAAAAAATGTATCAAGCATTACAGGAACTATCTTTCTTATATTTTTTTCTAAATATGCAACTACTATACCCATAAATAACGATGCAAGCAGTCCTCCCATTCCAGGTGCAAAAGGCTTACCTGTAAAAGGAAGTATAACTGCACTCTTGTCTTCTACTTTAAGAAGTAAGGGTAAGGCTGGATTTGTGATAAATATTGATCCCATAATTCCACCAAGCACTGCAGTTCCGCCAAATTCTTTTGCTGCATTCATTCCTACATAAATCGCAAGATATCCAAACATAACAAATCCGATACTTCTTATCGCAGCAAACCACCATACTGTATTATAAGCATTTTTTGTTGCAACATTTATTACATTTGTAAGGCCCATTATTAACCCTGATGCGATTATTCCAGGTAATAGAGGTACAAATATATTTGCAATTTTTTGAAGAAATCGTTGGACAGGGCCATTATGTTTTTGTTTATTTACTTTCTTATTTTCACTTGCTACATCCTTTACGTTACTATCTGAAAATCCTAGAGCAATACCACTAAGTTTTGAAAATTCATCTCCTACTGCATTTACTTTTCCAGGCCCTAGTATTATCTGTAAAGTTTCAGCATTTACTACGTTCAGTACTCCATCAACTTTTTTTAACTTTTCTAAATCTACTTCATTTTTAACTTTAACTCTAAGTCTTGTCATGCAGACTGCGTTTGAAGCAATGTTTTCCTTGCCTCCTAAAATTTGATAAATTTCCTTTGCTGTTTTTTTGGCATCCATAATGCTCATCTCCTTTGTAAGTTGAAGTTTCAAAATCTTTTAATTAAATAGTTAAAGATAAATCTATTAGATAGAGACATTTTTATTTTTTTACAAAAGAAAATTTTTGCCAAGGTTTGATGTAGTCAATTAAAAATATTTCTTCATCTGCTATCTTTCCAACAACATTTGATTTTCCAGTATTTTTCATTTCTGTTTTTGCAATCAAAAGTTCCCCTGCGTAATGTCCAAATTCGCTACTTTCAATAATTATATCTCCCTTTTTTATTATTTCAGGAGCATTAAAAATTTTAAAATTATGTTTTTTATATTTTACACGGCTATTTGTAGAACGGATTAGATTTTCAGAAATATCACCTCTATTAAAGTGAAATTCATCAAAAATTATTTTTTGTTCTATTTCAGGAACATTTTTTTCAAGTTCAATTGAGAAACTTACCATATCTTTACGTACCTTTTTAAATTCTTCTAATTCTTCATCAGTTGGATAGCAGTTTGAAATAATTATATCGTCAATTGTTTCTAATGCGATAAAATGTTTGAACTGAACTATCAATGGTAAATTACGATGCATTTCCAAAGTTGGTAATCCTTGTGTTACTGGCTTAGGACCAAAACTGTTTTTAGATTGTGAAGTTATAAATGCGGCTGTTCGTAATCCATATTTTGTAAAATTTTCTGTACATTTTTTGAAAAATTCCAAGCCTAATCCTGTGTGGATATGAGGATAAAAGTTATGGCATCCTATTAGATTATTTTTATTTGGGCGATAATCCATAATTGTATTGATATAATGAGTATCGTTGCTCATATTTATTTCAATTTTTAAATTTTCTTTATTAAATGTCATAATGCTTTCCTGCAATCCAGTAAATCCAATATCAAGCCTAATTCCGTCAGCTCCCATTTCCTTAAAGAAAGTTAAATCATCATAACTGATTCCCAAATCATCAAAAACTCTTGGATTTACATCCAGAATAATCTCAAACCCTTTTTCTTTAGCATAATAATTTACTTTTTTAAATTTTTTTAAAATTATTTCTTTATCCTCTGTAGAAGAAAGCAAACAACTGAATATTCGGCTAAAGCCAGCTTCAAAAGATTTGTCAATATAACTTATCAATTCTTCTTCAGTTGTCTTTCCAGGATAAATAGAAATTCCTAATTTTCTCATTTTGTGTTATTTCCCTTCTTCTATCTATTTTTATTCTTGTGCTTCAGCATGTTCTTCTGCCAATAATTTTTTCTCATAGGCATTAAAGAAAGGATAGTAAATTGCAACAGAAATTATAATAAGAAGTATATTTAAAATAACTGCTCTAAAATCTCCATTTGTTGCTAAAAATGCTCCTATTGGTCCAGGTAGAGTCCAAGGCGGTGTTGAAGTTACACGGTTTACCAGTCCTGCTACCATTGCAAAATAAGTGATAGAGGCATTAACTATTGGAACAATTATAAAAGGCGGCAATAATGTAGGATTCAATACGATTGGAGCTCCAAAAATAATTGGTTCGTTTATGTTGAATATTGAAGGAAGGATTGCTGCTTTTCCTAGTGTCTTACCGTAAGTTGATTTTGATTTAAGTAGCAGTAATAGTGCAAATCCTATTGTTGTTCCTGAACCGCCAATCCAAATGAACCATTGGTATAAAGGTTCTGCCGCAATGTGAGGAATATTTTGTCCATTTGCCAAAGCTGTAGCATTTTGTTCAAGAAGCATAAGCCACAATGGACGTACAACAGATCCGACAATTGAATCACCGTGAATTCCAAAGCTCCAGAAGAATGTAATCATAAATACGATAAGTATTACAGAAAACCATGAATCACTAAATTTCAGGACAGGTTTTATAATTGAGCCTATTATATCGTGTAAATCAATATTTAGCCAGTAAGTCAAAATTGTCAATGTGAAAATAATTATTGCCGCTGGAGTTAAGGCTTCAAATGAACGTGCAACTGATTCTGGCACAGCTTCAGGCATTTTTATTCTAAATCCAGTTGTTGTAGTCATTCTATATACTTCAACTGCAAATATTGCCGCTATTATTCCTACAAATAAGCCTGCAGAGCCTAATCTTGACATTTGCAGAGCATACCCAATATCTTCCTGAATAATTTGAGAGCCTTTTGTACCCTCTTCAACAATAATTTGTACTGCTTTTCCACCAATAGTTTGATTTATCACTTCAATCGGATTAATCATTTTTGGCATGATTGTAAGCAAAAATGCGCAGACTGAGAGGATTGCCCCTGTGATTCCGTCTAACTTATACGATTTTGCAAGGCTGTAACCGATTCCCATAACTGCGTAAAGTCCCATTATGAACATTGTCATACGGTAGGGCAGTAGCATTTGTACTGCATGTTTTTTTGCTAAAACTGAGATTGCCCATTCTTTTGGAAAAGGTGGGAACGCTAAAATTAAAAATATTGATCCGACAATGATTAGTGGCAATGTAGAAACTATACCGTCCCGTATTGCCCTTAAATGTCTTTGTTCTGATATTTTTGCCATTTTTATTGAAAGTTGTTCTAAAACTGCCATAATTTACTTCCTTTCCTATTAAAATATTTTTTTTATTCATTTAAATAATAATTAGTTTCAAGAAATTGAGATTTTTAGTAAAATTTAATATCTTAAAATTTATTAATTGGATAATAATTCTTGAATCTGTTTTAATAATTTAGGGCCTCCAAGTGGGCTATATCCTTGTGGCGTAATCATTGCGCAAGGTACTTGGGCTTCCTTTGCTTGTGCACTTAATATATCAAATCTGTGTCTTATTTGAGGTGCAACCATTGCCACGTCATATCCATTTTTCACTTCATCTTCAAATTGCTGTGTACTTACAGCCTTTACTTCAATTTCTACACCTTTTGATTTTGCTTCCTTTTCTAGTGCTTTTACCGCCACTGCGCTTGACATTCCTAGCGAACATACAAATAATACTTTCATTTTAAATCCTCCTAATTTTTATTTTTTTTCAAGTTTATCAATTCTTTTATACATTTTTATCATTCCTTCAATTAATGTTTTAGCTTCAATCGCTGTCATTAAATGGTCTTGCGAGTGAACAAACAAAACTGAAGGTGTAATTCCTTCTCCATTTACTTCTGCCTGAATTATGTCGGTTTGAATATTATGAGCCGACAGCAGCGCCTCATCCGCTTCTTTTAATAAATTTTCCGCCTTTTTAAAGTTTCCCTTTTCCGCTTCACCCAATGCCTCATAAGCCAGTCCTTTTGCCATTCCAGCACTGTTTACAATTTCAAATACAACTAATTCCATTTGTTCCTTATCCATAATTTTTTATTTTCCTCCCTTTTGATATTTTTCTCTATTTTCATAATAATCCTTAAACTGTGGTAAATATTTTTCGTGTGCATCCAGAAGTTCATTCAAAACTTTTCTTCCAATTGTAGTTCCAGGAATTAATGGATTTGTAGTGAAAGCCTGCAATGCGGTGTAATAATTTCCTGTAACAGCCGCTTCCACAGTCAGTTCTTCCATTGCCTTCATTAATTGAATATATCCTCTCTGCCCAGCATTTGGAAATTTACCAAATGTTATTGGTTTAGGCCCGCTTGCTGTAATGTATGAGGAAATTTCAACTGCCGAATTATACGGTAAATCTGCGATAGCTCCTTTATTTCTAGTATTTACCGCCATTATTATGCCTTTATCATTGTAGATAGCACTAATCAGTTCACAAGCTGCATCAGAGTAATAAGCACCACCTCTTTGTTCAAGCTGTTTAGGTTTTTCCTTCAAATTTACATCCTTGTAAAGTTCAAAAAGTTCTGCTTCAACTCTTTTAACAATTTCCCCTCTTGTTCCATTCTCCTTATATGATTTCAGCCCTTCAGCCAGCATTTCATCCTGTAAGTAATAATATCTATGATAGTCACAAGGCAACATTCCCAAATTTTTTATCTGATCATAATCGTAATTTATGCTTACAATATTTTTTACGCCAAGATTTTCCTTATCCTGCCTTTTATCCCATAAATCCGCCGTAAGTTCATTTCCTTTCTTGTCCCAAACCTTGTACCAGACAAAGTGATTCAGCCCTGCAAATTGGAATTTAAACTCGCTAATATCTTTTTCATAAAGGCTTGCACAATCCATCTGAGTATGTACTGGAATATTGCAAAGTCCGACAACTTTTTCAAAATTTCCATAATTTAGTACAGCTTCTGTTACGATTCCAGCTGGATTTGTAAAGTTAATGAGCCAGGCATTTGGAGCAAGTTCCTTTATATCATTTACAATATCAAGTATTACAGGAATTGTACGAAATGCCTTAAACATTCCTCCAGCCCCATTTGTTTCCTGTCCCAAAAGTCCGTTTTCAAATGGTATTCTTTCATCTTTAATTCTCGCATCAAGCAGCCCCACACGAAACTGAGTAGTCACAAAATCCGCATCTTTTATAGCTTCCCTTCTATCCAGCGTCAAATAAACCTTGCAGTCAATACCAGCCTTTTCCACCATTCTTTTAGCCAAATTTCCAACTATTTCTAATTTTTCTTTTCCTTCTTCAATATCAACCAGCCATATTTCCCTTACTGGCAATTCCTTTATCCTTTTAATAAATCCTTCTATCAGTTCAGGAGTATAGCTAGAGCCTCCACCAATCGTTACAATTTTAATTCCGTCTTTTTTTCCCATTTTTTCAATCCTTTCTAAATTGCTAAATATTTTTTTCAGAATATTCATGTATCAATTTTGCCACATTATTATCGTATTGTTTTAATTTTTCCATTGCCATATCTTTATCAATATCCAAAAGTATCATAGAAATAGCTGTTTTTACATCATTTCCGGCTTTTTTCAAAACAGAACTTGCAATTTCATAATCAGCCCCAGTAGTTTTCATTATTATTCTTTTCGCCCGCTCAACCAGTTTCTGATTGGAAGTTTTTACATCCACCATGTAGCCTGAAAATACTTTTCCCAGTTTTATCATAATTGTTGTGGAAATCATATTAAGTATCATTTTCTGTGCTGTTCCCGCTTTCATTCTGGTAGAGCCTGTAACAATTTCAGCTCCAACAGGGACTTCTATAGAATATTGACTAACCTTTGATAATTCAGAGTTTTTTGAGCAAGTTATACTTCCTGTAACTGCACCAATACTGTTTGCATATTCGATGGCACCCAAAACATAAGGAGTTCTGCCAGAAGCCGCAAGTCCTATAACTGCATCATTTTCAGTAAGATTAATATTTAGCAAATCCTGTTTTCCCAGTTCAGGACTATCCTCAGCGTTCTCCTTAGCCTTGAATATCGCTTCATTTCCACCAGCAATTATTCCTTGAACTTTCTCAAAGGAAACTCCGTAAGTAGGAGGACATTCCGAAGCATCAAGTATTCCAAGCCTGCCTGATGTTCCAGCCCCAATATATATAATTCTAGTTTCTTTTTTATATTTTGACAAAATAGCATTTATCAGCCGTGAAATACTGCCCAGTTCATTTTCTACGCAAAATGCCACTTTCTTGTCTTCCTCATTTATTCTTCTCACAATCTCAAGGCTATCCTGCAGTTCAATATCCTTGCTGCTTGGATTATTTTCTTCAGTAGACAATTTTTCCAGCTCGATCATCATTTACCACTTCCTTTAGGTCAGTCTATGTTATAATTATATCTCGATTTTTCTCAAATGGAAGTCTATTTTTAAATTTATCTAAAAAATTTGTTTAAAAGAGAAGAAAAGTACTGATAAACTTAAATTCTATTAAAAAAAATAGGAATAAAATTTTATAACAATTAATTTGATAGTCTTATTAAAAAAATCAAATATCCATCTTAAGGACTTTTATAATTTTAGTTTAAAAATATTATGATTAATAAATGTTTTTTCTATTTTTTTATTCAATTTTTTTGTAACGTAAGGGCATCAAACGCCATGCCCTTTTTCGCAATAACAATTATTTTAACATGTATAACTGGCTGCTACTTAGAGATAATGGCGAAACGTTCTACGAACTGCCCCGCTTTACGCAAAACTTTCTTATAAAGAAAAAATAAAACTCGCTTCGGAGCCAGGGTTGCAAGGGAAATGGCGATTGATTTCCCTTGCCATATAAAAAGAAAAAATATAAGATTATGAAAAAATATTTATTAACAATAAGAAACTTTTAAAAATTTAAATAAAAATCCTCTATATGGATACTTAATGATAAAATTTAATTAAAGGATATTTTAATAGTTACATAAATTGTATAATAACACAATCTTGTAAAAAAAGCTTTAATTGTATAATTCTTTTGATTTTTTGCTTTTTAAATGTGAAATAGTATAAAGTTTAGATTTGGTGAATTTTAGAAACTTAAAAAATTGAAGTAAAAAAACAAGAGCATAATTATTTTTTACACTCTTGCTTATTTATAGATGATTAAATTTATTTGTTAAAAACAACAGATACAGCCAATATAAAATTTATACTTTTTATTTTATTAAACTAAATACAAAATATGGAAGAAACCCCATGCACATACTTGAAAAAATAATCCAAAGTCCCGACACAGTCTCCACAATTTTTCCTGATAAATCCTTTTTCAAAAATTTTACCATAAAATATATCGAAACTATCAATATTATAAGCAATGTTAATCCACCAAAGAAAAAATATTTTTCATAAGTATGGGCAAGCCCAAGAATGACAAGAAAATATTCAATAATAAAAAGTAGACTTAAAATAACCACAGCTTTTTTTCTCCCCCAAAGTTTACTATATGTTTGCACTCCATGTTCCTCTTCATCAGATCTTCTCGTTTTTCTTCCAATTTCTAGAACAATTCCGTTTAGATAATTTAATGCAAAAAGAGGAATTAGGGCAATATCAATATTATGTCTATACCATTGCAACGCTCCAAATTTAAAAATATTTTCTGCTTCGCCTAATATGATATATTGTGTAGCATTTACAATAACAAGAGTAATAAAAATCATTATTACAACGTGAGATAGAGCATAAATTAAAATTCTTTTTGTAAGCCACTCTTTTATAAAAAATTCCTTTGCCATTAAAAACATATAAAACCATACTATTATCATAAAATATATAATTTTAAAATCTATAACATACGCAAGAATTATTTGTATAATAACAGTAGCAATTCCTATTTTTCCCAATGCTTTTAAAGTTACTACTCCTCTTTGAACAGGACGGTAAGCCCTGTATTTTAAATCTTCTTCATAATCCTTAAATTCATCTGTAATTCTTAATTGTAAGAAAAACATAAAAATTATGATAAATAAAGCAACTATTTTATGCCAAGGCATTGGCACTTTAATTTCTTTTGAAAAAATCTGATTAATGATTTTTGAATTATATAGTAATCCTGTATAGATATATCCTGACAAAGTAAAAATTAGTACAAAAATTGAGTTTTTTCCTAATGGAAACCGTTCATTCAGATATATTTTGAAGTTTTTTATATTTTGGATTATTGATTTTTTTGAATTTATATTATTTTGACTCATTTATTTCTCCTCTTACAATATTATATATAAATAGATTTTACTGACAATAGAAGTCAATCATGGAAAGTAAATATCCTGTATTACTGTCTACTGGTGTACTTTCAATAAAATCTTTAATTTTATACCTTAATATTAATTTTTTTTCATTATACTGTTCACGCTTTTCAATAGTCATCGCTCTATCCAGAGAATGACTAAACGGACTTCCTGAACTTGCAATGCCTTCTATAATTCCTCCTAAAAAATCAAAAAACAGTCCTCTTGCTTTAGAACGTATATGAGTCTGATACTTTTCATCAAGATATGACAAGTCTGCCTCACTCTTTTCTGCTGAAAGATAGAATCTTTTCAAAGATCTTCTATCATATAATGAAAATAATTTTAATCCCTCCTGAATTAATTCTTTTGCTTCTGTTTTCATAAAATTTCCTTTCTGAATTTAAATTTTTAAAGTTTTTCAACTATCTCTTCCAGCCTTTTATAATCTGTCTTACTGTTATGCCTCTTATCCATTGGAATCTCAGTTTCAATTATTTTAAATATTCCAAATTTTTCTTTTAATTCTTTAATTTCATTATCCTCAGACAAATCTCCTTTAAATTCAGGATTTCTTTCAGTAAAGAGATACAATTTATTATTTTTTGAAGTAAGGACAGATTTTTTCAAGTTTTTGCAAAATGAAAAGGCAGTTTCTATAGTGAAAGGATAATAAATGTTTTCTTCAATTTGTATTAGCCCTTTAACCCTTCCAAGCAGCATAAGCTGCCCTTTTTTGTTAATATATCCCATATCTCCTGTCCTGTGCCAGTTTTCATCAGGATTTTTTTCAACATTTAGGTAACCATTAACCACGTTTTCTCCCCTTACAAGTATTTCACCTTTTAATTCTGAAGAATCTTTAACATTGTTTGATTTTTTTAATTTTTCTATTTTGAGCTCTATTTCATTAACTATTTTCCCAGCCAGCAGTCCTTTTCCATTTTTCATATTTTCAATATCTTCTTTTGTTATATCATCAAAATTTAATACCGATATTGGCTCAGCTTCTGATGCTCCATACAAAGCTGTAATTTTTGCATTTGTAAAAACTTCTTTAATTTTTTTCATAAGGCTGTAAAAAACAGGAGCGCCGCCTGTATATACCTTTTGAACATTTTCAAGCGTTATTTTTTCATCTTTGCAAAATTTTACAATATTTTGAAATATTGCAGGAGGGAGGATGACGTTCTGAATATTATTTTCCATTATTTGCTGAACAATATTTTTAAAATTTGATTCTGCAGGTTTTTTCCAGTTTAAATCAGGAATAAAAGTAGTTGTTCCTGTGGCAATGTGGGAAAAAAGAAATATTGGAAATGAAGAATAAACTGATGTTTTCTTTTCAAATTTTATATTTTTTTCAAGCACATTATGCTGCCCCAGCAAGAATTTATGAGTTCTCATAATAATTTTAGGAAATCCAGTACTTCCGCTTGTAAAGCTGATAAGAGCTGGTGTATTTTCTTCAATTTTTTCATAATTTTTAATTTTTTCATTTATTAAAAATTTTTCAGAATATTTCATCACTTTAATATAATTAATTTTTTTCCCAATTTTTCTGATTCCCTTTAGAAAAAATCCCTTCAAAAGTGTCTTCCTGCTCCCAATTATCCCATCAGGCGAAATCATCTCACAACATTTATTAATATGCTCAATTCCAGCATAAGGGTCAATAAATACAGCTTGTATTTCCATTTTAAATATTGCTGTTAAAATCAGGTAAAATTCCACTCCAATTGGAATAAAAACTACAATTTTATCTCCTTTTTTAAAATTTTTTTTCCTTAAATAATCACATACATAATTTGATTTTTCATCTATTTGGGTAAAAGTAACTTTTTTGCCTGTATGCAAGTCAAATAAAGCTGACTTATCTGGATACAGACTTCTTAATTCTTTTATTTTGTCAACTATTGTCATTTTTATACCGCCTTTTATTTAAAGTTCCTTTACAAACAAAGTATATCTTCTCAATTCATCTCCCAATAGCAATCCTATATTTTTAGATATATTTTTTTCATACATCAAAGCATAAATCACATTTTTATAACCTGATTTTTCCGCTTCCTTTACAAGTTCATCAATCAAGATATATCCCATCCCTTTTCCATTATATTGGGGAGAAATCGCAATTGTTTTGAGTATCATCGTTTCTATTTTTCCTTTATACTCAAGCTCTGCATAATCAGGTATTCCAAACACATAGCCAATTAATTCGTCCTTGAGATAAAGCATTTTAAAAAATTTTTTTACAATTTTATCTTCATAGTTCATGTATATTTTCAAAAATATTTCTCTATCCAATTCAGAATACAGAAAATTATTTTTAAATGCCTCAATTGTCAAGTCGTAAACTTTATTCAGCACAGTGATTAAATCATTATTTTCCGCAGATTTTACTGTCGTATCCTTATAATAGTCAAATTTTTTCAATTTTTCAATTTTTTTAGATAAATGCCCCCTTTGAACAGGATTCATATTTTCCATTATTGTAGAAATATAATAAGCAAGCGGTTCAAATCCAATTTTTTTAAATAATTCCACATAATATTCTTCATTAAAAGGCTCCATCAGAAACGGTGGATGATTTCTCTTGTCCGTAACATACCGATATGTATTCCAAGTAGTTCCATTTAAAGGACCTATTATTGTTTTTATCCCCTTTTTTTTGAGTTCTTTAAATACTTTATTAAAAAGCTTATCTTCATTTTTTCTGTATTTTTCATGTATATTTACATTTCCTATATATGATGTTTTTCTTCCATTGTAATTAGGACGATTGTGCCATAAATTAAGACTTCCAGCTATTTCTTTGTTTTCATTATAAAAAACAATAATTTCAGACGGACGTTCTATTTGTATTTTTGGAACTTCATTTTGTGAAATATTATTTTCCATAATGTATTTTTCTAAATTGATTTTATTTATCTGGTTATTTTCTGTTATTGTGTATTGCTTGATTTTCATTTTTAAATTTTCTCCTTTTTTATAATTTATCTTATTTATATTATACTAAATCCCATTTAAACAACAAATTTATTACAAACTTTTTTAATTAAAGGATATAAATCTAGTATTTTCAAATAATTCAAGATGTATTTTTTTACAGAGTATGGTATAAATTAATCTGTCGGAGCATTTTTTTGTGATGACAAAACTGTTTGAGCATAGCGAGTTTTTTGTCAGTGCAGAAAAATGTCGTAGACTAGCCATAGGTCGTAGGATTTGCGGCAATGAGCAATCCTACGGAAATAAGAAAAAAAGTTGAATGAATATGAATTACTTATCAAATAACCCTGATATAAAAATTTGTTCATATTTTTTAAACGAAGTTTAGTATTAACCCTAATATGTCTAAAAATAAATTGATTTATTAAATATTCGATTTTAAATAGTAAGTTTTTATAACATTCCAATTCCTAATAGCAACATAGAACAGATAAAAACTATTCCAGAAGCTATAAATACTTTTGATTCTCCGCTAAGTTCCTTTTCCTTTTCGATAATATAAAAAAACTTCATACTTGTTTCGTAAATAAATATTCCGCCAAATATAAAAATTATTATTCCAATTAGCATTTTAAAATCCAACATTTTTGACAAAGCAAGATAATTTATTATAAAGAAAACAAATGCCTTCCCTATACTTTCCATCAAAAAATTCATTCTGAATGTTTCTCTTTTTACATTTCCTGCATTATCTCTTATTAAATTTATAATTCCAAAATGCAGTGAAAAGGTAAATATATAAATAAGGTACATTTTATTTTTATCAAGTATAATGCTCATAGCAAGCCACATTGATGTGGTAAATGCTATTGTTAAAAGTCCTTTTAACGAGTCTTTAACCTGTCCTCTAACTTTTGGTGTAAAATGATAATAGCCAAGATACATTATTAATGGCGGAACAACCCATTTTATTCCACCTATAATCATAACGATATAAAGGAAAAATAAACTTGCAGTTTGGGCAACTTTTGTAAGAGTAGTTTTTTTTC
The DNA here is from genome assembly GCF_007990545.2 of Leptotrichia wadei. Classification (NCBI taxonomy): domain Bacteria; kingdom Fusobacteriati; phylum Fusobacteriota; class Fusobacteriia; order Fusobacteriales; family Leptotrichiaceae; genus Leptotrichia; species Leptotrichia wadei. The sequence continues at coordinate 825,004 of NZ_AP019829.2, forward strand.
TATTTAATATTATAATTATAAGAAGCATAACTATTACCCAAAGTTTATACATAAGTTCTCTCGCTGTTAAATATAAGTTTAATTTTAGGAATAAATATACGAAAAGCGGGACAAAAATATTATCCAGCCCATTCCACGAAATCATTTCAAGAATCATTGCAAGAATGCTTAAAAGTAGTGAAACAAGCACGATATTTATACTTTTAATGTTACTGAAAAATAAAAAGAAATTTATGCAAATAAAATATGTTGTAAGAAAAAATGTCACAGATCCTTCTACCGACTTTGTTCCAAATCCTGTGTCAAACTTATATTTACTATAAAATTCCCCGATAAGAGCTGCAAAGGCATCGGAAAACATAAGTATTATAAGCGGAAGAGAATACATTATTTTATCTTCGCTTGACGCAATCCATAATCCTAAAATGCTTATAATAAAATATATATCTCCAAATGTTTTCCTATTTTTTGTTTCCAAAACTTTTCTAAATCCAGCTATTTTATTTTTTATCAATCTAATGGAAATAAGTACCGTAAGAAAAATCACTCCGAGTATTATAACTGAACTCTTTTTCTCAAATATAAACGGAAGAGCCAGTCCCCCAAATCCCGAACCTATATGTAAAATTTTTCGTATAAGTTCTGAATTTAACGTTTCACTTTTTTCAAGTTTATTCAGCAAAAGAAAAAACATTATAAAACCAATAAAAACAAGTATCATCTTAGTTATTTCCATACTTTATCACCTTTTCAACTACAAAATCAGTATAAAAAAACGTTTTGTCCTTTTTATGAAGTCTTTTATCAAATTCTTCCATTCTTTGAAAATTTTTTCCAATATTATTTTTTTTGTTTTCTATATTTTCCTTCATTTCATTTTCTGTATAATTTAATTTTGCCGAATTTCTTTCCACTATCAAGTTCCAGTATGCCAATATAGCATTATTATCAGCATTATCATAAATTTTTTGCATTAATTTTCTGTAATTTTCCAAAGACATATACTCAAATATATCACTCAAATTAAATTTGTTTATTTTAAAATCTACTCCATCAAGATATTCCTCAACAGAATTCTGGACAATTTCCAATTTATGAAGATTTTTCTTAATATTTTCAAAATTTTCTTCTCGCAAAAAGTAAGGCAGGCAGTCTAAACGGTAATTTCCCATCATAATATAATGAATATAAGGATTTTCATAGCTGTCCAGCTCGCAAAGGGCATACTTGCTTCTTTTATTCATCTCTTCAGAAATATCTTTTTCTGCATACCTGAAAAATTCCTTATCCCTTCCAAATTTTCCAACTATAGATTTAGAAAGAAACAGTTTAAACATCAGTTTCCATCTAAAATTATTCCAATGTTTATTATAATATTCCTCTCTTTCCTGCCTTGACTTTTTCTCAAAAAGCCCTTCCACTCTTTTTTTATTATGTATCAAAGGAAGTATCTTTTCCCTAAAAATTTTAAAGAATTTTTCAAATTTTCCAATGTGAATCACCCCAGTTTCAATTGCTTCCCTATTAAGATCCCAATAATCTCTCACATCTTTCTCAAGTTTTTCACGTATTTTCTCATACATCCCAATTCTTTCAGAAGAATCTTTAACTCCCATAAATTCCAGCATTTCTTCATAATCAAAATTTTTAAAAATTTCCCTTTTAAGTTTAGCAAGAGCAATTTGGGGAAAACTCACATCAAGAGCCACCACTTTTTCAGGATTTTCAGCAAGCAACGAAAACACATTATCTCCTGCCGACAAAATCCCAAAGCATACATCTTTTTCACTAATATCAAGGCTTTCAAGTAATATTTCAGTATCTTCCCAACATTGGGAGTATCTTATCAAAGAAAAATCAACTTTATTTTCTTTTACTTCACTTTTCAATTATGTTCCTCCTAATTTGTTTGTAATTTTACATTTTTAATAAAAATCAGTCATTCAATTTTTTTATAATTCCCGTACTTCCGTCAAATTGAACCATATCTCCTGTTTTTAGAATACTTGTTGCCCCTTGTACTCCTACTATGGCAGGGATGTTCATTTCCCGTGAAATAATTGCACTGTGGGATAAAAGGCTTCCCTTTTCTACTATAAGTCCCTTCAATAAAGGAAAAACCATAACCCAGCTTGGATCTGTAGATTTTGTAACAACGATATCTCCGTCTTCAACTTGAGTATCCATAGGATTTAAGACAATTTTTACTTTTCCTTTTATAATTCCTTTGCTACATCCAGTCCCTTGCAAAGTATTTTCATCGAGTTGAGAATTTCCTGCCAAATCTTCATAATAAAAGTTTTCTCCTAGGAATCCTCTTGTTAAAAATCTATCAGGAAGAATTGCCTCTGTTTCGTATTTTTTATATTCCTCTTTTCGCAGTTCTATAAGTTTTTTTAAATCAACATCAATTATTGAGCCGTCAACAAGTCCAAAAATTTCATCGACAGTAAGGTAGAATACATCTTTTTCATTATTTATAAGGTTGTTATTTTTCAGATGTACTCCCATTTTTTTCATAATCTTTCTGACTGTTCCAAAAACCTTTGTCCGTTCATATCTCAAATTTTCCCTTAATCGTATAAATTTTTTCGCATAAAATAAAGTTTTTTTCAATAAATATTTTTTTATAGGATTTATTTTCAGGCTGTCATATATTTTTTTCTGTTCTTCCAATATGTTTCTTTTAGCATGTTCCTGAACATTTTCTGTTATTGAAAGCGAATATATCATTTTTATTAAAAATAAAGGCTCTTCCCTTAATGTTGGTGCTTCCAGTTTCAGTTCGTGGACTGTCCTGTCACCAAATTTTTCCATATATTCATTCAAAGTAGAATTAAATTCTGCATTTTGGGTTAATTTAAATATTTCAATAAGTGATTTTTCGTTTTTGTTTATTATATTTCTTATTTCATCTTTTAAAGATTTGTCATTTTTTATCATAAGGCTCATTTTTTTTATATATTTCGATGGTTCAACACTAATCATGCTGTTTCCTTCTTGAGCAATAAGCGTGTTGTGTGCCTTTTCAAAATCATCTTTTATATATTTTTCAGCCATTTTTTTTGAAAGTCCAAACCAAACCATTACAAGAAAGTCATTTATAATAGGTATTTCCCAGTTTTTCAAAAATTTATTTTCAAGAAACTTGTAATATTTTTTCAGTTCTTTTATATTTTTATTACTTAAATCGCTATTTTTACCATTAAGATTTTCATCAATAATCTTATAAAATTTTTCAGCCTTTTTTTCAATAAGAAACATATTCATAAATAATATAAATCCAGCCTTATATTTTTCCAGTTTATTTCTAAATTTTTCAAAGCCTGTCATTTTCCCTTCAGCTTCCAGCAAATTCTCATTCAGATTTTCTTTGGATAATTCCTTTTTTACTCCCATCATTTGTTCCATAAATTTACTATTGCCTTTAGAATTTGGAAACAGCATCAAAAGTTTATACCAGTTTATCAAGTTATAGTAAACCCGCCCTTTTAGCAATCCAAGCATATTATCATAAATATCCTGATAACTTTCCACAACTTTGGCAGGCACTCCTGTTATTTCTGAGAATCTTTTATAGACGTCGGAATATGCCTTTCTTATAAAGCTGAATGTGAGAGGCAATGTAATTTCAGGATAGCTTTCTACAATATTGCTGTTATCCCATATTATTGTGTTATATGTTTTTTTGTCTGTTTTTTCCAATGTAGTTATAGGTCTTGACTGCAATATATATAGCTTTTCCTTTTCAAATGCCCATTCCATATCCTGAGGCTTTCCATAATATTTTTCAATATTTATGATATTTTCACCTAGTTCACATACTTCACTGTCATTTAATATTTCCTTTTCAATATTTATTTCTTCTGTTTTTATTTTCTTATTTTCAAAATCTAAAACCTGTCTTATTTTTTTAGTTCTTATCTCCTTTTTAATTTCCTTCGTTTTTTTATTATATATAAACAGATCTCCATTTTCATCTCCGTCAACTATGCTTGTTCCCAGTCCATAAGTTCCAGAAATAACGACTTCGTCATAATTATTATTTACAGGGTTTACACTAAATCCAACTCCCGCCTTTTCAGAATTAACCATTTCCTGAATTATTACTGCTGGAACATTTATTTCATTATTTATTTTCCCTTCTTTTCTGTATTTCATAACATGATTTGAAAATGAAGAAATCCAAACTTCCTTTATTTTTTCCAACATATTTTCTTTTTTCACATAAAGGTACGTTTCAAACTGTCCAGCAAATGAAAAATTGCTGCTGTCTTCCTCAATTGAAGATGATCTCACAGCATAATAACTTTCTTCATTTAGTGCATTTTCTATTTCCTTTTCAAATTCTTCCTTAATTTTATGATTTTTTATAATTCTAATTATATTTTCAATTTTTCTTTCGGTATTTTCGCTGAATACAGCCTCCCAATCCTTAATTTCATCATTATTTCCTGCTTCTTGATTATATATTTCAATTTCTTTTAGTATAATTTCCTTAAAATATCTGTTAGTAATGACTGAAAAATGTGGGACATTAAATCCATTGGCAGCAAGTTCAAGCAAATTTTGAGCCTTTTTACCAATTTTTTCCTCAAATACTGTGTTTTCATTATGATTTTTTAGTTTATCAACACTATAAATATATTTCATAATTTTATTTTCCTTTGCTAAAAAATATGTTTATTTTATATTATACCTCATTATGTTTAATTTTAAAACTTTTTTCATAAAAAAAGTTGCTCTCAGTAGAGCAACCTGTATTCAAAAGTTTATAAATTTAAACTCATGAAAACTCAATAAATTTTAAGTTTTGAGTAGAATGTTAATTTGAAATGGCTATAAAATATTTTTATTTTTTAAAACACAGGGAATCCTTGTCCAGCATATTTTTCTTTAATGAACTTTTTAACTTTTTCAGAAGTCATAGCTTTTGTTAAATCCTGTATTTTTTTACTATTTTTATTATCTTCTCTTGCTACAAGACTTACAGCGTATTTACCATTTGTATTTTTTTCAATGAATAAGGCATCTTTTACGTGAACTCCAATTTTTAGCATATGTGATGGCCAGTTAAATGCTAAGTCAGCTTCTTGGTATGCTTGGACTAGTGATGGAATAGGAACTGCCATAAATTTGAAATTTTTCTTTGTGTTAATGACATCATTCAAATTATAAAGTCCATCTTTTGGCTTCAACTCAATTAAACCTTCATCTGAAAGTATTCTCAAGGCTCTATCCTGATTTGTCACATCGTTTGGAATGGCAACTTTTGCTCCATTTGGAATTTCTGCCTTATTTTTGTATTTTTTTGAATAAAAACCTACATAAACATCATAAATTCCTTTAACTTTTACAAGTTTTCCGTTATTTTTCTTATTAAAAACTTGCATAAATGGTTCGTGCTGATGAAAGTTTGCATCAAAGTCTTTGGCATTTAAACCAACATTTGCAGTAACATAATCTGTTAATACAGTAATTTTTACATCATAACCTTCCTTTTTTAAGTCTTCAGCTGCTATTTTCACAATTTCATCCATCGGATATCCAGCTGCAGCTATTCTGATGACATTATCCTTTTTTAAATTTATTCCAACAAATGCTAAAATTAGCACACATATTACAGCTAATGAAATTAATAATTTTTTTGACATTAGTAAATTCTCCTTTTCTTATCTAAATTTTTTGATATTCTGTTTCCAATAATCTGTATCGAAAATACAATGACTATCATTATCGCCACAACCCTGTATACAAGGGCATAGTTGTATTCGTTGTATCCATATCGCATTGCATAGTCGCCAATTCCGCCTCCACCGACAACTCCCATTACAGTAGAGTATGAGATAAAGCTGATAATTGCTGAAGTTAAACCAAGCACAAGGCTGCTTCTCGCTTCAACAAGCAAAAAATGCCACACAATCTGAAATACACTTGCCTTCATTGACAAAGCCGCATCAATTATCCCGCTATTCACATCATAAAAGGATTGTTCTGTAAATCTCGCATACAGTGCCACAGCTACAAAGCAAATTGGAAAACTTGCAGGAAATAGTCCAAAGGCAGTACCAAAAATTAATCGTGTGAGAGGTATCAATATAACTACAAATATTAAAAACGGGAAACTTCTGACTACATTTATATAAATGTTGCATGGAATATTTATAAACTTATTTTCCCTAATTCCGCCTTTATCAGTCAAAAATACAAGAGCTCCTAAAGGAATCCCTAAAAATACCGCACATATTGTAGGAATAAGAACCATTATAAAAGTGTCCTTTGCTGCAATTAATAATTCGCTATCTATCATTTCAGAACCTCCCTCACATAATCGGCATAACTTTTATTTGATTTTTCATAATCCTTCTGATTAACATTGAAAATATCTGTAATTTTACCTTTTTCAATAATTGCAACTCTGTTGCACAGCCTTTTAACAACTTCCAGTTCGTGAGTAACAACTAAAATAGTCGTTCCATATTTTTTATTTATTTCCTCAAATAAATCAAGAATTTCATCTTTTACAGATTTATCCAAAGAAGCTGTAACTTCATCGCAAAGCAGTAATTGCGGATTTGTCACTAATGCACGGGCAATCGCCACTCTCTGCCTTTCACCGCCGCTAAGGGAAGAAATAAATGATTTTTTCTTATCAGACAGCCCGACAAATTTCAAAACTTCTTCAATTTTTTCAGCTGAAAACTTTTTCTTTAAAATTAACGGAAGAACAACATTATCAAAGACATTTTTGTTATACAAAAGATTAAATTCCTGAAAAATATAAGCAATTTCAGTATTCTTTGCAATATTAATTTCTCCTTTATCAGCTTTCAAAATTCCTTGAATAATTCTTAAAATTGTCGATTTTCCGCTTCCTGACTGTCCAATTAATCCAAAGATTTCTCCTTTGTTAATCTTTAAATTTATTTTTAAATCAAAGCCAATATAATTTTTTTCAATGTTTTTAAGTTCTACCATTTCACCTCCAATTATTTTTGTATTTAATTTTAAAATGTAATAACTTCAAAATTATATCATATTTTTTAAAATAAGGGAATACTATTTGAAAAAAAGTAAATTCTGTTTTAAGGAACAGAAATAATGAAAATTTAGTAATTTTTTTCGATATTTTCACGGTTTTCTATTTTTTAGGGGAACAAAAATCGAAAACAAATATTTCCTTGTATTTCACTTTGATATTAGATATAATTTGTGTAGAAAAAATAATTGGGGATTAAATTTAAGGAAAATGGCTTAAAATTAGATTTAGAAGTTAAAAAATATTGTTATTTTAGGAGATTGGCTATGAAGAAGGTTAGAGTTACAATTTCGGATTTTATGAATGAAATTATAAAAAGTGATTCAGAGTATTTTAAAATGCCTGTGGGAAGAATAGGGAACATAATTTTTAAATATTATATGGATAAAAATTTGAATAAAGTGGAATTGGGGAACTTTTCAGGAGAAGTGCTGCAGTTTAACTTGAATAAAAATAATGATGAAATTTTTATGGATACTTTTGTTAGAAGCAGAGTTGAAACTGAGGCTGAATATTGGAGAAATATAATTTTTACGTATATTAATAATTTACGATATAAACGTGAAGAAATATTATTTGAAAAGATTTTTAGGAAAATTAAGGAAGGAATGGAGAGTAAGAGAAAGATAAAAATAAAATATCATAAATATATAAGGCTAGTAAGTCTGTATTTTGTAAAAGTGGCAGATGACGAAAACAGATCTTACTTGTTCTGCTACTGTGAAAAAAATAATGATTATAGGAATTACAGAGTTTCTGAAATAGAAGAAGTATGGTTTACAAATGAAAATATTGAAATAAAAGATAAAAAATATATTGATGATGTGCATAAAAATTTTGCTCCGTTTCTATCGTATAAGAACACAGTTAAAGTTGAATTTACAGAAAAAGGAGTGGAATTATATGAAAAAGTTTTGACAAACAGACCTAGACTTTTAAATAAGAAGGATGGGATTTATATCTTTGAATGTGATAACAAACTTGCATTGGTGTATTTTGCACAATTTTTTTCAAATGTAAAAATCTTAGAACCAATTGAATTACAGGAAAAATTAAAAAATGAACTTAAAAGGACAATAGAAATATATGAAACTGAGGAGGAAAAAAATGTTTAGATTAAGAGGGAGCAGAAGGAGAAAAACAGAGGAAATTATCAAAAAATTTTTAAAAAGTTATGCTCAAAATGAGAAAAGTGAAAATAAAAAGGATTTGAGAAGCTGGTTAATTTTTGAATTGCAAAATGAACTTGCTGATAAAAATATACAGGAAATAGAAAAAATGGCTGATGAACTTATGGCAGGAGTTGAAATTTATTTTGACAAGAAAAAGGAAGTGGAAAAATATCAAAAAGTTGGGATAAGCAGCAGTGATTATGTGGGAGATGTGATACTGGATAAAATTTCGAAAGATGTAATAAATGCGGAAATTGTGGATAGAAAGCAAATTATTAGAGATATGAAGGAAAGCAGTGAAATTTTAGCAAATTACAACGAGGCAATGATATATGAAGCAGCCGCAATAAACGATCCGCAAATAGTAGAAAATACATTGAGTGCAAATAGAGCAAATACCTATGTTGACAATGTAAATTCAGCTATAGGCAAGTCAAATGAGGAAATTTTGTCAGCACTTACAACTAAAACTGGAGAAATAAGCCAAAATCCTAATTTAGATGGATTTATATTTGAAGAACGTCATGCTGGAACGTTCAATATAGATGCGGCAGTTAAAGAAAAAAACTACTATGCAAAGGCACTAAAGCCAGAAATAGGCGAAACTTATGGAAAAAATTCGATTGACATGACAATAGAAGATTCTGGCAAGATTGTAAGAAAATATCAGGCAAAAGCCTATAAAAATGCCAATGAAACTGCAAAATCATTTTATGACAGACAGCAAGGTTACAAATATAAATTTCAGTCAAAATTAGTTCCGTCAGATCAGACTGGAGATATTCCAAATTCAGTAGATAAGATGAAATTTGGAGAAGTGGAAAGTAAAAATATAAGCAAGGAAGAAATAAAAAATATTCAGGAAAAATACCAGTCTGGCGACAAAGAAGCAGTAAAATTCAGTTTTGAAAAAGACGTAGACGCTCTTGCAATAAGCAAACAACTAGGAAAACAGGCTGTAATCAATGGAACTATGGGAGTTGGTATTGGAATGGCTTTGGATGTTGGAATAAAACTTGTTTCTGGAGAAGAAGTGGAAGTTGCTGAAGTAATCGAGGCTGGAGTGAAGACTGGAACTTCAATGGGACTTTCAACAGCAGTTGCTGGAGGAATAAGGGTTGCAGTCGAAAAGAATGTTGTGCCGAAAGTCTTTGCTGGAGTTTTAGCAAATAATAATGCAGTTGGAGCAGTTGCGGCATCTTCAATGGATATTATAGGAACGGCGTTTAAATTAGGCTCAGGTGAAATAAGTCTAGGAGAAGCTACAAAAAGGGTAGGAACATCAGTAGGTTCTGCTTATGGAGCAATAGTTGCTTCAAATGCTGGTTTTATAGGTGGAATGGCAGTGGCTGGAGCAATTGGGCTGGGAGCATTGGGAGTTGCAGGAGCAGTTGTTGGTGGAGCGGTAGCACTTGCGGCAGGAGCAGTATGTGGAATAGTTGGAAGTAAAGTTGGCGGAGCGATAGCCAAAGGAGTGGGAACTATTGCAAAACCTGTAATTGATGGATCAACTGAAATAGTAAAAAAAGGAACAGAGGCAGTAAAAAGCGTTGCAAAAGGAGCATGGGAAGGAGTGAAAGCAGTAGGAACAGCAGTAGCTTCAGGTGTAAAAGCGGTAGGAAGTGCCTTAAGTTCGGCAGTTGGAGCAGTAGGAAGTTTTATTGGAGGATTATTTGGATGGTAAAAATAATAATATCGTTTTAAAATTAAAGTTAAAAAATTCTAATTAAACTCTGTAGTATTAGATTAATTTAATTTTAAATGAGTTAGAGCATATTTATAAAAAATTGAAATAAATGAAAAATCAGGAGGAAAAATGGAAACAAATTTATCAAAGTATTTAAGGGCAAGAAGACCTATAATTTGGGTACACAGTGGAGATTATAAGGAAGTTGACACAATCGTAACGGAAGCGACTAAGGAATATAAAAGCAAGGCGATTTTTGAATACAGGGCCTTTGGAGCTGTGAATTTTGAAACAAAGGTTAAAAGTGATGAGATTATGGATTTGTACAGTTTTTTAAATATTTTATTTTCTGAAGGTGTGAAAACTAATGTGTTTTTGATAATTAAGAATGCAGAAGAAGAAATGAAAGATGCTAAGAATATTGCACTTATAAAGAAAATAGCAGAAACTAGATATTCAAATTCAGATTATAATTTTACAGTAATTGTAGTAACAGAAGCAGAAACAGTACCGAAGGATTTGGAAAAATTTACTTCGATACTTGATATTCCAAACATGACAAAAGACGAGATTGAAAAATATATTTGGAACTTTGCTAAAGAAAATAATGTGAATGTGGATAAAAATGATGTTGGGGAAGTTGCAATTTCGTTAAAAGGGTTGACAAAACTGGAAATAGATCACGTTCTGAATATGATAAATGAATCTAAGAATAATATTTCAATTTCGGGAAGAGATATAATCATTCGTGAAAAAGGACAAATAATTAAAAAATCTTCAATTTTGGAAATTATTGACTTTAAGGAAAAAATAGAAGAAATTGGTGGGCTTGAAGGATTGAAAGAATGGCTAAGTTCTAAGGCACAAGTATTTAGAAGACTGGATGAAGCCAAGAAATTTGGAGTGGATACGCCAAAAGGAGTACTGCTTGTAGGAATGCCGGGCTGTGGTAAAAGTTTGGCAGCAAAAGCAAGTGCAAGATTGTTTAACGTTCCATTATTAAGACTGGATATAGGAAGACTTTTGGGAAAATACGTTGGAGAATCAGAACACAATATGAGAGTGGCACTAAAAACAGCAGAATCAATAAGTCCGTGCATTTTATGGATAGATGAAATAGAAAAAGCATTTGCAGGAATAGATCAAAACGGTGGAGCAAGCGACATAACAAAACGTTTATTTGGACAATTTTTGACTTGGTTACAGGAAAAAGAAAACACGGTATTCGTAGTAGCAACAGCCAACGATATAACAGCCTTCCCGCCAGAATTTCTAAGAAAAGGTCGATTTGATGAAGTATTTTTTATAGATTTTCCAAACGAGGAAGAAAGAGAAAGAATATTTGAAATTCACCTTGAAAAAAGAGGAAAAATGTCAGACGACATAAACTTGAAAGAACTGGCAGAAGAAACAGAAGGCTACTGTGGTGCTGACATAGAAGAAATCGTTAAAAACGCAGTTGAAAATAAATTTATACTAGAAACTGAAAATGAAGAAGATAAGAAAATTACAACAAATAATTTATTAGAAGCAACTAAAAGTATAGATTCTTTATCGAATATTTTATCTGATAAGATAGATGTTTTGAAAAAGAGCTATAAAAAATTCAAAATAAAATCAGCTTCTCAAAAAATAAAAAATGGTAAAAGAATAGCTGGAAGACCAACATTTAAAGATATGGTTATAGTAAATGGAGGAAAATACACACCGTCATTCTTTAACGAAGAAAGAGAAGTTTGCAATTTAGAAGTTTGTAAATATCAGACAACACAAGATATGTGGATGGAAGTAATGGAGAATAATCCATCAGAATTTAAAGGTGGAAGACGTCCAGTTGAGAATGTATCTTGGTGGGATGCTTTGGAATTTTGTAATAAATTGAGTGAGAAACATGGATTAAAACCTGTTTATGATTTAAGTCGAAAAGAAGAAGGAATATTAAGAATACATCAATCAAATGGTAAAATAGAATACCCAAATGTAGTAGATTTTAGAAAAACTGAAGGATTTAGATTGCCAACAGAAGTAGAGTGGGAATGGTTTGCAAGAGGTGGAGAAATTGCGATACAAGATGGGACATTTAATTATAAACATTCAGGAAGTGATAATTTAAATGAAGTTGCTTGGTATTATGCAAATTCAGAAAATCGTACTCATGATGTAGGAGCGAAGAGGCCAAATCAATTAGGACTTTATGATTGTAGTGGAAATATATATGAATGGTGTTATGATACAGGTAGTGATGGATATATATCAGAAAAAACACCATATATATACGATGAAACAGAAGAAAGTAGAGTATTAAAAGGAGGGTCTTGGAATAATTTGAATTATAAAGATATTGAGTATGAAATATTTGAACGATATTCTGATAAAGCTGAGAATAGTCAGAAGTATTATTATGTTCTAAAAGCTTCTTATGGTTTCCGTATTGTTAGAACAATTTAATTTTTATGATTTTTCATTTTTTAGGTTTTGAAACAGGGGGGATTTTGACTAAAAAGGGAAAGAAAATAACGGAAATGGGGAGATTGAGGAGGTTTTGGGATTTATTAAAAAAAGTTTAAAAATGTGGTTGACAAAAAGTAATAAAAGTGTTATAAATAATATGTGGATCGTACTATATCAATGATTTCTTAAATAGAAGTCGATATAGGCTGAAATTATAATTTAAATTAATATAAAGGCTCTCTGTTTGGAGGGCTTTTTTCTATAGACTAAATCTAAAAATTTTTTGAAAAATAAGAAATTATATAGTGTAATTATGTTAAAATTTGATAAAAATAATATAGAAAGGATAGTAAATGGAGAAAAAAACTATTAATTTTATAAATAAAAGGAATTGAAATAAAAAAATAAGATAACCTCAGGGGCAAAGGAATTCTAAGATTTTAATCCTACTCCTATCCAGGAACCCAGCACTAATCCTTCACAAGTTATCTTGTTAAATTAATTATATCATAATTTCATAAAATGTCAAGGACAAGAAGTCAAAAAAAATTCAAAATTTACTTGCAAAATAAAATAAAATATGATAAACTATCTTAGTAATTAAATTAGAAGTAGAAACATTGTTTCTCACCTTTCCATCAATATATTTAGGTTTTGGATTGACTTTCCAAATAAAAATAGAATGATTAGTTCTATTTTAGGATGAGTTGGGTATTAGTTATTTGATATTTTGTAATGAAATGGGTATTTTTATTGTACTGATTTTATTGTGAGATTTATTTATATAATAACTATTGAGCAAGGTTTCTTATATCTTGTTTTTTTATTGTAAAAAAATTAGGAGGTGTTTTTTATAAGAGGAAATAACCGATTTGATGAGCCACGAATGAATGAGCGAATTAGAGTAAGAGAAATTAGAGTTGTTGGTGATGATGGGGAGCAGTTTGGAGTAATGTCTACACGAGATGCATTAGCACTTGCGACAGAAAAAGAACTGGATTTAGTCGAAATTTCACCAAATGCAACACCGCCTGTATGCAAAATTATGGACTATGGAAAATTCAAGTATGAGAAAACGAAGAAAGACAAGGAAAATAAGAAAAAACAAAAAAATATTGTTGTTAAAGAGATTAGAATTAAACCTCATATTGATGAACATGACAAGGATACAAAAATTTCTCAAATTGAAAAATTTATAGCCAAAGAGCATAAGGTAAAAGTTAGCCTAAGACTTACAGGTAGAGAAAGATTACATGCGGAATCTGCTATTAAAGTATTGGATGAGTTTGCAAGTCATTTTGAAGAAATTGCGACAGTTGAAAAAAAATATGGAAAAGAACAGGTTCAAAAATTTATTTTATTATCGCCTAAAAAATAAAGGCAAAATTTAAAAAAGTGAAAAGTGATTTAGGAGGAAAGAAAATGCCAAAAATGAAAACACATAAAGGAACAAAAAAAAGAGTTAAAGTTACAGGAAGTGGAAAAATTTCTTTAAGACACTCTGGAAAGAGCCATATCTTAACTAAAAAGACTCATAAAAGAAAGAAACGTCTAGGACAAGATGTGATCGCTCCAAAAGGTGCTGAAAGAAAAATTAAAAAAGTATTGGCTGGACAAGAAGGAAGATAATTCCAATAATTGTTTTAAAAAAATATTTTTGAAAAAAGTGATTTAGTAAAATTTGTAACTTTTTATTCAGAGGTAAAATAAAAAAAAGCAGTTTAAAACAATAATTAACGGCTTTTTATTTAAAAAATTAAAATTAAAAATCGACAGAAGTTAGTTCTAAAAATAAATAAAGAACAGAAAACGGCTAAAATATTAAGGAGGAAAGAATATGCCAAGAGTAAAAACAGGAATAGTTAGAAGAAAAAGACATAAAAAAGTTTTAAAAGAAGCAAAAGGTTATAGAGGAGCCATAAAAACAAATTATAGAAAAGCTAATGAAGCAGTTAAAAAAGCTATGGCTTATGCAACTGAACATAGAAAATTGAAAAAAAGAAAAATGCGTGAATTGTGGATTATAAGAATTAACGCTGCTGCAAGATTAAATGGAATTTCTTACTCAAGATTAATGAATGGATTAAAAAAAGCTGGAATTGAACTTGACAGAAAAGTTCTAGCAGACTTAGCATTGAATAACCCTGCTGAATTTGCAAAATTAGTAGAAAAAGTTAAATAGTGATTCAAATATAAATAAATCAATACTCAAATGGTGATTTTTAAATTAAAAGCAGCTGTTTGAGTATTACTTTTTTTAAGTTATAAAGTATAGATTCAGAATTATAATTAAAAAAAGAATTTTGATTTTTTATTTAAATAAGAGATTGAGTAATATTTAATAAAAAGTTTAGAATAAAAAAAATTTAAATGAATTAGATTTAATTAAAAGGACTATACTTGTAAATCTTATAAAATAGATTAACTTTAGGTTATGAGATAGCCCTTTTTATATAGGGAAATTAAATAAATAATGTTTTTTTTGGGCTATCTCATAAAATGGTCTTTTATTTAAAAAAACAAATCTCCCTATACAGCCACGAGATTGTTAAACATTGTTTAACTTTCTCTTGACATTAGTATTATAGCATAAAAATTAAAAAAGTCAATAGTGCAAATTAAAAAAAATTAAATTTTTGGGGTATTATTAAATTTGAGTGGTATTTATTGTATCAACTAAAGATTATGGAATTTTACAAGTAATTATAAAATGTAAATTAGGTGATTGTAAAAATAAAAGTGGTAAATATTAAATAACAGCAATATTTATTAATCATAAGAGGTCAAGATTCTTTGTCAGCGATCGTAGAAAAACAAGAAAATCAAGCATAAAAATACTGTGTTTATCAGATTTTTAGACTTTTACAAATGACTGAAATATAAATAATAGGGAGGAAAACATGAACAGAGATTTTGAATTTGGAATAAAAAAACAGTTGATTACGAAGGAAGAACTTCAGAAAAAAGTAAAGGAACTGGGAGTAAAGATTACTGAAGATTTTAAAAATGAAAATGAGCCGTTAATAGTGATAGGACTTTTGAAGGGGTCTATTGTGTTTATGGCTGATTTGATTAGGGAAATAAAATTGCCACTTGAAATTGACTTTATTGAGGCTTCCAGTTATGGGGAAGGGACTCAAAGTTCTAGAGAAGTTAAAATTTTAAAGGATTTAAGAAGTACGATTAGCGGGAAAAATGTTTTGGTAGTTGAAGATATTATTGATTCAGGATTTACGTTAAAAAAAGTATTACAAATTTTGGGAAGCAGAAATCCTAAGAAAATATTACTTTGTACACTTTTAGATAAACCTGAAAGAAGAGAAGTTGAAGTTGATGTGCAATATATTGGATTTGAGATTCCAAATGAATTTGTTGTTGGGTATGGGCTTGATTTTAATGAAAATTATAGAAATTTGGAATATATAGGAGTTGCTGAACCATCAGTATTTGAGTAAGGAGTAAAATTGAAGGGGAAAAATAAAAAATATAAGAAAAGAGATAAAAATTTTGAGAATGAAGATCATAAGGCTAAGAAAAAATATGGTCAGAATTTTCTAAATGATAGCAGTTTGTTGGACGAGATTTTGAATGTGGCGAATATTGATGAAGAAACAGAAGTGCTGGAAATTGGACCAGGTTTGGGATTTTTGACAGAAAAATTAATTGAAAATTCTAAATTTTTGACTGCTTTTGAAATAGATGATGATTTAATCCCATTTTTGAGTAAAAAATTTGAAAACAAGCAAAATTTTGAGTTAGTTCATCAGGATTTTATGGAAGCAGATTTGAAAACTTTTTTTGAGAATAAAAAAGATGTGAAAGTTGTAGCAAATATTCCGTATTACATAACTTCGCCAATTATTAATAAATTGCTTGAATACCGTGAAAATATTGATGAAATCTATTTGATGGTGCAAAAAGAAGTGGCAGAGCGGATTGCCTCAAAGCCACATAGTAAAAATATGAGCCTGCTTACTCACGCAGTACAGTTTTACGCTGAAACAGAATATTTATTTACTGTTCCAAAAGAAAAATTTGATCCTGTTCCAAAAGTTGATTCAGCATTTTTAGGAATAAAAATTTTGAAAGATAAAAAATATGAAAGTCAAATTTCAGAAGAAAAATATTTTAAATATTTGAGAGAAGCGTTTTCAAATAAGAGAAAAAGTATTTCTAATAATTTATCGAATTTAGGATTTTCAAAAGATTTTGTAAAAGAATGCTTGAAAAAAGTTGGCAAAACAGAATTAGCTAGAGCAGAAGAATTTTCTGTGCAAGGATTTATTGATTTTATTGGGATTTTGGAAGGTTAAACTGTCTATATTTTATTGAATAAAAAATAAAAAGTTCTCTAGATCGTGGAGGACTTTTTTAGTTACGTAATAATTTTTTTAGCAAAAAATTTTGTAAATCAAATATTTTTACTTTACAAATAATAAAATAATGAGTATAATATAGCAAATATAAATTGGGAGGAATTTTTTTATGAAAAAAATGGGAATTTTATTGCTTATTGGAGCATTAATGGCAATAAGCTGTAGCAAAGATACTGGAACAAAGGAAGGTGGAAAGGCTGGTACAACAGCTGGAAAGACAGCTGAACAAGGGAAAACTGATTTGAGCAAGGAAACTTCTGAATATAAAAAGTATGTTGAAGGTCAGATTGATATGCTTTTAAAGGATACAGAAAATTTTGCACAATTATTAAAGACTGGGAAATTAGACGAAGCTAAAAAAGTTTATCCACTAATCCGTATGGCTTATGAAAGATCTGAGCCTATTGCTGAAAGCTTTGGAGAATCTGATGTTAAGATAGATTATCGTCTTGTTGACTTTAAGGAAGAATTTAAAAATGAAGAAGGATGGAAAGGTTTTCATAGAATTGAAAAAATATTATGGGAACAGAATACTACAAAAGGAACTGAAAAATACGCAGACGATCTTGTAAACGACATTAAGGAGCTAAAGGCAAAAATCGCCACAATCGAAGTAACGCCTGATTTAATGGTTACAGGAGCGATTGACTTGTTGAATGAAGTTTCAACTCAAAAAATTACTGGAGAAGAAGAAGTGTTCTCACATACTGATTTGTACGACTTTAGAGCAAACATCGAAGGAGCTCAGAAAATTTTTGAACTGTTCAGACCTAAATTAGAACAAAAAGATGCTAAGCTTGTAACAACTTTAGATACAGAATTTAAAGCAGTAAACCAGCTTCTTGACAAATATATGACAGATGACAAAAATTATAAATTGTACACAGAATTGAAGCCAGAAGATACAAAAGCTCTAGCTGAAGCAGTTACTAAACTTGGGGAACCTTTATCGCAAATGGGAATCGTAATAGACGCAACTCCTAAGAAATAATATACTTATTCGGTAACTAATATGTTTAAGTATTATTGAATAGGGAATTAATTCCCTTTGTTAAAATTAACATTTAGATTATTGAACACATCTAAATAAAACTTACAGTATAAAAAGAGGTAAAATAATGAGTGATGAAAATGATAAAAAATGGTTTGATAAAAAAATATCACGTCGTGATTTTTTGAAAAAAGCAGGAATGGTTGGAGCAGGTGCTGCAATTGGAGCGAGCGGAGCGGGTGCAATTTTTGCAAATATGTTTAGCAGCAAGGCAAATCAAGTTGTTGGAAATGAAGGAATCTCATTTTATGGAGAACATCAGTCGGGAATTGCTACTCCTGTTCAAAAAAACGTCTATTTTGCGGTATTAGATTTACATTCTACGGACAGGGAAGAAATAAAGCAGATGTTTAAGGACTGGACAGATTATTCTGAAAAACTTATGAAAGGTGAACTTGTAGCACCAGAACTTGCAAATCATCTAGTTCCTCCGATAGATACAGGAGAAACAGTGGGATTAAATCCATACCGTTTGACAATAACTTTTGGAATAAGTCCGTCTTTTCTAGATAAATTGAAGATGGATAATAAGAAAATGGAAGAATTTAAGAATTTGCCACATTTTCCGAGAGACCAGATAAAGGACAAGTATAAAGGTGGAGATATTTGCATTCAGGCTTGTGCAGATGATGCTCAAGTGGCATTTCACGCTGTGAGAAATCTTGTTCGTAAAGGACGTGCCTTAATTACTCTAAAATGGACCCAAGCTGGTTTTTTACCAATTGGTAATGGAAAAGAAACTCCAAGAAATCTTTTTGGATTTAAAGATGGAACGGAAAATCCAAAAAATAATAATGATTTTAAAAATGTTGTTTGGTATGATAAGAATAATTGGCTGAAAAATGGGACTTTTCTTATTGTAAGACGTATTCAAATGCATCTTGAAACATGGGATAGAACTAATTTACAGGAGCAGGAAAATACGTTTGGAAGGTATAAAGAAAGCGGGGCTCCCTTTGGAGAAACAGATGAATTTGCAACAATTGACATAAATAAAAAAGGACCAGACGGAAAACCAGTTCTACCAATTGATTCACATGTTTATCTTGCCAAAAAAGCTGACGTTAAAATAGCACGCCGTGCCTTTTCTTATTCTAACGGAATAGATGAAGTGAGCGGACAGTTTGATGCGGGACTGCTATTTATATGTTTCCAAAAACATCCTGATCAATTTATAAAGATTCAGAACAGCCTAGGAAACGATGATAAACTGAATGAATATATTACTCACGTCGGAACAGGAATTTTTGCTTGTTTTGGAGGGATAAAGAAGGGAGAGTACATTGGGCAGAAATTATTTGAATAAAAAAATAAGTACAATGCTATTTTTGTGCTTTATGCTATTCTTCGTGAATATTATTGCAGAAGAAAGCTATAGCGGACTTTACATAAAAATTACAGACACAACAACGGCAATAAAAAATAATAACCAAAATGAAGCAAAAAAACTTTTTTCTGAAGTAAGAGATGAATTTAAAAAGGTTAAAAATGCTGATTCTACGCAAGGGAAAAAGGTACAGGAACTTTTAAATAAAGAAAAAGCTGTATTGTCAGAAGATGACCTGAGAGAAGTTACAACAGCACTATTAGCTTTTGAAAAAGAGCAGAATCCTGTTGACGATAATGCGGAAAAGAAAAAGTTTCAGTCAAGAATGAATCCTGCTTTAGATATGCTGGAAAAAGCAATTCAATCTAAAGATGTGGAACTTATGAAAAAAGAATATTTGAAATTTAACGGTGTCTGGACAAGAAATGAAAGTTTTATAAGAAGCAGAAGTATTCCTTACTATGGAAAAGTGGAAACTGCAATGTCGTTTTTGAGAAGCTCTATGGAAGTGGAGCCATTTGATTATGACAACACAATCAATTCTTTTAATGACTTGAAATCAACAATACAAGACTATTTAGATGGCAAGAAGATAGAAAATAATGTTTCAAGCACAATTACACTAAAAGAAGCTGTAGATATGTTGAAAGATGCGTTGGAAGCTTTTAAAAATGGAAATAGATCTAAAGGTCAGTCAAAAGTGAAAGAGTTTATTCAGGTATGGCCTACGGTTGAAGGCGATGTAAGTACGAGAAATTCAGCTTTATATACAAAAGTGGAAACACAGACTCCAATAATCATGGTAAAAGGTAGCGAAAAAGAGTATCAGGAACAATTACAAGGATTAATTACAGAATTATCACAAATTGATACAAAAGCACAATATACATTTATTGATGCAATGTTTATACTTCTTCGTGAAGGTGTGGAGGCACTTCTTATCGTTCTGGCATTGGTAAGCAGCCTGAAAGCTGCAAATCAGAAAAAGGGATTGCGTTGGGTTTATGCAGGAGCTGCTGCCGGAATTTTTGCAAGTGTGGTAATAGCATTTGCTCTTCAGGCTTTATTCCCTGCCGTATCTTCAGGAACAAACCGTGAAATTTTGGAAGGATTTGTAGGAATTTTTGCGGTTATAATGATGATTGGGATTGGATTTTGGCTGCATAGTAAATCATCCTTAAAATCTTGGAAAGATTATATTGACAGAAAAATGGATATTGTATTAAGTACAGGAAGTTTTGTTTCAATGTTTGTACTTAGTTTTCTTGCGGTATTTAGAGAAGGGGCAGAAACAATATTGTTTTATGTAGGAATTTTACCATTAATTTCATTGCAGAATTTGATTATCGGTATTGTAAGTGCGATATTGATACTAATTGTAATTGCACTTGTTTTAATATATGCTTCTTCAAAAATAAAAATACATCAAGTGTTTTTTGTACTTACGTGGACAATTTACTTCCTTGCATTTAAAATGCTTGGAACAAGTATTCACATGCTGCAAGTTGTAGGGATTTTACAGTTACACGTAGTTCATTTTATACCTACAATGGAAATTTTGGGAATTTATGCAAATATGGAAGTATTTATTAGTCAATTAATTTTAATTGTGATTATCGTGATTGCTGCATTGATAAAAAAGAGAAAAGATAAATAAAAATTTTAAAAGATAAAATATCGGAAAGGAATAGAATGGCTAAAATTGATGAACAGACGCTTGTGGAACATTTGAGCGAATTTAGGAAAAGACTCATTATTACAATTATATTTTTTATTGCAGCTTTTTTAGTAAGTTTGATATTTTGCTCCGATATTTACAAATTACTGACGGCTTCATTTAAGCAGAAGCTCATAGTTCTTGGGCCTAATGATATTTTGAGCATTTATTTAATGCTGGCTGGAATATGTGCTTTTAGTTTGACATTACCTTTTACAAGTTATCAGCTATGGGCTTTTATTCGTCCTGCTCTTAAGGAAAAGGAAGCTAAGGCAATTTTATCTTATGTGCCTGCAACTTTTATATTATTTGTTATAGGACTTTCTTTTGGATTTTTTGTAGTAACGCCTGCGTTACTAAATGTTTTACTATCTTTTGGCAATGATTTGTTTAATATTCAGCTTACAGCAAATAATTATTTAACATTTGTATTACATACATCATTACCGCTTGGTGTAATATTTGAATTGCCCGTTATTGTGGCATTTCTAACATCGCTGCATATCTTGACACCGCAATATTTAATAAAAAACAGGCGATATGGCTACTTTATTTTGCTGGTAGTTGCAGTCGTTTTGACGCCAGCTGACTTTATAAGCGATTTAACGATGGCAGCACCATTGATTTTACTTTATGAAGTGAGTATTTCTGTTTGTAAATATGTCTACAAAAGAAGGAGGGATGATTAAAAATGGGAATTTTTCAAGATATAGGAGCACCGGGACTTATAGTTCTAATACTTGGTGCGTTGCTTATTTTTGGACCTAAAAGACTGCCTGAACTGGGAGAAGCTATAGGAAAAATGATTCGGGAATTTAAAAAGTCAGTTTCTGGAATTGACTCAGAGGCTGATAATAAAAATGTAGAAGATAAAAAAGAAAAAAAGTGTAAATAAATTAATCTTAGTTTATAAGCTATTTTTTGATTATTATATTTGAATTATAAAAGGCTTGGAATTATAACACTCCAAGCCATTCTCTTTTTTCTAATACTTCCATTTCGATATTTTTTTGTTTTAACGTTTCAATCGCTTTATCCATATCATCTAAAAGATATGAATTTGTAAGAATCTTTATTAAACCGTTCTGGTTATCAAGAGTTCTCACATTTCCTAAGCCATCGTATGCTTCTATGATTTTATTAATAAAGTCAATATGTTCTTTTTTTGTTTGAATGATGTATTCCCAGCTTTTCATTTCTTTTTCATTATTTTCCATATTTTTCAGCCTTTCTCCTTAAAATTTGTCCAAATACGAGTATTTTCCGTTTGAATCTTTCCAGCCTAATATTTTTTCCAAATTCACATTCTGTGTTGATTGAATTATTCGTTTTTTTATGTCTGGATTATTTTTTACAAGCTGTGCAATTAATTCCTTTGTTTCACGCCGTTTGCTTGAAGTTTTTTCGGCAGCGACTGTACAGCCGCAGTTCATCGGAAGGATTCCGTTATTTCTTACCCATTTTATGATTGCCTTTTCTTCAACATAAAATAGAGGACGGATCAATTCTATATTAAAATTATCGGACTTTAATTTTGGTAGCATAGTTTCAAATTTTCCCATGTAGAACATGCTCATAAGAGTTGTTTCAATAACGTCGTCAAAATGATGTCCAAGCGCAAGTTTATTGCAGCCAAGTGAAGTTGCTTTTGTATAAAGGCTGCCACGCCGCATTTTGGCACACATATAGCAGGGATAGTCTTTTGCGATTTTTTCTGCAATTTCAAAGATATTGTCATCATAAATTTCACAAGGGATATTTAGATGTTTTAGATTTTTTTTCAAATTATTTAAATTAGCAGGATTAAATCCTGGATTCATTGAAATAAAAACCACTTCAAAGTTAGTTCTGCTGGCTCTTTTCAATTCTTGAAACAGCTTTGAAAGCAAGAGGCTGTCTTTCCCGCCAGAAATGGCAACTGCGATTCTATCTCCATCCTTTACCATTTCAAATTCCTTTAAGGCTCGCACAAATGGTGTCCAAAGTGCTGAACGGTATTTTTTTTGTATGCTTCTTTCAATGGTTTCTAATGGCTGAAGTGGAACTGATGGTAAAACTGTTTCACAAACTGCGCTTCCGAGAGAAGTAGAAGCGATTTTATCAGCATTTGTTTCATTATTTATCGTATTTTTGTCATCGAGATCATTTTCTAAATTCATTATCTGTAACTCCTTTTAAAGTTCATATTAGCCTTGATTTATTTAAGTAATCAAAAAATATTATAACATAAAAAAATACTCCAATCAACTGTAATAAAATTATATTTTTTTGCTTTATTATTTTGAAAATATTAAATTAATAAATAAATTTTTTCCAGCTTAATTTAAAAACAAAATTTGATAAGAATATTGAAAATATGGTATAATAACCGTAAGAAAATATAAATTTTGGATAAAAAATGGAGGGAAAAAATAAATGAGCAAGTATTTTGAAACTGTAGATTTTTGGATTGAGAATTTATTGGATTCGACTGAAAGTTATACGATTGAAAGTAATGAAAAAGGGAAGTTTGTAGATATTACAATTAATGTTACAAAGGAGGATATGGGAAAAGTTATTGGTAAAAACGGGAGAATTATTACGGCACTTAGAGTTCTTATGTCATCAATTGGGAAAAAAGATAAAAAAAGTATAAAAATTGAAGTTAAGGAAATGTAAGTTTGGAAAATTATTTAGGTAAAATAACACTAGATTTTATATTAATCAAGGAGTGAATTTATGAAAACTTACGACTTAAGGAAAAAGAGCTTTAAACTTAGAGTTTACTATTATGATACTGATAAAATGGGAGTTGTGTACCATTCAAATTATCTAAAATGGATGGAAATGGCACGAACTGAATATTTTAGGGATGTTTTTCCATATAAAAATATGGAGGATATGGGATTTATTTTGCCAGTAAAGACACTGAATATTGAATATGTTAATTCGGCAAAGCATGATGAGGAAATTGAGATTTTTGTAAAAATTGAGGAAATAAATAATATTAAGATTAGATTTTCTTATGAAATGTATAATTTAGATGGAATTTTAAAGGCAAAGGCTGAAACTGTGAATGTTTTTGTGGATGAAAATGGGAAATTAAAGAGAATTTCAAATGAATTGCTGAAGAAAATTATTAAATAATTGAATAAAATATTTGTATAATTACAAAATTCATTATTAAAAGGGAAATTTAAATATTAGATTTGTTTAAATATATATTTAAAATTTGGCAGAACAAATATTTTAAAGGATTTAAGAAAATAAAATTTAAAATTATTATAAAAAATAAAGAAGAGAGGCTTTGCAAATGAAAATAGTAATTGGAAATGATCATGCGGGTGTAGAATTTAAAAATAAAATTATGCAGGCGCTTAGAAGTAAAGGGTATGAAATTATAAATGTAGGAACTGATACTTTGGATTCAGTTGATTATCCTGATATTGCGAAGGAAGTTAGTAAAAAAATTATAAATAAAGAGGCAAATTTTGGAATTTTAATTTGTGGAACTGGAATTGGAATTTCTATTGCTGCAAATAAAATAAATGGAATTCGTGCTGCTCTTTGTCACAATGAATATACGGCAAGACTTTCAAGACTTCATAATGATGCGAATATAATTGCTTTGGGAGCTAGAGTTTTGGGAGAAGACTTGGGATTAGCCTGTGTTGAAACTTTTATAAATACGGAATTTGAAGGTGGCAGACATGCTAGAAGAGTTGGGAAAATTGAACAGTAATTAGTAAATGTTAAAAATAGCAGTAACTTTTTAAAAAATGGCAAGGGGTTAAAATTCCTTGCTGAAATTAAAAAATAATAAGAAAAAATAAAAAGGGAAGTGATTTTTATGTCAACAGTTTTTAAAAAAATAATAGATAAGGAAATACCTGCAAATATTGTATATGAAGATGATGAGTTTTTGGCTTTTCATGATATAAATCCAGCGGCGAAAGTTCACGTGCTTGTAATTCCAAAAAAGGAAATCAAAAGTTTGGATGCGGCGACTGAAGAAGATGCTTTGTTACTTGGAAAACTCCAGTTGACTGTGGCAAAAGTGGCAAGAATTTTAGGGATAGATAAAGATGGTTATAGAGTTATAACTAATATTGGAGAAAATGGCGGACAGGAAGTTTTACATATTCATTATCATATTTTAGGTGGGGAAAAATTGCCAGTTAAATTAAAATAGAAGAAGTAAAATTTTTATTCTGGAGGAAATTTATGGTAAATAAGTTTTCTAAAATTGTTGTGCTTGTCTTTCTTTTGGCAAATTTGGGAATGGCTGAGTATATAAAAAAAGATGATGCTGTTTACTATATGGATAAAATATCGCAGACTGATGAAAGAAAAGTGGAAGACGCAGATTTTAAGACATTTGTGAAATTAAATGATATTTATGGGAAAGATAGTAAAAATGTTTTTTGTATTGACAAGAAGCTAGAAGATGCTGATGTTAAGACTTTTCAGGTAATTGGGGAAGTCAATGGGAAAGATAAAAAATATATTTATAATTATGATGAAAAAATGGAGATAAATCCAAAGGATTTCAAACTTTACAAAAATAAAAATAAACTTTTGTATTTTAGAAATAATGGTAAACTGTATATTGGAGGAAGTTTTTTTGAAGTTGAATATGTTCAGGATTTAGACAGTTTTGAAGCAATTGATGAAAGTTATTCAAAGGACAGGTATAATATTTATTATGCTGGAACACCGATATACGATGTTGATAAAAGTACATTTCAGATAATAATGCCTGATTATTACGCAAAAGACAAGAATAATGTGTACAGTGGCTCTGATAAAATAAAGGATGCGAATCCTGATACGATAAAAATATTAAATCAGGTTTATTTGAAGGATGATAAAAATGTATTTTTGAATTTTGGACAAAAGATGGAAAATGTCGATGTAGCTACTTTTGAAGCCATAGAGGGCAACGTAGCTTATGGAAAAGATAAAAATAATATTTACTTTCTTGGTGAAAAAATAAAAGGAGCTGATGTAAAATCTTTTGAAGTTATTTTAGAGCCTAGTGATCTTGTTCAGATGTATTCAAAAGATAAAAATAGTGTCTTTATTGGAGGACGCAAAATAAAAGAGGCAGATTCAAAAACTTTTGAAAGGCTTCCTAAAACAACGTATTATTCAAAGGATAAAAATAATCTTTATTATCGGGAAGTAAAAATTGATAAAATTGACAATAAAACTCTTAAAATTTTATATTCTGATGGAATTGACGTGGTAAAAAATAGAAATAGAATTTTTGCAGAAGGGAAAAAATTGAATATAAAAAGTCCAGAAACTTTTGAAATAATTTTGAGTAAATATTATAACTTTCCAAATTTTATTTATGGAAAAGATGATAAAAATGTATATGCAATTTCAAAATTTGATGAAACTTATTCAAGCAAAATAATAAAAAATGCAGATGTAAATTCTTTTGAAGTAATGAAAAACAGTATGTATACAAAAGATAAAAACAATATTTATTTTACACATTCTGATGTTGTACAAATGAAAAATGTAGATAAAGACAGTTTTACTATTGGAGAAAATGGCTTTTCGCATGATAAGAACAGTGTTTATTTTTATGGAAAAAAGTTAGACAGAATAAGTCCACAAGGATTTAAAATTATTGATTTAACTGTTAATTCTGGAGATTCTGAAAAAATTGCTTTTTTGACAGACAGCAGGAATTTGTATAAATTTACTTATGGATTTGATGATGAAAGATATAATTTGAAAAATATAAAATTGTCTAATGTAACAAATGTGAAAGTCGATGCTCCGAGCTTTGAACTTGTTAAGGAATACACGGGGAGTTACTACAGGGACAAGGACAACGTTTTTTATTATGATATGAATAAGAAGGAACTGAAAAAGGTCGAAGGTAGTGATAGGAACAGCTTTGTCGAAATGGATAATTTTTTTGCAAAGGATAATAAAAAAGTCTATTATCTTGGAAAACAAATTGAGAATATTAGTTCAGAAGGATTTAAATTTGTCGGTTCAGATATTGTAAAAAATAAAAATGGTGTATATTTTTGGAAAGATGAAACTGGGACAGGAGATTATGAGATAGTACCTTTAAATTTTGACAGTGCTTCATTTGATATAGCAAATAAAGATACGAGCAATTATTTTAAAGATAAAAATGGGATTTATTATCTTGATTATGGAAAATTATTAAATTCGGAAGCAAAGGATGTGCAGAATGCCTTTATTAAACTAGAAGGGGCTGATATTCCAACATTTAAAGCATTTGGATATGGATATTCCAAAGATAAGAATAGAGCTTATTGTAAATATAAGGAATTTAAAGGGGTGGATGTGTCAAGTTTTACTGTCGTACTGGAAGATGAGGGAGTTGTAGTTAAGGATAAAAATAGAGTTTATAAAAATGATTGTGAGTGACAAGTAAAAATTATTTTATTTATATTTTAGTAAAACTGCTTTAAAAAAGAATTTAGAAAATCATAATTATCCTGCTAAAATTCTTTTTAATTATCTAATTCAATTTTGAAGGGTTTTAAATGTTTTTAAGCGTTTATTTAGATTTGTTTGAAAACTTAGAATTTAATAAAACAAATGTTCTGAAGCAAGGGTTTTTGCCCTCTCGTGAAATAAAAAATTAAGTTATCAAATAGGTCTGTTGAATAAATTATTTAAAAAAGGATTTGGAGGGATTTTTTATGAAAAGTAAATTTTTTAAAATTATTGCTGGAGTATTTATTTTAGCTAATTTAGGGATGGCAGAATATGTGAAAAAGGATAATGCAGTTTATTACAAATACAGTGAAGAAGATGATTCAGAATTTAAAATTGAAAATGTGGATTTGAATACATTTAAAATATTGAATGATAAATATGCAAAAGATGATAAAAGTGTTTATTTTTCAGGAAATAAATCGTTTGAAGATGTAGACAGTAAAACTTTTGAAGTGCTGCCAAATTATTATTCAAAAGATAAAAATAATGTTTATAGACCAATTAATGAATGGATTCACAAAATAAATGGAGCAAATCCAAAAACAATAAAAGTTTTGAATGAATTTTATTCAAAGGATGATAAAAATGTATATTATGATTCAGACAAAATTTCAAATGCAGATGTAAATTCATTTGTAGTTCTGGAAGCAGACCATAGTTATGCAAAAGACAAAAATGCGGTCTATTATTCAGGAGAAAAAATTAAAGGTGCGAATCCAAAAACATTTAAAATAATTGGGGATGGAATGTATTCAAAGGATGATAAAAATGTGTATGCTGCAGTAGACATTATAAAAGATGCAGATCCTCAAACTTTTAGAAGAATTCCTGAAACAAATTATGCCAGAGATAAGAATAACCTGTATTATTACTTTGGAGATGTTAAAAATCTTGGGAAAATAAATGAAAAAGATTTTAAAGTTTTGGATAGTAATTTGGTTAAAAATGGAAATGAAGTCTACTATTTGGGAGAAAAAGTGAATATAAAAAATCCTGAAAAGTTTGAAATAATAGAAAATTATTTAAGCAGTCCAAGTATGGTTGTTTATGGAAAAGATGATAAAAATGTATACGTAATGACACCGTATAAGGAAGCTGGTTATCTTAAAATAATAAAAAATGCTGACAAAGATACTTTTGAAGTAATGGAAAATAGTGATTATTCTAAAGACAAAAATAATGTTTATTACGCAGGATATAATGTTGTGCAGTTGCAGGATGTGGATAAAAACAGTTTTACTATTGGAGAAGAAAATGGTTTTTCGTATGACAAGAAAAATGTTTATTACGCAGGAAGAAAATTAAATGATATAAGTTCAGCTGGATTTAAAGTTACAAGACTTGTTAACAGACCAAATTTACCAGTCAATTTTTTAAATGATAATAAGAATATATATAAACTTATTACAGTATTTGATGAAGAAACTGGTGAGCTAAAAAATGTAAAAACAGCTGTTGTAAAAAATCCTAAAGTAGATTCTAAAACTTTTGAAACGTTTAGTTATTCGGGAAATTATTTTCGTGATAAAAATAACGTGTATTACGAAAATGAATTGTATAAAATGGGCTTGAAAAGAATAGCAGGTGCAGATAGAAATAGTTTTGAGGTTTTGAATGATGAATTTTCAAGAGATAAAAACAATGTTTATTATTATGGAAATAAAATGAAAGGTATAAATCCAGATGGATTTGAATTTGTGGGCCGTGACTTTAAAAATAATGAAGATATTATTTATTTCTTAAAAACTAAAGATAAAGTTTATGTGTTAAAAAATAAAGCTGGTAAAGAAGTATATGAAATAGTTCCTTTAAATTTTGATGCAAATTCTTTTAAATATTCTAATGCTGATAATTCGTATGAATCTGAGTCTGTAGGTTATTTTCAAGATAAAAATGGAGTTTATTATTTTGACGTATTTAGATTAGATGAATTAAATCCAAATAAAGTTTTTGCCAAAGTAAAAGGGGCTGATACTTCATCATTTGTACAATTAATGTTTGGTTATGCAAAAGATAAGAATAAAGTGTATATTGAAGATCGGGAAATTAAAGGTGTAGATCCAGAAAGTTTTAAGATAATTGAGACAAGTGATGGAGTTACAATAAGAGATAAAAATAAAATTTATAAAGAATTTAAAAAATAATTTTTGATTATACTTGAATTATTTAAAATCAAACTAGGATATAAATAAACTAAATAGTTATTTTAGCAAGGGGTCTTGACCCCTTATTATAGTAAGACCGATTTAAAACCAAACTCAAAAGTTAGGGCTATTTTACTTAAACCCTAAATTTATATGATTTTTAACAGTTCAATTTTGAATATGTTTGAGTATATTAATAAAAAATATTATTTTTAAGTTTAAAAAATAGAAAGTGAAAAAATAAAAAATGAGAGATGTAATAGCAAGTTCAGATAACAAATTTTATAAATTGCTAAAAAAGCTGGATAAAAAGAAGTATCGTGATGAAAACAGCATTTTTAAAGCTGAAGGGGAAAAGTTTCTGAACGAGAATATCAATTTTAATAAAATTATTGTGAAGGAATCGAGATTTGAATATTTTGATGAAAGATATGAGATTTCTAAGCATGATAATTTAACGATTTTGAAGGATAATCTGTTTGACGAGGTTTCAACACAGGAAAATAGTCAAGGGATAATTTTTTTATATTCTAAAAATTTGAATACAATTGAGGATATAAAGGGAGATGTAGTAATTCTAGATGATATTCAGGATCCAGGAAATGCTGGAACAATTATCAGAACAATGATTGCTGCAAATTTCCAAAATTTAATTCTGACAAAAGGCTCTGTAGATGTCTATAATCCCAAAACAGTACGTGCCACAATGAGTGGAATTTTTAAATTAAACATAATTTACGAAACACCTGAAAATATTGTGAAATTTTTGAATGATAAAAATTACTTGAAAATAGCGACAGCTTTACACGAAGATTCGATTTCTTATGAAAAAATTGAATTGCGGGGAAATAATGCGTTTATTTTTGGACATGAAGGTGGCGGAGTGTCTGAATATTTGATAGAAAATTCTGATATAAAGGCAATTATTCCAATTTATGGGAATATAGAATCATTGAATGTGAGTGTGGCGACAGGGATTTTTCTTTATAAAATGAGGGAGAAATTACAAAGATTATAAAAATTGTGGAGATAATAATACGAGAAAAATAATAATGTTTAATGTTTATTGTATTGTTGATTACAGTAGCAAATTTTGCTGAATTTTTGGAATTAAATAGTAAATCGGAGAGAATGAAAAGGGAAAGAGGATATAAATGCAAATATGATGATTATGGACATTTGAAATTTTGTGATTATGCAAAATAATATAAATATTAATAAAATTCGAAAAACTACGTAAGGGGTGGCAAATAATGGAGAATAATATACAAATATTTGAAGGTAAAAAAATTAGGTCTGTTTGGGATAATGAAAAGGAAGAATGGTATTTTTCTGTTGTCGATGTTGTAGGAGCATTAACGGATAGTGTAAATGCTAGAGAT
Source organism: Leptotrichia wadei (assembly GCF_007990545.2). Taxonomy (NCBI): domain Bacteria; kingdom Fusobacteriati; phylum Fusobacteriota; class Fusobacteriia; order Fusobacteriales; family Leptotrichiaceae; genus Leptotrichia; species Leptotrichia wadei. The sequence continues at coordinate 855,824 of NZ_AP019829.2, forward strand.
TATTGGTATAAAATGAAAAAAAGAATGACAGATGAGGAAAAAAGTGAATTGTCGACAATTTGTCGACAGTTGAAGTTAAAAGCACCTGATGGAAAAATGAGATTAACAGATGTTGCTGATATACAAGGTATTTTCCGTGTTATTCAGTCAATTCCGTCTCCTAAGGCAGAACCATTTAAAATGTGGTTGGCACAAGTGGGAAAAGATAGAATAGATGAAATTACAGATCCAGAACTAACTATTGACAGGGCATTGGAAACATATTTGAAAAAAGGATATTCAAAAGAATGGATAAATCAGAGATTACAGGCGATTCAAGTTAGAAAGGAATTGACAGATGCTTGGCAAGAGCATGGAGTAAAAAAGGGAATAGAATATGCAATTCTTACAGATGAAATTTCAAAGGCATGGTCTGGGTTGGCAACTAGAGAATATAAAGATTTAAAAGGATTAAAAAAAGAGAATTTAAGGGATAATATGTCAACTTTGGAACTTGTACTTAATATGCTTGCAGAAGCTACAACAACAGAATTAACCAATATTCATAATCCAAATGGCTTGGAAGAAAATAAAAAAGTTGCAAAACGAGGTGGAACAATAGCAGGAAATACTAGAAAAGAGATTGAAGCAGATACTGGAAGATCTGTTATTACAACTAAAAATGCAGTAGATTTTTCTAAATTAATTGAAGATGTAGTAAAAGATATTCCTGATATAGTTAAAAATTCTAAAGATGAAGAAAAAAGCAAGGAGTGAATTAAATATGGCTTCAAGTAAAGAATATTTAAATTTTGTATTGGAACAGTTGTCGGAAGTGGAAAATATTAGATATAGAGCAATGATGGGAGAATATATTCTTTATTATAGGGAAAAAGTTATTGGTGGGATTTATGATGACAGGTTTCTTGTAAAGGCTGTAAAATCGGCAAAAGAGCTTATTCCGAATGCTTTGCATGAAATTCCTTATGAAGGAGCAAAGGAAATGTTGCTTGTTGATGATGTTGAAAATAAAGAGTTTTTGAAGAATTTATTTGAAGCGATATATGATGAACTTCCTGTTTTAAAGAGAAAAAAGAAACAATAGAAATAAAGAAAGGAAATAAAAAATGTTAAAAAAAGAAATTTTTAAAATAGGTTCGCATGTGGGAATGAGCGGGAAAGATATGTTTCTGGGTTCTGTGAAAGAAGCTATTTCTTATGGCTCAAATACATTTATGATTTATACTGGAGCTCCACAAAATACCCGAAGAAAGCCAATTGAAGAATTGAATATTGAAGCCGGGCTTAAACTCATGGGAGAAAATGGGATTGATATAAATGACATCGTTGTTCACGCTCCGTATATTATAAATCTTGGGAATGCAGTAAAGCCTGAAACATTTGAGATTGCAGTGCAATTTTTGAGAACGGAGATTGAGAGAACGGATGCAATTGGAGCGAAAAGAATTGTTCTTCATCCAGGTGCTCACGTTGGAGAAGGTGAAGAAGTTGGGATTAATAAAATTATTGAAGGATTGAATGAAGTTTTGACAAAAGAACAGAAAACTACTGTGGCACTTGAAACGATGGCTGGGAAAGGTACGGAAATTGGGAGAAGTTTTGAAGAAATTGCAAAAATTATTGACGGTGTAAAATTGAAGGATAAATTAACTGTTTGCTTTGACACTTGCCATGTTCATGATGCCGGTTATGATATTGTAAATGATTTTGAGGGAGTTATTGAGCAGTTTGACAAAATTGTTGGAATTGACAGAATTTCAGTAATTCACTTGAATGATAGTAAAAATCCTGTTGGGGCACATAAAGACAGACATGAAAATATAGGATTTGGAAAAATTGGATTTGAAGTGCTAAATAAAATCGCACATTTTGAAAAATTTTCTCATTTGCCAAAGATTCTGGAAACACCTTATGTGGCTTTGAGCGATGATAAAAAGGCTAAAAAAGTTCCACCGTATAAATTTGAGATTGAGATGCTTAGAACTGGCGAGTTTGACAAAGATGTGATGGAGAAAATTAAAAATCAGTAAAGTTATTTGGGACAAGTATTGAGGTAAGTATATTTATAAGGAGAAAAGTAAAATGAATATTTGGACTCAGAAAAGTATAGAACTTGCCAATCAAAGAAATTATTTAGATTTATTATACAAGATTTACCCTATGTCTAATAATTTAAGAAGAGAAATGAAAAAAGAGGATATTCAAAAGTTAAATGAATATTATGAAATGAGAGATAAATATAAATTGTTAAATTTATTGTTAAAACAGGAAGTTTTTCCAATTAAAGATTCATATATATCATATTTAAAAAGAGATAAAAGCGCAATAAATAGAAATCCTGCGACTGTTGACAGGATTGTCGGGATGTTATATGAAATGGGGATAAATAAAATTATAGATAGAACAACAGCTCCAAAGGAAACAAATAGACAAATAGGTCCATTATTTAAAAACTAGATTGATAGGGGAACTATTGGCTGTGCTGTAACAAAAAATGAAAATGAATTTTTAGAATATGATGGGAATATTATATTTAATTCATCAGATAGAGCTATGCAAACGTTTGCTAAAAATCATTTAGGGTATTTAAGAGAGAAAGGACTAGATTTTATAGGTAAGTTTAATAATACTTATGTAATTGGAGAAGCGAAATTTTTGACAGATTTTGGAGGACATCAAAATGCACAATACGAAGATGCAATGGCTACACTTGATACATCACTTCTTAAAACTGATAAGAAGGTTTTAAAAATAGCAATTTTAGATGGTGTTTTATATATAAGCAGTCAAAATAAAATGCATAGTAGTTTATTTTCAAAAGATGGAATTATAATATCAGCTATATTATTAAGAGAATTTTTGTATAGTATATAGATTATAAAAGGGGGAAAATATGGAATTAATATATAGAAACAAAAAAAAGGAAAAAGAGATATTAGAAATAATAAATAAAAAATATAAAGAAGTAGAAAATAATAAATTAAGCTTCATAACTGAAAACAGCTTTTATATAAACGAAGATAATTTTTATGCAATGATAAAATTATTAAAAAATTATAAAAATAAAATTGATTTAATTTATATAGATCCACCGTATAATACTAATTTAGATTTTTCTTATGATGAAGAAAAAGTTTCAACAATTAGTCAAACTGAATCTGGAGTGATAGCTTATTCGGATAAGATGAATTTAGAAAATTATTTTGAATTTATGAGAGAACGTTTAATATTAATTAGTCAGTTGCTTAGTGATAAAGGGACTTTATATATTCATATTGATGATAAAATAGGGCATTATATAAAAATACTGTTGGATGAAATATTTGGAAGAAAAAATTTTATAAACAGCATTGCTAGAATAAAATCTAATCCTAAAAATTTTGCAAGAAAAGCATTTGGAAATCAAAAAGATGTAATATATGTTTATGCAAAAAAGAACAAAAATAATATTTTTAATGAGATACGTTCAGAACTTACTGAAGAAGAAAAAATAAAAAATTTTCCAAAAGTTGATGAGAAAGGACGTAGATATAATACTGTTCCTTGCCATGCGCCAGGAGAAACGAAAAATGGAAATACTGGAAAGATGTGGAAAGGAATGTTTCCACCAAAAGGGAGACATTGGAGATATTCAGTAGAGGAATTAGAAAAATTAGATGAGCGAGGAGAGATTGAATGGTCACAAAATAATAATCCTAGAATAAAAAAATATTTAACAGAACATAAAGGGAAAAAAATCCAAGATGTATGGTTAAATTATAAAGATCCACAATATCCAGTTTATTCAACTGAAAAAAATAGAGAAATGCTTGAAATGATAGTATTACAATCATCAAATAAAAATTCAATAATTTTAGATTGTTTTTGTGGGTCAGGTAGTTTTTTAAAAGCTGGATTAAAATATGGAAGAAAAGTGATAGGTATTGATAAATCAGAAATATCTTTAAAGGTGGTAAAAGAAAGTGAAGAATTAAAAAATATTGATATAATAGAAAATGATAGTAATGATGAAAACTTTAATCAAATAAAATTAAAACAAGATTTACAAGAATTAAAACTATTTAAAATATAATAAAAATAATAAAATTATGAAAATTTCAAATAAAATAGAAAGAAGTGATAAAAATGCTAAAAGATAAAGAATTAACAAAAAAGGAAATGCTTGAAATATTTAACAGAAGATATGCGTGCAAAAAATATGATAAGACAAAAGTTGTTTCAGATGAAGATTTTATGGCAATTATTGAGGTAGGGAGACTTTCTCCTAGTTCATTTGGGCTTGAGCCTTGGAAATTTATTCTTGTGAAAAATGAGGAAATGCTGAATGACATGAGAGAGTTTGCTTGGGGAGCGATTAACAGCTTGAATGGAGCGAGCCATATTGTTATGGTGCTGGCTAGAAAAGGTGTTACTGGTGATAGCGAGTATTTTGAGAGAATTGGGAAGGAAATAAAAAATATTTCTGAAGAAAATTTGAAGATTAGAAAAGAATTTTTTACAAAATTTCAAAAAGAGCATTTTAAGTTGCTGGAAAGTGAAAGAGCATTATTTGACTGGGCTTCAAAACAGACTTACATTGCAATGGTAAATATGATGAATATGGCTGCGGCTCTTGGGATTGACAGCTGTGCGATTGAAGGATTTAATAAAGAAATAGCTGAAAAATACTTTTCTGAAAAAGGTGTGTTTGATTTGAAGGAATATGGAATTTCATATTTTGTAAGTTTTGGATACAGAGATGAAGAGATTACTCCAAAAACTAGAAGAGAACTTTCGGAAGTTTATGAGGTTGTTGAGTAATAATTTATAAATTTTTTAGAGAAAAATATTAAAAATAATGTAAATCTGAAATTCTCAGATATATTTTAACAATTAGATATAAAAAGAAAGAAGTGGTAAAAATGTCAAAAGATATAGAATTAAAAAGAAAAGAAATTATAGAAGTATTCAATAGAAGATATGCGTGTAAAAAGTTTAGTACAAAAAAGAGAGTGTCTGATGAAGATTTGAAAACAATTTTAGAAAGTGCAAGATTATCACCAAGTTCTTTTGGACTTGAACCTTGGAAATTTTTATTGTTAAGAAATGAAAAGATGAGAGAAGATTTTAAGGAGTTCTCAACAGGAGCTATAAATAGCTTGAATGGAGCAACAGAAATTGTGATAATTTTAGCTAAAAAGGGGATTACTGCGGATAGTGAATTTTTCAGACATAGCTATAAAGATGTAAAAAAATTGCCATATGATGTTTTTGAAATTAAGAAAAATAGTTTTTCAATGTTGCAGGAAAAAAATATGAAATTATTGGAAAACGAAAGAACTCTTTTCGACTGGGCTTCAAAACAGACTTACATCGCACTTGGAAATATGATGACTGTTGCAGCTTATTTGGGAATCGACAGCTGTGCAATTGAAGGATTTAATAAAGAAAAAGCAGAAAAATATTTGTCAGATATGGAGCTTCTTGACTTAAGTGAATACGGAGTTTCTGTGATGGTAAGTTTTGGGTACAGGGATGAAGAACTGCCTAAAAAGATAAGAAAGCCGCTTTCAGAAGTTTTGGAAATAATTGAATAATTTATAGAAATTCTAAAATTACGATATGAAGAAAATAAAAAGGAGCTTTGAATGAAAAGAAGACTTTTAATTGCGTTAATTTTATTATTAACGGTGTCATGTGGTGAGAATAAAATAGAAAAAATATATGAAGAAGAATTAATGAATTTAAAAATTAATGGGTATGATGATTCAAAACAATTAAGTAAAAATGATATAAAAGAGATAAAAAAAATGCTTAAAAAAAATTTTAAAAATTTAGGAGTAACAGCTGTAACAAAAGATGGCAGATTTTTTATAAGTAAATACGTTACCAATCCTAAAAACAAAGAACAAACTGCGAAAGAGGTAGCAATAGAAAGACCCGATATTACTGATACTATCGGAGAATGGTGTAAAAGTAAAGGAATAAAGTTTAAAGTTATCTTTGTTGATTTTTTTGACAAAGAACAAGATAAACGAATTAGTCAGTCAATGTATCATTCTCATATTTTAGAAATTGAATATGAAGATAAAGATTATAAAAAAGCATTGCAAGAAGGCTTTTCTAAATATGCAAGAGCCACAAGATTTTAAAATAGGAAATATTTTTCTAAAAAAAGATGTGTTTGATTTGAAAAAATAAAATAGGAAATTTCGTAATTATAAATTAATTTATTGACAGAAAGAGGATTTTTATGAAAAAAATTTTTTTAATTATGTCTTTAGTAATGGCATTTTCATGTGGAAATAAAAATAAAAATAGCGTAGATAAGAATAAAAAAATTGAAAAAAATACAACTGCTGAGCAAGTGAAACAAAATCAAGAGGAAAAAACTGATTTTGATAAACTTAGTAAAAAAGAATAGGAAGAATATTTACAAAAACTGGAAAAGATAGAAGCAAAATATGAAAAGGAATTAATGGAATTAAAAATACCAGAATTCAATAAGTCCCAAACTAATGATTCTAAGCAACTGACTGAAGAAGAGGTAAAGGAAATAAAGGATGTATTACGTAAAAAATTTAAGAGAATAGGGTTGACAGCTGCAACAAAAGATGGCAGATTTTACATAATAGAAGTTATTACCGATGGAAAAAATAAAGAACAGACTGCAAAGGAAGTTGCTCTTCAGAGACCTGATATTATTGACACTATTGGTGAATGGTGTAAAAATAAAGGAATGGAATTTAAAGTTATTTTTGTTGAATTTTATGATAAAGTTCAAAAGAAAAAGATTAGTCAGTCTGCATACCATTCTCACCTTTTGGAAATTCAGTATGAAGATAAAGAATATAAAGATGCACTAAGAGAAGGATTTTCTAAATATAAGAGGGCTACAAAATTTTAAAATGAAAACATTTTTATAAAAAAGGTGTATATTTAAAGGAATATGGAGTTTCTGTAGTGGTAAGTTTTGGGTATAGGGATGAAGAGTGTCTAAAAAAGCAAAAAAAACACTTTAAGAACTTTTGGAAATAATTTAGCAAAGAGTTTTACTTCTTGTTGCAAGATAAAAAAGTAAAAAGTCGATAAATATAAATAGAGATAAAAACACAGTTCTGGTTGGTAGTCCAGACGCAGTAATGTAAGTAACCTGCCTCCTTAGGTTGTCCATTCTTTATTATAAATTTTTTTAGGGAGGCTGAAATTATGAAAAAAATTTCAGGAAAATTGACATTTTTTTTTGAAAATCCGTTTTGGGTAGGAATTTTTGAAAATTTTGAAAATGATAATTTGTCAGTTTGTAAAGTAACTTTTGGTTCAGAACCTAAAGAATATGAAATTTATGATTTTATATTAAAAAAGTTCTATAATCTTCGATTTAGTAATGAAATGAAGTCAAATTTTAGGGAGAAAGCAAAAAATCCAAAACGGAGACAACGAGAAATAAAAAAAGAACTTCAAAGTAAAAAATTTTTGAAAAAATCAGAAGAAATTTTAAAATTACAATACGAAGAGAATAAAAAGGAACGAAAAGTAAAGACAAAACAAGAAAAAGAACTTGAAAAACAGAGAAAATTTTTATTGAAACAGGAGAAAAAGAAACAGAAACATAAAGGGAAATAAAAAGTTTTTATTTGTTAGTCAAAAATATTGGGAGGAAAAAGTGGATTTAAAAAAAGAGAATTTAAAAGAATTTATATTGAAATTGAATCAAAAAGATATTAATGAATTAATGGCAAATTCGGAAAAAGAAGAAGATATAATTTTTTATAATAAATTGTTTAATTTAATTTTGGAAACAAAGCAAGACGAATTGATAAAAAAAGGTGTGTTTTAATGAAAAAAGTTTTATATATTTTTGCGGGAGTAAATGGAGCAGGAAAATCAACTCTGTATAATTCTGAAAATTTAGACAATAATATAAAATACAGTACAAGAATTAATACAGATGAAATTGTTAGAAAAATCGGAGATTGGAAGAATAATTCTGATCAAATAAAAGCAGCAAAAATGGCGATAAATATAAGAAATGACTGCTTAAAACATGGAAAATCATTTAACGAGGAAACAACTTTAACTGGGAAAACTATTTTAAAAACTATTGACAAGGCAAAAAAATTAGGTTATGAGTTACAATTATTTTATGTTGGAGTTAATAGTCCTGAAATAGCAAAAAAAAGAATAAAAAATAGAGTTGAAAAAGGTGGTCATAATATAGCTGATGAAATAGTTGAAAAAAGGTATTATGAATCTTTAGAAAATTTAAAACAAGTGATTTTAAAATTTGATGAAATCTATTTTTATGATAATTCTGAAAAATATAAAAATATTTTTTCGGTTATGAATAATAAGATTTTTTATAAGGATAAAAACTTTAATTGGTCAAAAGAAGCTATAGAAGTGATTGAAAATAGAGAGAAAAATATGAAAATGCTTTGAAAGAACAAAAAAGATTAATTAATCAAAGAAAGGAAAATGTAAAGGATATGCTTATGAATGTTCCAAGAGTAAATCCAGATTATGGAAAAGATATGGATAAGGATTTATTTAATGCGAGAGATAATGCCTTAACAGAACAGTTGAACAAAGATTTTCCAAGAAATAATCCATATAGGAATATCAATCCTGATGAAGGTTTAAATATGCCAAAACCTGAAATAAATAGAGAAAAATCTCAAAATATAAATGAACAGTTAAAAAAATTGAGAGAAAGAGTAGGTAACTAAGATGAAAAAGTTGAAGTTTATATTATTGATTTTGGTAAGTATTTTCTGTTTAAATTCCTGTCTTACAACAGCTTTTGTTATAGCTTCTATGCAGGGGGATGGTTTATTACCTTATCCCGAACCTGAAAGTCCTTATTATTATGGTGATAATAAGAGATTAAATACATTAATTCTTAGTGAAAACAAAAAAAAAATAGAGATTGGAAATAGTAAAATACAAATTTCTATACCTGAAGGATTATGGTTAAAGAATAGTGATAATAGTCTTCTTAATGAAACATTGAATAAAAAAAAATCATTTGAATTATCTGGATATTATCTAGGAAAATCACTTTTACTACCAATTCATATTTATAATGAAAATTTTGAAGAATTTGCAAAAAAAGAAAATTTAGTTAAAATAAATAAAAATACATATTCTAACAAATTTGAATATGGGAGTAAAAAAATTAAATTGAATCAAATTATAAAAAAAATTAATGACAATGCTTTTGCCGTTACAAGTTTTGATGATACGAAAGAAATTTCTAAAAATTTCTTTTTAGAATTGATGAAAGATTGGTAAAAAGTTTTAGATAAAAAAGTGAAATAAAAAAATTATTATTAGGAACTATAGTTACAATCTGCTGCTAAAAGGGATCATAAATTGGATATTGATTTATGGAAAAAATATGGAACTGGACCAACTGATAAAACGACTAAAAAACTAAGATATAGATTAGGAGACTTAAAATTAGGTGCATATATTCAAGCTAATTATGATAATCTAAAAAAAAGGGCAAATAAAAATAACGGTAGAATTTCATTAACAGAACTAGAAAATGAGTTAGTTAAAACTATCATAGATATATATGAATTATTTAATTGGGGGAAATAAAATGAAACTAAATAGTTTGAAGAAATTAATATTTTTTTTAGATTTACATTTTATAATCATAAATGTCTTATTCTGTTTTTACATTCTATCTTTAGATTCTGGATTATTAATCTATTATTTATTCTTAAATTTTTTTAAATTATTATTTGCAATAATATTAATGTTTATATTAAAAATAATAATAATATTTTTTGTTATTCCTTTTTATGATAAGCAAAATAATTTAATTTTAAAAAATATTATAAAATATTTAATATATATTATCTATTGTATTATAATAAATTTAATTTTAATTTATTTGTTTACAGATTTGAATAATATTTTATGGATGTAATAAATTATTAAAAAGGAGTAAAATATGTTAAAAAAAATAGAAACAATATTGTTAGCTAATTTTGGATTATTAATATACATTTTATTTTGGAAAATAAATATAAATATAAATAAATTAACTAATATGTTTATTATTAATGTTGTTATAATTATTTTTCTGTTTTAGTGAAAAATAATAAAAATAAAAATAGATATGATTTTTTATTTTTGTTAATAGATTTGATAGGTATTTTTTTATTAAGTAAATAAATAAATTAAGAAAGAGAATATGCCCAAAATTTCTGATATAAAGTAAAAATATCATTTTTTCTCACATTTTTCATACATTCCAAATAGTTAATACAAAAAATTTTAGTTATATTAAATTCGCCCATATAACCCTACAAGTCAAAATTTTCATTTAAGGCATTAAAATTTTTACCAAAAATCGATTTTTCAAGCTATATGGATGTTATATGGGCTTTTAAAATGATACTTTTAAACAAACTTAGATTGCTAGTACATCATATTCAACAGGAAAAGGTTTTAGAGATGTTTCAGAAAGTCAACTTAAAGATTGTAAAGCTAACCAAAAAAATTGTGATAAGTGAACAAATATATGGGGACTTACAAATGTAATTTTAATTGGAGCTCCTCTTGGATTAGAAACATTTGGTGGTGCTGGAACTGTAGAAAAAATGTTAACAGAAACTCCAGTAGCACAAAAAATAATTAATAAAATGAATGGTAGTAATTCAATATATCAGAATTATACAGAAAAAGCAACTAAAAATGCTAATAGTACAAGTGTAATGTTAGGAATATACAATCAAGATGGAATTTCTTATATAAAGGCTGCTGGTAATAAACATACATATTAGGAGATAGCGGCTAGAATGAAGCAGTAAATAAAGTTGGAGAATCGAATATGTGGAAAATAAACAAAAAATTTTTAGAACAGCAATTACAGCAAAGGAAAATTTTTTATTTTTCACATGATCCTATGAAAGCAAGTGGGTATTTTCAAAAAGAAGTAAATTTTTTAAAAGATAATGGTTTTAAGTTTATAAAAGATAGAGATTTCTAGAAAGTGGTGAAACAATTATAAAAGACTATAATGAAGCAAAAAAAATATTTTTATATTATAATGGAAGTTATTTTCATATGCAAAGGGAAGAATATCTTGATCAATATATGAAATTTAATATTTCAAAAAAAGAAGAAAGAAAATGGTTAAAAGAAAAAGTAGAAAAAATATTATCAAAAATGAGCGAAATAAAGAATATAAACTTAAAATATGATAAGTACTGGAATATTCTATATATATTAACTAAAACTTTAGAAGATAATCATCTTTTGGATAAAACAATAAGTGCGTTTGAAAAAGATTTAAAATATCTAGATATATTTTCAATTAACATGATATTGGAAATGATTCGTGATAATAAAAAAATATGGAAAAATTTTAAAAAGAAATTAAAAAAAATAATACAAAATAATGATATAAGTAAAAATGAAATTATATCGAAAGAACATAATAAATTAAATGGAACTCAGTTTTTGACAGAAGATGAAGTAATAAAAAGATATAGAGAAATTTTATCTAAATTACAAAGTTAAATATTAAAATTTTTTTTACACATAATAAAAAATAACATAATCGTCGCTACAAGAAAAGGAGCGACAGTTCTTGAAGAAGGATCTGAATCTATAGGAAATATTAATAATAGGACTCATAGCAGTTTAAATAATTTACATAGATCTACAGTGAAAAAAAGTTACACATTAAATTCAGAAAAATCAAATTGGAAATTTAAACCAGAAATTCCAAGAACAGCAGTGAAAAATTCTGAGGGTAATTATACATTAGGTAGAGGTAATGAGTGGAGCGTAAATAATACTGTAACTTCTGTGAAACGAATATCTGAAAATCAAAATAATATTTATAATGTTGAGTTGAATAACGGAATGACACCAGGTTATACTTTGATTAGAAAGAGTGACATTAAAGTTACTGCTAATGAAAATAAAATAAATAATCATAACGAAACTTGGGAATTAAGAATGGAAAGCAGATATAAAAATAGTCCTATTTTTGGTTGCCATACAATAGAATGTATGAAAAATATTTTAAAAGAGCATCCTGAAATACAATTTAATGTTAAAGAAGTAAGTAATGGAGTTAAGAGCGTTAAATATAGAGTACCAAGAAGAAATTCTGCCCAAGCAACAGAACAGAATAATGGTGTTGTGGAATATAGAGAATTTGTAAAAAATCCTAAAACAGTATACGACACTAGGATATACAAAACGGAAGATTTAACTAAACAAGTTATTAATGAAGTTAAAAATGTTATAACACCAAATGATATTCAACGAGCATATAGTAATCCAAATTACAATGTCCATTTGGATATAAAAATTAATAATCAAAAAATAAGAGTTAATATAAAATTTGATGCTTCAACAGGGGGAATAGAAATAGATGGGTACTATTTTCACGGAAATTAAATAGGAAAAAGAAAGTGAAAAGACATGAAAATCAAAAAAATAAGAACCGATAGTTATTCAATATTAAAAATAAGTAAATATGATTTTTTAGTAAAATTGATTAAGGAAATAGGAAATTTTCCATATGTAGTTTCAAATATATACGAAGATAATTCAACAAAAACTACAATAGTTGAAGATCAGGGTATGTATATTAATAATGGCTGGAATGAAACCGATGAAACAGCATTATATATTTCTGAGTATAATTCTGATAGTGAAATTAGAGTTTATTATGGTTATGAAGAACTTTTTTCTTATTTTTTAATTTACTATTTTGAAAATATCGCTAATTATGCTAACTTAATAAGTTTTGTTGAACAAGAATTGCATAATTATATAGAATATATGGAAAAATTTAAAAATTTTAGAATAAATGTTGATTTAGAAAATTTATTTAAAAGAGATAAATTAAGAAATTTCTTATTAAAATATAACGAGAAAGAAAATAAATATAATTTGGAGTTTATTAATTGTTATACAAAATATATAAATTATTGGGATATTAATATAAAAAAGAAATTTTTTTCTTGTCTTCTTGGAAAAGATAGATTAAAAGAATTTATGCTTAACAAAAAGAGAATTTTTAGAATAAATGGAGTTGATTATTTTCAAATTGAAGAAAAAGAAAAATATTCTGAAATATATAGAATAGAAATAGAAAATGATATTAAAATAGAATATTATTCAAAAGATTTAGAATATGAAAGTTTTGGAAATGTTGGCTTTTTATACAAAGAGAAAAATTTTGATATTGAAAATAAAAGTTTAAAAGGTGAGAAATTAAATTTTGAACGATATAGAGATAACAGGGATGAAATGAATGTAGAAAGAATTTCAAAAGAAGATTTTTTAAAAGAACTTGAAATTATAGTTGATGCCTATAAAAATATTTATAATGATAATGAAGTTCAAGAAATGTTTGAAAACTTTAAAGAAAATTTTTAGACAAAAATATATTTTTACGACAGGTAGCTTAACACAAGAAAGTTTCTAACAAGATATATCACAGTACAGCCTTCATAAACGAAAAATCTAATCAGGAATTAATTCAGTATACTAAGGGAGATACTGGAAAAGAGTTAGAACCGTTTACTGTGTCGTATCCCGAACATGGTCAAGGTGGTGCTTTTCAATTGCTTCCTGTTGATAAAATGGATATAAAATATGATAAATTGGATATTTTACCAAATCCAAGAATAGATTTAATATTAAGAGAAAAGAGGTAACATTATGAAAGGTTGGATAGAAGAATATGAAATATTAAGAAAATTTATAGAAAAATATTGCGAAGAACAAGACAAAAATCGTTTGATAGAAATATTAAATATGAAAGATAGATTTTTATTTAAATATTTTGTTAATGAATTTTCTAAGTTAAAAATACCGAATAAAATGACAGAAGAAGAATTAAAGGAATATAAAGAAAAAATTATGATATATATTTAAAAAATTAGAATTAAGAGTACAAATACAAGGATGTATTAATTATAATCATACATTAGGATAGCCTATTTATGAAGGAGGTATAAAATGAAAATGAAATTCTATTATTATATAAGTAAAAATGGAGAATTATGGGGAGAATTCTGTAGTATTATTAACGGAGAAAAATATAATATAGGTTATTCTGTATTTCTTAGTAGGAAATTAACTGAAATAAAATCTGAGGGAATAGACTATTTTCTAAAAGAAATAGAAAAAATAAAGAATGGTGAAAAAGAATGTGTTGAGGGCTATGGAGAAACATTAGATTTTTTTATATTCAAAGACAGAGTAGATTTTATAGATTGGTTTGGAGACTATGATGATTGGAGTTGTACAATAGAAGAATTTACAAAAGCTTTATTAGGAAAAAAGAAGTTTTTAGAAATGCCGAGAGATATAAACAGTTATCTTGAAGTCGAAATAAATAATTTATAGAATTATTTCAAATCCTTAAATTTAAAAAGAAAGCGTTACAGAGTGTTCAAACGACTTTATTTTAAATATCAGGTTATGGTATAATTAATATATTAAAATTTATAAAAAATAAAAGAGGGCGTGATTTTATGAGAAAAAAAGCTGTTCCTGTGGGAATTGAAGATTTTGAAAGAATAATAAATGAAGATTACTATTATGTAGATAAAACGTTACTAATAGAGGAATTATTAATAAACAGGGCTCCTGTGACACTTTTTACAAGACCACGTAGATTTGGAAAAACATTGAATATGTCAATGTTGAAATATTTTTTTGATGTAAAAGATAAAGAAGAAAATAAAAAGCTTTTTGAAAATTTAAAAATATATGATAGTGAATACATGGTTGAACAAGGGAAATATCCTGTAATTTTCATTTCAATGAAAGATTTGAAAGGAAATAGCTGGGAAGAAAATTTTATATTGATAAAAAAACATATAAAAAACTTATACATGGAATTTTATGATTTAAAGGATAAATTGAATCCTATTTTTAAAAATGATTTTGAAAAGATAGTTATGGAAAAAGAAGAGGCTGACTGGATTTATTCTCTTAAAAATCTATCAAATTATTTGTACGAATATTATAGAAAAAGTGTAATAATTTTAATAGATGAATACGATGCTCCAATAATAAATGCTTTTGATAAAGGTTACTACAATGAGGCAATAAACTTTTTTCAAACATTTTACAGTTCAGCGTTAAAGACTAATA
Organism: Leptotrichia wadei; assembly: GCF_007990545.2. NCBI lineage: Bacteria > Fusobacteriati > Fusobacteriota > Fusobacteriia > Fusobacteriales > Leptotrichiaceae > Leptotrichia > Leptotrichia wadei. The sequence goes on from NZ_AP019829.2 coordinate 870,947, forward strand.
ATTCCTTGAAATATGGTATTTTAACAGGGATAACAAGGATTATAAAGGAAGGAATATTCTCTGGTTTAAACAATCTTTATGTGAATACAATTTTAAGTAAGGATTATTCAGAATATTTTGGACTTCTTGAAAGCGAAGTGATTGAAATGCTTGAGTATTTTGATATGAAATACAAAATCGAAGAAGTTAGAGAATGGTATAATGGGTATATTTTTGGAGAAAGTAAAGTATACAATCCTTGGTCTATTGTAAATTATGTGAGAGAAAAAGAAATTAAGGCATACTGGGCAAATGTTTCAGGGAATACACTTCTGGAAAATATGCTTGATCATGCTGGAGAAAGTGTTTATGATGATTTAAAACGGTTTACTGATGGAGAAAGTATTGAAAAATATATTTCGGATGGAACTACGATAAATAGTCTTTTAAGTAACGACGATGAGATATGGCAATTACTTTTATACAGCGGATATTTGACAAAGGATGAAAAGCAGAAGGAAATAGATGTAACTTCAGAATATACAGATGTTTATAACTTGAGAATTCCAAACAAGGAAATAAGAAAATATTTTGGTAACATGTTCTTAAACAGATTTTTTGGAACAGAAGTGAAAACGAATACTTTGATAAAGGCACTTGAAAATGGAGACATTAAGAAATTTGAGAAAACATTGGGAGAAATAATGATAAATATGCTGAGCCATTTTGATTTAAACAAGGAAATGGAAAAAATATATCAGGTGTTTATGATAGGGCTTGTTGGATTTTTAATGGGGAAATATGAGATTATTTCAAATGATGAAAGCGGATATGGAAGATACGATCTTGCGATGATTCCGATAAGAAGTAACGAAAAAGCCTATCTTATGGAATTTAAAATATCGAAGACGAAAAAGGGGATGGAAGAGAGAGCACAGAAGGCGTTGAAGCAAATTGATGAGAAAAAATATGATACGAAACTAAAGGCAAGAGGGATAAAGAATATTTTTAAGATTGGGATTGCGTTTTATGGGAAAGAAGTGAAGGTTGTTTTTAAATAGAGGTTTAAAGGTATTATAATGAATAAGCAATTAGAACAATTAAAAAATATAATTATGAAATATTATAAAAAAGAAAGAAAAGAAGTATTTTTGAAACAAGTAGAAAAAAATTTTATATTAAAATATATAGGAGTTTTTAAAATATCCCAGAACATTTAAATGACTTTATTTTAAATATCAGGTTGTGATATAATTAATATAAAGTTATAAAAAAATAAAAGAGGGCGTGATTTTATGAGAAAAAAAGCTGTTCCTGTGGGAATTGAAGATTTTGAAAGAATAATAAACGAAGATTACTATTATGTAGATAAAACGTTACTAATAGAGGAATTATTAATAAACAGGGCTCCTGTGACACTTTTTACAAGACCACGTAGATTTGGAAAAACATTGAATATGTCGATGTTGAAATATTTTTTTGATGTAAAAGATAAAGAAGAAAATAAAAAACTTTTTGAAAATTTGAAAATATATAATAGTGAATATATGAGTGAACAGGGGAAATATCCTGTAATTTTCATTTCACTGAAGGATTTAAAAGGAAATACTTGGGAGGAATGCTTAAATAGATTGAAGTTATTTATTTTTGATTTATATGCTGAATTTGAGTATATTAGAGAAAAAATGAATGAATGGGATAAAAGAAAATTTGAAAAAGTACTTTATGAAAAAGAAGATGCAGACTACATAATGTCTTTAAAATTTTTAGCAGATAGTCTTTATAAGTATTATGGAGAAAAAGTCATAATTTTAATAGATGAATACGATGCTCCAATAATAAATGCTTTTGATAAAGGATACTACAATGAAGCAATAAATTTTTTTCAAACATTTTACAGCCCAGCATTAAAGACTAATAATTCCTTGAAATATGGTGTTTTGACAGGTATAACAAGGATTATAAAGGAAGGAATATTTTCAGGTTTAAATAATTTAAAAGTAGATACGATATTGGATAAAAAATATTCAGAATATTTTGGACTTCTTGAAGGTGAGGTAATTGAAATGCTTGATTACTTTGGCATGAAATACAAAATTGAAGAAGTTAAAGAATGGTATAATGGATATTTATTTGGAGAAAGTGAAGTGTACAATCCATGGTCTATTGTAAATTATATTGACAATGGAGAAATCAAGGCATATTGGGCAAATGTTTCGGGAAATACGCTTTTAGAGAATATGCTTGATCATGCTGGGGAAAGTGTTTATGATGATTTAAAACGATTTACTGATGGAGAAAGTATTGAAAAATATATTTCAGATGGAACAACGATAAAAAGTCTTTTAAGTAACGACGATGAGATATGGCAATTACTTTTATATAGCGGATATTTGACAAAAGCTAAAAATCAGGAAAAAGAATCCGATTCAAATATTTATAATTTAAAGATACCAAACAAGGAAATACGAAAATATTTTGGGAATATGTTCTTGAACAGATTTTTTGGAACAGAAGTAAAAACTAACATTTTGATAAAAGCACTTGAAAATGGAGATATTAAGAAATTTGAGAAAACATTGGGAGAAATAATGATAAATATGCTGAGTCATTTTGACTTGGATAAGGAAATGGAAAAAATTTATCAGGTTTTTATGATAGGGCTTGTTGGATTTTTAATGGGGAAATATGAGATTATTTCAAATAATGAAAGTGGATATGGAAGATATGACCTTGCGATGATTCCAATAAAAAGTAACGAGAAAGCTTACCTTATGGAATTTAAAATATCGAAGACGAAAAAGGGGATGGAAGAGAAAGCACAGAAGGCGTTGAAGCAGATTGATGAGAAGAAATATGATACGAAACTGAAGGCAAGAGGGATAAAGAATATTTTGAAGATTGGGGTTGCATTTCATGGGAAAGAAGTGAAGGTTGTTTTTAAATAGAGGTTTAAGTAAAGGTGGGAAATAAAAGTGGGCTTAAAAAAAATAAAAGATAATTATTTTGAAAACTTAAAAATGAATAAATATGAACTTTTTGTTAAAGTTGTAGATTATATAGGGAATTTTCCTAATATTTTAGATGGATTTTATATTAATGGTTCGGGGCAAGGATATGGTGACTATGATTCTGTTTTAATAAATAGCGGTTTTAACGAAATAGATGGAGAAACTTCTATATTATATAGGAATTTTTTATGGAGATTACGAGGAAAGGGTTTATTATACATATGAGGAAATGTTTCATTATTTTTTAACATATTATTTAGAAAATATCCATTGCTATAGTAATTTAATAAGTTTTATTGAGCAAGAATTTGTAAATTATACTAAATTTATTGATGAGGCTAAAAATTATAAAATAAATTTAGATATTAAAAATATATTTACTAGAGATAATTTAAGAAATTTTTTGTTGAATTATAATTTTGAAGAAAATAGATATAACTTAGGAACTATAAACTTTTTGAAAAAAGAAATTACCTATTGGGATATAAATATTAAAAAGAAATTTTTTTCATATTTACTCGGAAAAAAAATATTAAAAAATTTTTTATCTAAAAGAGTATTTGAATTTAAAGAAAAAAGAAAAGATTTTTTTGGAGAATCAGTTGCTTATGATATGAAGTTTGAAATTTCAAAAAATAAAGAAAAAATAAAAATAAAATACTATAATTGGGATTTAATAATAGCATTAAAAAATAGTACAGGTATTAGTTTCTTAAATGGATTATTAGAAAAAAATATAAATGATTTCATAACAAAGGAAGAAGCAGAAATATTAATTTCAAAAAAATATAAAAATGAAAGAGAAAAAGAAAATGTAGAAATAATTTCTAAAGAAGATTTTTTGAAAGAACTTGAAATTATAGTTGATGCCTATAAAAATATTTATAATGATAATGAAGTTCAGAAAATGTTTGAAAACTTTAAAGAAAATTTTTAGGTGAGAGAACGTTTATAATAAAACGAAATGAAAGAAGTAGAAAAACAATGCATTTATACTAGAAAAGTAGATGTAAATGAATTAATGGAAAAAAGAAATAAGAAAGTTATGGAAGAACTGTCAGAAAAAGTTTAAAATTCAAATAGAAGGAGAAATTGAGATGTGTAAGAAAAAATATTACTTTGTATTTTAATAATAATCTTTATAGTATTCTTTATAAAATTTAAATTTTTTCCTTTTTTTATCGCTATTTTTATAATATATATAATAAGTGATAGTTTTTATTTGAAAAATTTAGATTTCAAAATAATTAATTTAAAAGAAATATTTCTTTTAAAAAATTTAGAAAAAATAATAATTCTTATATTTTATTTATTTATTGGAATATATTTTCTTTATTATACTTCAGTAGTGTTATCATACTATAAAGAAGTTTCTATTTTTAGGAATAAAATAAAAAATTCAAAAATTTATTACTCAGAAAATGGCAAGAAAATTGTATATTCTAAAGATTTAAAAAATATTTTCCTAAAGGAGTTAAATTTTTCAAATATTTTTAAAAAAACCTATCCTTATGATATTTCTTTTGATGAAAAATATTATTTTTACAATGATAAAAATGAAAAAATTGTATTCTATAATAATAATTGTGAAAGCTGGGATACAATTTTTAAGTTTCGTGGTTATCAAGATCATGTAAATATTAAAGTAAGAGATCATAATATATGTCAAAAAATTATTAAAGAAATAAGTGATAGCAAATGAGAATGTATTCATAGAGTGTATTTTTTTCTTCTGATTTAAATTGCTTTTCAAATTCAAAATATTGTTTTTTTTAAGTTAGTTCTTCTTTTTATATATTCTATAAAGATAAGATTAATGATTAAATTTTTTAGATTTTAAATTACTTTATACATAAAAACCCAATAAATTTGGAATTTGCACAATAGTTGTTGCACAATAATTTATTTTATTATATAATATAAAAAGAATAACAAATAGATAGGAGAAAAAGAGAAAAAATGTCAAACAGTGATAATAAAAAAGTAAGAGTTAGAATAGCACCGTCTCCAACTGGAGATCCACATGTGGGAACTGCCTACATTGGGCTTTTTAATTATGTATTTGCGAAACATAATGGTGGAGATTTTTTATTGAGAATTGAAGATACAGATAGAACTAGATTTTCTGAAGATTCGGAACAACAAATTTTTGATGCGATGAAGTGGCTTGGGCTTAATTATGATGAAGGCCCAGATGTTGGTGGGGATAGAGGTCCTTATAGACAATCAGAAAGATTTGAAATATATAAAGAATATGCCAAAAAACTGGTGGAAAAAGGCGAAGCGTATTACTGTTTCTGTACACCAGATAGATTGCAAAAATTGAGAGAAAGACAAGTGGCGATGAAACAAGCACCTGGATATGACGGTCATTGTAGAAACTTGTCAAAAGAAGAAGTTGAAGCAAAATTGGCAGCTGGTGAGCCTTATGTTATTAGACTTAAAATGCCTTATGAAGGTGAAACAATTGTAAATGATGGATTAAGAGGAGAAATTAGATTTGAGAATAGTAAAATTGATGACCAAGTATTGTTAAAATCTGATGGATTTCCAACTTATCATTTGGCTAATATTGTGGATGATCATTTGATGGGAATTACTCATGTTATAAGAGCAGAAGAATGGATTTCATCTACGCCTAAACATATTCAATTGTACAAAGCGTTTGGTTGGGATGAGCCTAAATGGTATCACATGCCACTTTTGAGAAATGCAGATAAAACTAAAATTTCTAAGAGAAAAAATCCAGTTTCGTTGAATTATTACAGAGAAGAAGGTTATTTGAAAGAAGGACTTCTAAACTTTCTTGCGCTTATGGGATGGAGTTTTGGAGAAAATAAAGAAATTTTTACAATTGAAGAAATGATTGAAAACTTTTCATTTGATAAAATCTCGCTTGGAGGGCCTGTGTTTGACTTGGTTAAATTAGGTTGGGTAAATAATCATCATATGAGATTGAAAAATTTAGACGAATTGACCAAATTAGCAATTCCGTATTTCGTGAAAGCTGGATATTATGCTGACGAAAACTTATCAGATGAAGATTATAAAAAACTGAGAAGAATCGTGGAAATTACGAGAGAAGGTTCACATACATTAAAAGAGTTGCCAATGAATTCTTCAATTTATTTTGAAGATGAATTCGAGCTTCCAGTTATTGAAGAAGGAATGAATAGTAAAGCTAGAAAATCGGTAAAAAAATTGAGAGATTCACTAGAAACTGAAACTGGGAAAAAAGCAATTAATTTGTTTATTGAAAAAATTGATGCTTTAAATGAAGAAATTTCAGAGGATGAAGCGAAACAAGTTTTACATGAATTACAAGATGAAATTGGAGAAGGACCTGGAGCTGTGTTAATGCCACTTAGAGCGGTTGTTACTGGAAAAGCTAGAGGGGCTGATTTATATACAGTAATTGCAGCAATTGGGAAAGAGAGAACTTTGAAGAGAGTGCAAAATACTTTAGAAAAAATTAAATAGTTTTTTGGAAAGTTATTAAAATTAGAAAAATTTAGAATATAAAAAAAGGAATTTGAGACATTGATCTTGGATTTCTTTTTTTATTTTAGAACAACTGAAAAGATTATATTTTATTTGAATTTTTACTTTTTATGCGGTATACTTATGTTGAATTAATTTTAAAAATAATTTATTAGGAGTGATAAAATGAAAAAATTCTTATTATTTATGATGATGTTATTTTCAACGACTGTATTTGCAGAAAGTGTTAATGCAAAAGTTACGAATAAAATCAATTTTGGGATTTCTCCAAAAGAATTGAAAAATATTATAAAAAGTGAGCCGTTGTCAGATTCGCACGATGATGGAAATTATGCTGTCTACTATTATAAAAATATAGAAGATCCATTAGGCATAAAAAGGCAATTAAATAGCTTCGCTTTTTCTGAAAATAAATTATTTTCGGCAGTTTTTGATTCGGTTACGACGGATGAGGAACATACGAAAATAATCGAAGATTATAAAAAGAATGCGAGTAAAGTTTTAAAAGAGAAATTGAATGTAAAAGAGTACAAAGGAGCATTAATATTGTATAATTCAAAAAAAATAATTGAGATATATAGAATGTTAGATCATACTTTTATAAGTGTTTATCTCTATGCTCCTGAAAACTTAAAAGATATTTTGAAGAATTATGAATAAATTTTTTCAAGTTTATTATAAAATAAAAAACTGTATTTGAATTAATTTTCATTTACAGTTTTTTTTTGAAAATTTTATAATTAAAATGGTTTTTCAAATTTTGTATGGTATAATAAAACTAGAGTTATTTATTTAGTAATAAAAAAATTATAAATTATTAAATAAAAATTTATAACAAATTTACTGTTAAATGGTTAATTATAGAGAAGCAAAAGAGGAGAATATGAAATGGAAGATATTATAATCGAAGATGAAATTATAGTAAGAGAGTCATCTGATGTGGAAAAGTTCGACAAAAATAATGATGGTGTACTAAAAAAACTTCAATTAGATGTGCCATTTTTAAAAAATAATGTAAAAGAATATTTTGAAGATGACGAGAAATATATGGATTTACTTTATTCAATGGCTGACAGAAGTGGTGTAGAGAGAGTATTAAAAATGAGATTTTTATTAGGAAAAGGAGTGTCAATTAGAGATATTTTGTGGAGAAGCGGGAAAAATAAGGAAGAGTTAAAAGAATATATAGTAAAATTTAGAAAATATGGAATTGGAGAGAATGAAAAAACTACGCAGGATAATGTGGTAAGAGAATTATCAATGGCGGCTATCTTTTTAGGAACTTTTGGAGTTTGGTCAGGTGAAAGGTATGTGGGGAATGGAACTTGGCGGTCGCCTGATAATTTTAATTTGAAATTGGATAAGAGTTGGGAATTGTATTTTGATATGACTTGTGGGGATTCATCAGAATATTTTTTTCAAATAGATATTGATGATACTTTAAATTTTATGAATTTTTTGATAGATATAATTTATGAGAAAAATGTTAAAGAAAATAAATTGAAATGCTATTTTGGAGATATTTTTTAGCAAGATTGCATAATAATAATGTAAAATGTGAGAAAGGATAAGAATATGAGTGATAAAGAAATTATAGAAGCTGAAACAGTAAAAGAAAATGGTAATAATCCGTTAAAAGTAATTCAATTAGATATGGAATATTTGAAAGAAAATGCTGAGGAATATTTGACAGATGATGAAAAATTTATGGATTTGCTATATTCAATAAGTGATAGAAGCGGAGTAGAAAAATTATTAAAGATGAGATTTTTATCAGGCGGAGCAGTACCATTAAGGGATATTTTGTGGAGAAGTGGGAAGACTAAAGAAGAATTGGCAAATTATAAAGTGAAATTTAGAAAATATGGGGATAAACCTGAAGAGAAAAAGACGGAAGATAATATTGTGAGGGAGTTATTGATGTCAGATGTTTTGGAGGGGAGTTTTAGAGGTTGGGAAAATGAGAGATGTACGATGGATCTAAGTAAATATCAATGGATAGGAATTGGAAATAGTATAAAAGGAAGTTTTGGAAATTGCAGATGGGTATCAAATGATGGACATTATAATTTAAAAATAAAAAAAACAGGAGAAATATATTTAAAAATGAGATGGTTTTTTGTTAGTAATGGAAGTGGAAACGGCTATTACACTTTCAAAATAGATGCAGATGACACTGAAAATTTTATGAATTTTTTGATTGATATAATTTATGAGAAAAATGTGAAGGCGGATAATTTGAAGAATTATTTTGAAGATATTTATTGATATAATTTATTTTCAAAATATAGATAATATTTAGTTTTTAGGAAAATGATGAAAAGAAAATTTTAAAATTAAGGAGAGAAAACTAATGAGTGATGATATTATTGTGATTGAAGATGTGCAAGAAGTTGAGACAATGAATGATGAGAGTACTAAGGCATTAAAGTGGTGCAGTTAAATGTAGATTATTTGAGGGAGAATGCAGAAGAATATTTGACAGATGATGAGAAATTTATGGAGTTGTTGTATTCGATAAGTGATAGAAGTGGGATTGAGAAGTTATTGAAAATGAGATTTATTTCGGGTGGAGCAGTTCCGTTGAGAGATATTTTGAAAGAAACTTGGAAAACAAAAGAGGAGTTAGCGAATTATAAATTTAAGTTTAGAAAGTATGGGGATAAGCCGAATGAGAAAGAGACTGAGGATAATATTGTAAGGGAGTTGCCGATGTCTTATGTGTATGAGGGGTCGTTTTTAGGTTGGGAGAATGAGAGATGTTCATATGATTATAATGATTATCAGTATACAAATTATCATGGGAATAATAGTGATGCAAAATGGTATTCTATTGACGGGCATTATAATTTAAAAATAGAAAAAACAGGAGAAATATATTTAAAAATGAGATGGTATTATCAATATTCTGATAATAATAATGATAAAGGAAATGGATATTATACTTTCAAAATAGACTTAAATGACACATTAAATTTCATGAACTTCTTAATAGATTTAATCTATGAAAAAAATGCAAAATCAGCTGAAGTTAAAAATTATTTTGGAGACATCTATTAAAATTTCTAAAAAATTGGAGGCAAAAAAATATGAAAAAAGAAACTTTACTAGAAAGTTTAAAAGAAATTGACTCAAAATTAGTAAATGAAGTAAAAAAACAAGATTTGTTTACAGATATTTATGAAGTGACAGATTTTGATTTGTTAGGAGAGAATTTTGGGGATATTGCACTTTATAAAATTAATGAGATTACTTATGAAGAAGAAGAGAAAGCACCGAGAAGAGAGGCTTTTGAGAATGTTTTGGGAGCTTTGAGGGATAGTTTTAATAATTTTTTATACATTATTTTAGGAACGAAAGAAAAAGTTTCGATTTATTTTGGGGTTGCGAAAAACAGTTATATTGATTCGAGTAATAGTATTTTGGAATTGCAAGATGTTGGGGATATGATTTTAAAGCCGAGTATTGAAGGGAATTTTAGAGGAAGTAAGATAAAAGAAATTATTTCTGATGAAAAAGAAGAAGTTTTGAAGGTTATAAGAAATCAAGGGAATAAATATGCATATTTTGAAGGAAATCCTGGAATAAATGAATCTGAAGATAGAAGTGATTTTCAGGGAATTGACAGATTAATTGACATAATGAGCGTGGGAAATCAAGGAACATTTGGACTTGTGATTTATGCTAATCCGATTCAGAAAGAGGAAATTGTAGAGATTGAGAAAGATATTTATAAACAGTATAATTATTATAATACAGTTCATAAGAGAAGTTATCAATTGGGGGAAAATCAAAGTAACAATACTGGGGAGAGTGCTACTGTAGGAAGTGGGACTAGTGAGAGTACAGCAAAAGGTAAAAGTAGTAATGAGACTAGTGGATCTAGTGAGACAAAAACAGAAGGAAGCAGTGCTAGTGATACTAAAGGTTCTAATGAAAGTGAAACAAAAGGAACGAATTATAATAAAGCTACTGGAAATACCTGGGGTAACTCTGAGGGTTCTAACAAAACAGAAAATACAGGTAAAAGTACGACAACAGGAACAAGTAATGGTTCTTCTACAAGTAGTAAATCATCTTCAACAGGGGAAAGTGCTGGAACATCATGGGGAACAAATAAAAATAAATCAGAAGGAGGAAGTAAAACAATCACAGAAGGAAGTAACCTTAGCCAAGCTAAAGGAACATCGACAAGTAGAACATCAGGAACTTCATTGAGTAAAGCTACTGGAACTTCAACTAGCAAAACATCAGGAACTTCGGAAAATAAGACAATTGGAACTACAAAAAATAACAGTACAACTAAAAATAGTGGTTCTAGTACAGGAACATCTGAAACAGAAAATATTGAAATTATAAAAAAAGAAATTCATTCATGGATTTCATACATTGATGAAACTTTATTGCCAATAATTGATTATGGGAAAGGAAAAGGGTTATTTAGAGTAAATACATATATTTTTGCTGATAATTCTGCAACTTTGCTTAAATTGGGAAATACATTGAAATCATTATCTTCTGGGAAAAAAGGGAATAAAAGACCATTGGAATATTATAGATTAGATAATGTGAAAGATAAAAAAATAATAAATAATTTAGTTAATTTTCAAATGAATAAAATTCAAAATGATATTGAAAAAGATGAGTTTTATACTGTAAATTCGATAGAAATAGGAAATGGATTTGTTAATGATTTTTATTCATCAAAAGAATTATCGTTGATTGCAGGACTTCCTAGAAAAGAAGTAAACGGATTAAAAGTAACAAAACAAGTGGAATTTGGATTAAATACAACTGATGAAAAAATGAAAGAACCATTGGAACTAGGAAATTTAGTACAAAGTGGGAAAATATTAGAAAATTCAGAAGTAAATATTGATAAAAAAGATTTGAATAAACATATTTTTGTTGCTGGAGTAACAGGAACAGGTAAAACTACTACTTGCCAAAGAATTTTGCTTGAAAGTGGAATGCCATTTTTGGTAGTGGAACCAGCTAAAACAGAATATAGAATTATGAAACTTAGTAAAAAAACAGAAGATATGGTAATTTTTACTTTAGGTCAAGATAATATTGCACCATTTAGATTGAATCCATTCGAGTTTTTTCCACACGAAAGTTTAACTTCGAGAGTAGATATGATAAAAGCTGCTATTGAAGCCTCATTTGATATGGAAGCAGCTATACCACAATTAATTGAATCAACAATATATGAATGTTACAAAGATTATGGTTGGAATGTAAATACGAATAAGAATACAAAATTTGAAAATCCATTTGCAGATGATGTTTACGCATTTCCTACATTCAATGATATATTGAAAAAAGTGGATGCTGTAGCTGAGAAACAAGGATTTGATGAAAGATTGAAAAAAGACTATATTGGTTCAATAAAAGCTAGATTACAAAGTTTGACTCTAGGTTCAAAAGGACTTATGTTAAATACACCGAGAAGTATTGATTTTGTGGGATTATTAGATAAAAAAGTTGTTTTAGAAATAGAAGAAGTAAAAAATACTGGAGAAAAATCTTTTGTAATGGGACTTATAATGACGAATTTAAGAGAAGCATTAAGAGCAAAATATAAAGAAAATAAACATTTTAAACATATTACATTGATTGAAGAAGCACATAGACTACTTAGTAAATTTGAGCCAGGAGATTCGGTTAATAAAAAACAAGGTGTGGAAATTTTTGCTGACATGCTTGCTGAAGTTAGAAAATATGGAGAATCGTTAATAATTGCTGATCAAATTCCGAATAAATTAACTCCTGAAGTGTTGAAAAATACGAATACAAAAATAATTCATAAATTGTTTGCAGAAGATGATAAAGAATCGGTTGGAAATACAATGATTTTGGAAAAAGAACAAAAAGAATTTTTATCTAGTTTGCCAACAGGAAGAGCAGTTGTTTTTTCTCAAGGATGGTCAAAAGCAGTACAAGTTCAAATAAAATTATTGACAAATACAACTTCGGATGAAGAAGTAGATGAACAAATATTGAAAAATAGTTGCATTAATTACTATAGAGAAAATTATAGAAGAGAAATATTTTCAGAAAGTAATATTTTTGATAGGGAGCCGACTTTTGAGGAAATGAAAACTATTATAGAATTTAGCAGAAGTGACTTGCTAAGTAGTTTCAAAAATATGTATGCAGCATTGGAAAATTTTTCTATAAGGGATATAAGAGATAGATCAAATATTTTTAAAAAAGCTAATAGAGAATATGTAAAAAATATAAGAATTGCAACAGAAAATGAAAAAAATCTATTAGTAAAATATTTAAAAGAAAAATATTTTATTAAGAAAAAGCATAAACTAGAAGAAGTTAATAGAGTAGAAGAATTAGAGAAAAATATAATAGAATTTTTATCAGAAGAAATCACGGATGAAAAAATAGATGTAGAAAACCCTTTAAAAATAAAAAAAATTTGGATGGAAAAATTAGGAAAAGGAGATGAGTAAAAATGGTATTTGGTTTGATAGCTGCAGCAATTGGTGGTGTCGTAGGAGCGATTAGTACAATAGGAAGTTCTATACTTGGTTTAAGTGTAAGTCCGTTTCTTGGAATAGTGAGTTTTGCTATGGGAATAGCAAAATTATTGAGTCCAAAAAATCAAATAGAACCAAGAGATTATGAAAGATTTTCTTATACAGCTGATATAAAAGATAAAAAACCTGAAAATTATGAGAATGTTTCAAGTTATATAAATGATGTAAAAAATTCAATGAAAGAATTGACACCCGTAGAAGAACAAAAATTAGAGAATTTAAGTGAGGAAGAAAAGAAAAGATATAAATCGAATACAGTTGCGACAATATTTCAGGCTTTTGGAGAAGAAATAGGATTAGAAGAACCTATCTCATTTGGAGCAATAAAGGGAGCAGCTGAAATAAAAATGAATCCAACAGAATTTAAAAAAATGATAGAGGATTATAAAAATAATAAAATTCCTACAATGGATGTAGATGCATATTTAGACAACGAATTAGATGCAGATGATGATGTAGCGATGTATGATTATTTAAAAGAGAAATTGGATAAAATGGGATGAGGAACCATTAAAGTAAAATAAATAAATATAAGAAAAAAATAAAAAAATTAAGAATAGGAGATGAATAACATGGGGTTTTGGAGTTTTCTTAGTGGGGTAGGACATGCAATAACAGGAGCAATTAGAGCGGTGGGAACTGCAATAGCTGGTGTAGGAAGAGCACTATTTTCTGGAATAGCGAATTTAGCTGAAGGTATAGTAAAATTGTTAAGTCCAAAAAGTCAAATAGAGCCAAGAGATTATGAAAGATTTTCTTATACAGCAGAAGTTAGAGATATAAAACCTGAGAACTATGAAAGTGTTGCAAGTTATATAAATGCTGTAAAAGGATCAATGAAAGAATTAACTCCTGAAGAAGAACATAAATTAGAAAATTTAAATGAAACAGAGAAGAAAAAACATAAATCAAATACAATTTCAACAATATTTCAGGCTTTTGGTGAAGATTTAGGGTTGGAAGAACCTATTTCATTTGGAGCAATAAAAGGAGCAGCTGAAATAAAAATGAATCCAACAGAATTTAAAAAAATGGTAGAGGATTATAAAAATAGTAAAATTCCTACAATGGATATAGATGCATATTTAGACAATAAATTAGATGCAGATGATGATGTAGCAATGTATGATTATTTAAAAGAGAAATTAGACAAGATGGATGAAGAACTTGAAAAATTAAACGAAAAAATATAATAAAGAATATAATTGATTAGAAATTATATCAGAATAAAAAAAATATAGAAAAAACAGCAAAAGAATAATTGAGAGGAGCTGAGAAAAATGACAGTGAAAATTTCGATTGCGATTTATGTTTCTGAACAGGGAATTTTGACAGAATATAATGGAAATGTAAAAAAATATCAAGGAGAAAAATTTTGTAATAGGGAAGTAAAAGAATTTTTATCGTGGTTAAAAAAAAATTTTCGTTCAAAAAATGTTTTTGATTTATTGATTTTTGGTACAGATTTTGAGAAAGTTAAAGAAATTTATAATGGATTTAATGATTTTGAAGTTTTAGAAGATAGTGATTTCACTTTAGAAACTTTGGAAAAAATTTTGCTTGAAAATGTGAATTTAAAAGAAAATGTAGTTTTAAAAATTTCTAATAATGAAAACGAAAAGATTTTTATAACTAAAAAAGGAAAACAATTTATTAGAACAAAAGAAGAAGAAAATTTTGGAAATGAGATTTTGGTAATAACTAATAATAAGAAGTTTTTTAAAGTAAGTTCAAAAAAATCAAGAATTGTTTCTAAAAAGAAAGAAAATCTGAATACAGTAGCAAAGGATGAAGTGAATTTGAGTTCGATATTTGCTAAGAAGTTGAAAGGAAATTAAGGAGAGATGGAAATGAATGATGGACAAACAGGAAAAATTTTAAATGATAGTATAGAGAAAATAAAAGGTATTTTATCGATTATAGCCAAAATTAGTACAAGAGTTGATGGATTAGAAAAGAGAATATCTGAAATTGAGAAATTAAATAATATTTATTCTCCAAAAGAAACGATTTCTGATGAAGATAAAAAAGAAGTAAAAGAGCAAAATGATTTAGAGTTTGGAAATGAAAATCAAGGAATCGAATTAAAAAAAGAAAATAAAAAATTAGAGGAAGAAAATCTAGATTTAAAGGAAAGATTAGAAAATTTTAAAAATGAAAAAATAAAAGAGATAGAAGAAAAAGATCAAAGAATATCAGAACTAACAGAAAAAAATATTGAATTGGAAGAAAAAAATAAAAAATTAGAAGAAGAAAAAAATGAGAAAATTGATGAAATTAAAAAAATAAGTAAAGATTTAAATCAAGAAAAAGATAATTTCGATAATTTAAAAATAGAATTTTCAAATTTTAAAAAGGGAGCAGAAGCTGAATTTTTAAAATTGAATGGAGAAATTAAATCTAGAGATGTTAAAATAAATGATTTAAACTTCAAAATAAATAATTTGTTGAGAGAAAAAACTAATTTAGAAAAAAATGTTGATGACTTAAGAAGAGAAATTCTTTCTAAAAATCAAGCGATAACTCGTTTGGAAAATCAAGTTAGTTCTTTAACAAAAGATGTGAGAAATAGAGATTATAAAATTTCAGATTTAGAAAATGATAATAATGAATTAAAAAATGATAAAAATAACTTAATATCAAGATTAGCGGATTTTAAAGATTTAGAAGAATTAGAAGCTCTTTATAGTGAGTATTTAAAAATTCCTGAAAATGATAGAGAGAAATATGATGCAATATTAAAACCACATTTGGGAAAAGATATGTTCTTATATTTGGTAACTACAAAATTTTCAAATTATAAAGATTTTTTAAAAAATGATTTTATTGAAAATGCTGATTTTTATGCTGTGTTAGTTAAAATCTATGATTATGTAATTAATGTAATGAATAAAGAGTATGACGAAGAAGTGTACGAATTTGTAAATCCTGAAATTGGTGAAAGATATAATCCAATTTCTCAAATACCATCTTCAAATAGTGTGAGCAATGGCGATGTAGCTAGAGTTATTGTGAAAGGGTATCAAAGAAGAAGAGATAAAAAATTGTTGTATCAATCTATTGTTTTATTAAAATAAAGAGCAAGATAACTTTAAAGAATCTAAAAAATATTTAAAAATATATTTAGAAAGATTTAAAGTTATTTTGTTTGTAAAAATGTATTTTGGAGTTGAGAATATTGAGTAAAAAATTTGGCGATGAAAGAAATAGAATACAAGATGAGATAGAAAGAATGGTAGAAAATATAGCAGAAAGAGAGAATTGTTTTATGAATGATATTAAAATAAAAGAATATTATAAAAAAAGTGAATATAAAAGAGCAAATTTAAATGAATTGTTAGAGTCAGAATTAACTGATATAAATGGTGGGCATTGGGATGTTTTCGAGAATTCGAAAGGTTCAGAAAGTGTGCCTTTTGTGCAGGAAGAAAATGTAAAAGTATATGGGAGAAATCCAGAAAATGATGTAGAAAAAAGTGCAATTGTAGCGATAGATTTTGGAACGAAAAGTACAGTTGCAATTTATAGAGATAATACAGAAACTGTATATCCATTAGAAATAGGTTCGAATAGTGCGAATGAGAGTTATAAAGAAAAGAATTTTGAAAATCCTACAATGATTGAATTTGGAGATTTTGAAGAATTTTTAAGATTATATAATGCAAAAGAAGGGCGTCCTTATACTGAATGGAATGATCTTCAAGTATCGCATCATGCACAAAATGATTTTGTAAATTCAAATAAACCTGAAGTATTAAATTCAATATTGTCAGATGTAAAACAATGGGCGAGTGGAAATCGAAAGATTAATATAAAAGATAGAAAAAATGAGTATAGTATAAAAAAATTTTTAGAAGGTTCAGAAGACGATATTACTCCTGTTGAATTGTATGCTTATTACATTGGATTAAATCTTAATAATATGTGTAATAAAAAAATATTTTTAAGATATGTTTTGAGTTATCCTGTAACTTATGAAAAAGCCATAAGAGAAAAAATAAGACTATGCTTTGAAAAAGGAATAAAAAAATCATTACCTATAACGATTTTAAACAATGAAAAAATAATGAAAAAATTTTCTGTAAAAAATTTTAATAGTGAGCCATTTTGTTATGCAGCCACAGCATTAGAGCAATATAATTTTTTTAATAAGGTAAAAGATGAAGAAGTATTTTATGGTATATTTGATTTCGGTGGTGGAACAACAGATTTTGATTTTGGGATTTTTAGAAAACTTGAAGATGATGATAGATATTCATATGAAATGGAAAGTATTTCATCGGGCGGATATAAGTATTTAGGAGGAGAAAATATTTTAAGTGCATTAGCATATGAAACATTTATGTCAGAAGAAAATATTGAAAATTTGAGAAAGGGGAATTTTCAAATTTCTCTACCTTTAAACAAAAAAGTGCCATTGAAAAATTATGATATGATAAATGAAACAAAAGAAGCTAAAAGTAATTTAATAAAAATAGCTGAGGGATTAAGATTTATTTGGGAAAACAGTGATATGCCAGATAATTACAATGATGATTTAGGAGAATTGTCAATAAATTTATTGGATAAATTTTCTAATCAAACTACAGTTAATTTAATAGTGGATATTGATAGATTAAAAAATCGAATAAGAGAAATGATAAAAAAAGGAGTAAATGAGTTTTTTGCAAATCTAATTTCAACAGTAGAAAGTAAAACAGTAAATGAAATTAACATATTTCTGGCAGGAAATTCAAGTAAATCTGAATATATTAAAGAAATTTTTGAAGCAAAAAAAGTAGAAATGGTAGATGGAAATGAAAAATTTAGTGAAAAAGTAAAGATATTTCCGCCACTAGGGACAGAAGAAGCTGAAGAAAAACAAAGAGAAATGGGATATGTGATTGATAGAAATAAATTTATTCCAAATGGTAAAACAGGGGTTGCTTATGGAAGTATTTTGCTTAGAAAAAATGGAGAAATAAAAACAGAGAGTTCAGTAGAAGAAGTTCCGTTTAATTATATTGTTGGAAGAAAGAGAAATGGAGAATTTAAAAATATTTTGGATAAAAAAATCGGGTATGATGAGTGGAAAAAATATATTGTAGCAAATGAGATAGAAAATGAAATTTACTTTACAGATAATTATTCTAACTTATTGAAAGATGTTGAATTAGAAAATATAAAAACAATTATGATTGATTTAGATGATGAATATGATGATGACGAATATATCTATATAAGAAGTATTTCTCCAAATAAAATTGAGTATTGCGTTTCTAATAGTGAAAAAATAAAAAAAGATGAATATATAGAAGAGCCAAAAGAGATAGATTTATCAAATGAATAGGAAGAAATGGTGTAAAGATGTTAAAAGTAAACAATAAGGTCGTGTATTTGCATAAGGATACTATAAAAAAAGAAGAATTATATAACTATATTTCTAGGTTATATATTGATAATAAAGAAAAAATAATAGAGTTATTTAAAAATATTGAAAAAAGACTTTATTTGGAATATTTTAATACAAAAATAGAGACAGAAACTAAAATAATAGATATAAAAAGAAAACTGATAATTTACAAGTTAAAAGATCCTATTTTTGTGAAAAACAAAAATGAAATAATTGAAAGAAAAGAAGAATACGAAGAGAAATTATCAAAATATGGAATTTTAGATTTCAATTCTTCAATTCCTAATGAATATTTATTTAAACAAATTAAGAATGAAAATTATTATATTCAAAGAAAAATTTTGAAAATGGGAAAATAAGAATAAGTAATAATAATTTTCAAAAAATATTGATGAATCGAAATAATAATTATGAAATTTATAATATAGAATTTGAAATGTTTACTGAAGAAGAAGGAAATTCTATAATATTTCCGATAAAAGAGATATCATTGAATACGAATGCTACGATAGAAATATTAAATTTATTAATTGAAAGAAAAATGGAAAATTTTATATTTTGATCAAGAATTAGATATTTCTAAAAATTTGGCAAATATGATGTTTTTTAATGTTATAGGAATGGCTCAAAAAGGAACTGATGAATATATAGTTATTGTGAAAAATGTGAAGGGTTTAAGAAAATTAATTGAAAAGGGAGAAATTATTTTTGAAAAGGGATTTCTCGAGGATAAAATTTTAGAAGAAGAAAATGATAAAAGTAAAGTTGAATATTTAAAACCAAATTTAAAAGATATGAATTTAGGATTATGGTCAATTTATGATAAAAGAAAATTTTCTAAAAGTGAAGATTTTAGAAAAGTGTATTCTGATGAAAGTATTTACGGAGAAAATCCGCTTAATGATGTGGATAAAAATGCACAAGTATTGATAGAATTTGACAATGAAATGGTTAGAGTATTAATAAAAGATTCAGATGGTAGAATATATCCTAAAAGTATTTTTTCTAAAAGAAATGAAGATTCTACAGAAAATTTAAGTATTATGAAATTTTGCAATATTAAAAAATTTTTGGAAGATTATGAAAAATTTGAGAGCAGACCAAATACTTCAAAAAATGATATTTTGTTTTCTTATGATGCTTTTAAAGAATATGAAAATACTGAAAATAAAGAAAATTTTTATTGGATAGATTTTCAAAACCCATTTAAAAATACAATTTATTTGGAGGAATTAGATAAAGAAATAAATTTAATTGAAATATTTGCATATACTTTGGGACTTTATTTGAATAATGAAATTGATAAAAAAATATTTCTGAGATACTCATTGTCATTTTCAAATGTTAGAACAAAAGAGGAACTCGATTTTATAAAATACAATTTTGAAAAAGGTATAAGAAAATCAATCCCAACTTCAGTATTAAAAGATAAAGTAATGAGCAAATATAAAGTAGAGTATCGAGTGGAAAATACAACATCTTTACTTGCTGGAATTTTAAGTGAACAAAGCAGTAAAAAAATAGAAATATCAGATATTCCAACAAGTTATATTGTTTTAAAATTAGATAAAAATGAATATACTTATTCGATGGGATACTATAAAAAAATATTAGACAATGAGAGATATGATTTAGAAATTAATAAAAAAGTAGCAAACGGATTTTTGAATAAAGAATTTGATGGAAAAGAGTTTTGGGAAATACAAGAACTTATTTGGAAAAAATTAGAAATTCTATTTTTAGATATTGAAAATAACAAAAATATTTTTTCTAAAAAAGTAAAAATAATATTTGATGTTATGCCTGAATTTAAAGATTTTGTTATTGGTAAAGTTTCAAAAAAAATGGAAGAGTATGAATTTGAAATTGATATAATTGAAATTTTTGAGGGAGATAAAATTGTTTTAGAAAATGGAATTGAATTAAATAAAAATTTCTTTAAAGTTTATGGTCTTCTTCTTTGTCAAAGAAGTGGATGGATAAAAATGTATAAAGAGAAAATTGTTGATGAAGAAGAATTTTTGTATAAGGTTGGGATAAAAAGAAATGAAGAATTTCAAGTATTACTAGATAATAATAGTGAAGAAGAATGGATTAAAACTTTATCAGCAGATGAGAAAGAAATATGTCTGAATTTTATGAATAAAAAAGGTGAAATATATAATTTGATTTTAGAAATAGAAAGAAGTTATGCAGATGCAGATATTTTTATAAAATCAAGAGGAAAAGACACCATTGATTACACAGTAATTAACAAGAGAGGACAACAATTAGAAGAGATTAGAACGGAAATTTTGGATTAATTTAGGAGGGAAATATTATGGTGGCAGTAATAATAGTAATATTAATAGCGGTAATTATCTTTTTATTATGGATAATAAAAAACTTATCAGAAAGTTTAAAAAGTAAAAGAAATCAAGTATCAAAAAAAAGTGGAATTGTAAATGAAACAAAAATGAAAGCAGAAAATGATGGATTAAAAATAGAAATTAGAAATTTAAGAAGTCAATTGGGAAGTTTACAAAGTAGTTCATCGAATGAAGAAACATTGAAAAATGAAATTAGAAAATTGAATGTGAAAATAAAAAAATTTGAAAGTAATAGAAATGATGGAGAAAAGGAAAAACTTGAGCAACAAATAAAAATATTGAATTTTGAAAAGAAAATTTGAAAATGAAGCAGATAAAAAAAAAAAAATTTGACTTTAAAAATAGATGAGTTGAAAAAAGAGTTGAATCAAGAAAAACAAAAAGCAAAAAAAGTAGTTAAAAATAGTTCGTCAAACGGAAGTTTTAATAATAATTTTGAAAAAATCTTTAATGATTTTAAGAAAATTTCTGAAAATGAAAAAAAACGAATAGAAGTTATAATTACAGAAAAAAAAGGAAAAGAAGTATTTTTAGGACTAGGATTACAAGCATCAAATTTAAAATTGTTATGGGAACAAATTGAGTTTAATATCCAAAAAAATGAAAATTCAAAAGATACAGAAATTTTGATAGAAACATATTATTATTTTTTTGAATTATATAATTCATTATTTTCAGCACCTGTTTATACATTTTTAGATAATAAAATAGGAGATAGATATAATCCTATAACATCAATTCCAGTAAATACTGGTTATACAAAAAATGAAGTAAAAAAAGTTGTATTTAAAGGATATAAAAATAGGAAAGGTGATATTGTTAAACAGTCGCTTGTTATTTTAGATTAAATTTTTATAGAAAGATAAAAAATTGACTTATTTATTTTTTTAGTTTACAATGTAAACAAAAAAGGAGAGTGATATTAATGTCTGTAATTTCAATTAGATTTAATGATGAAGAGGAAAAAGTAATAAAAAAATTTATTGAAAGTAAAGGATTTTCGGTATCTCAATATATTAAAGATCTGATATTTGAGAAAATAGAAGATGAATATGATTTGGAAATATGTAAAGAATATTTAAAAGCAAAGGAAGAAGGGAAGTTAGTAACAATTCCATTTGAGGAGGCAGCTAAAGAATGGGATTTAGAGTAGAAATTTTGGAAGAGTTAAATAAGAAAATAAAAAAGTTAGATAAATCTACTAAACGAACGCTATATTCATATATAAAAAAGAATCTTGTAGATGTGGAAAATCCAAGAATAAAAGGAAAAGCATTAACAGGAAATTTAAAAGGGCTTTGGCGGTATAGAATAATGGATTATAGGCTTATTGTGGATATTCAAGATGAAATTTTGGTAATAGTAGCTATTGACTTTGGACATAGAAGTAAGATTTACAAATAAAAATTAAAATCACAGTTTATTTTAGCTGTGATTTTTAGTAAAAAAGAAGGAAATTAAAACTTTTTGGCAGGAGAGAGTGAGATGGATATTAGAGAAGTTAGGAAAATAAAAGTGGGATTGGGAGAAAATACGACAGATAAATTTATAGAAGATATTAATGTATATGTAGAAATAGATAAATATAGATTTAATGGGCAAACGTATGAAAATGAAATTGAAGATATAAATAAAGGAAGTTGGGATGTTTTTGATGACTTAGATGAAGAAGGAAATTTATGTTTTACTGAAGAAGAAGAGAGTGAAATTATAGAAATAGAAGATGAAATTTATGCTAGAAATCCTAAATATGACATTGTTGAATCAGGAGTAGTTGGAATAGATTTTGGAACAAAAAGTACAGTTGTTGTATCTTATCGAGATGATAATGCAGGGATTAACAATAGTAAAACTTTGCCAATTAGAATTTCTGGAAATATGAATGATATTGAAAGAACCGAAAATTATGAAAATGCTACAATTATTCATTTTAGTGATTTAGAAAGATTTATTAAGTGGTATAATTTATTTAAAGGAAGACCTTATACATTTTATGAAGATATCCAAGTATCATTAGAAGCAGAAAATGAATTGAAAAGAAATACAGAAGATTTTGATATTAATGAATTTATGTTAGATTTGAAACAATGGGCCTCTAGTAAAAATAAAAAGAAAAAAATTAGAGATGAAGAAGGATTTTTGCATACGATAAATGGGTATTTGGATTTGAAAGAAGGAGAATTTGATCCGATAGAAATTTATGCTTACTACATTGGTTGTAGAATTAATAATATGGCACAATATTCGATATTTTTGGAATATTATCTTTCGTTTCCAGTAACTTATGAATTGGAAGTAAAAAATCGGATATTGAATAGTTTTAGAAAAGGAATTATGAAATCATTACCGAATTCAATTTTGAATGATGAAGAAGTTATGAAAAGATTTAGAGTAGTTTTTGGAGCGAGTGAACCTGCTTCTTATGCGATTACTGCATTGAAAAAGTTTTGTGTGGAACCAGATTTGGAAAATGAAATTGGATATTCAGTGTTTGATTTTGGTGGTGGAACAACTGATTTTTCTTATGGAATTTATCGTGAAAAGGAAAATTCGAGAAAATATGATTATGAGATACAGGAATTAGAAAGTGGAGGAGATAAATATTTAGGTGGAGAAAATTTGTTGTCGTTAATTGCATTTGATGTATTTTTGCAAAATAGAGAAAAATTAGTAAATGGTAAATATTTTATCTCATTACCTGCGAATAAAAAATCAGAAATAGGATTTGAAACATTTGTGTCAGAAGCTAGTCAAGCAGAATATAATATGAAAAAAATGATGGAAGCGATGCGAGATTATTGGGAAGGAAAATTGGAAGAAAGTTTGAAGGATTCGGGGAAAGTAACTGTTTATCTTTCAAATAAAGAAAATCAATATAAAAATGAAGAACTTGATGTAGATTATGATAGATTAGATGAAATTTTGAAGAAAAATATTTATGGAGGAATTATTTCATTTTTAGAAAAATTTGATATAGTATTTAAAAATAAGAAATTAAAAGAAATTTATATTTTCTTGGCAGGAAATTCTTCAAAAAGTAAATTTGTGGAAGAAATATTTGAAAATGAATTAACAGAGGAATTTAAACAAAAATACAATATCATTTTAAAAAATGCTTATTCGATAGAAGAAGAAACAGAAGGAAAAGTTATAGGTTTAAACTCAAAAACAGGAGTAGCTTTTGGATTGGTGGAATTGAGAGAAGGTAACGGAGAAGTAGAATATATTCCATTTAGAAATATTGCAAAAAATGAAGAAATTAATTTTAAATATTGTCTTGGATATAGTAAAAAGAGAAGATTTATTCCAGTTATTAATTTTAACACAAAATACAACGAGTGGATAAAATATGATGATGTGGAAGATGAAAAAATAATAGAAGTACTTTATTCAGGAAATACAAGAGCAGAAGGAAAAGAATTTCCAGCTTCAGAGTGTTCAAGAATAAGAATTTTAGTGCAAGATGATGACAAAGGAAGTCTTTTTATCAGATTAAAAAATCCAAGTACGATTGAATATGTAATTTGTGAAGATGTTGAGAAGATTGATAAAGGGAAAATTGTAGAGAGAGAGTTGTAATAAGAATTAAAAATATAATTTTTGGAAAGAGGAAAAACAATGAATCAAGAATTGAAAATATCAGTAGATATACCAGAAAGTTATCAAAATAAAATTAGAGAGGCTTATTGTGATTATAAGAAAACTTACAATGATATTTTAAGTCAAATAGGAGATGTTGGGGAGTTAGAAGTATTAAGCAGTAAAAAATTATATGAAAATTTTACTGATAGAGAATTAACCGTATATTTTTCTGATAATGAGAAGTATTACAATGATGATATAGCTTATTATGAAGAAGATATTTATAATAAAGATATATTATGGTTGCAAAAAAGATTATTTTTTTTTCATTATTATGATGGCAATATTGAAATTGAATTTAATGATGAAAAACAAGAAAAAATAAAAGATATATTAAAAAAACTGAGAGAAGTTTCTTCAAAACATGATGATAAATTTATAAATTTAGTAAAAAAAATTCCGAATACTTTGGAGAATATAGTTATAAAAAGTGAAGGAAAAATTTGGGGAGTCGGTAGAAAAGATTATGTTTGTTTATCTTCGGGGGCATATGTAAAAAATAAAAATAGGAATAATGTAGTATATTTAATTGAAAATATGTTTTTAAGATATTATACTGGTAATTTTATTAAGATGAAAATTTTTAATTCAAAGGTTGAGAAAAAACTAGATGATTTAAAAAAAGCTGAGAAAAAATATTTTAAGATTAAAGAAAAAATATTGAGAGAAGCAGAATTGAAAGAAGTAAGTGTGCGAAAACAAATATTAGAATTTTCAAATGTTAGGAGTATTTTTGATAAAGAAATAAAAAAATTTGAAAGAGTTAATGAAAAAGTTTTTGAAGAAACTTATAAGGAAATTTCAAAAAAAATTAAACTTTCTGTTGAAAAGGAAATAAAAAAAATCTTAGAAGATACAGTTGAGTTGGATGAAAAAGAAAAAGTAAAATATGAAAAAATGATAAAATTAAAATACGAAAAATTCGAAGAAAAAGAAATTGAGAATTTAAAAAATAAACCGAAAGAAATTATACAAAACTTGAACAGTGAAATAGATGATTACATTAGAAATGGAAAAATATATATTGAAAGATTAGAAGAATTAACAATTGGAAAGATTAAAGGGTTAAAAGAAAAAATAATATTAGAACTAAATAAATTTCTAAAAAATTTACCCAATGAATTTAAAAAAGTAAGGAAAAAAATTAGAATTGAAAAGTTAGTTTCAATTTTTGTTGATAAAGATTTCGATAGATTCAGAAGTAAAAAATACGATACAGAAATATATGACAGAAACAAAGGAAGCTGGGATGTTTTTGAAGCCACAAATGAAAATAATGATGTTGTTATTGATGGAGAAAAAATAAATGAAGAAATTTTAGATAGGAAAATTTATGGTAGAAATCCTAAAAATGATATTGTTAAATCAGGAGTGATTGGAATTGATTTTGGGACTAAAAGTACGGTTGTTGTTTCGTATAAAGATGACAATGAGGGAATAAATGGGAGTAAAACTTTACCAATTAGAATTTCTGGAAATTTGGATGCTATTGAAAGAACCGAAAATTATGAAAATGCTACAATTATTCATTTTGATAATATTAAAAAATTTATAACGGAGTATTTGTCTTCAGAAGGTAGACCATATACGCATTATGATGATATTCAAGTTTCGGTTGATGCTGAAAACGAACTGAAAAGAACTCAGAATAATTTTGATATAAACGAATTTATGTTAGATTTAAAACAATGGTCTGCAAATAAAAATAAGAAAAAAACGATAGCTGATAAAACTGGAAAAGAAATAATTTTAAATGGTTATTTGGAATTAAATGAAAATGAGTTTGACCCAATAGAAATTTATGCTTACTATATTGGTTGTCGAATCAATAATATGGCACAATATTCGATATTTTTAGAATATATTTTATCATTTCCAGTAACTTATGAACTGGAAGTAAAAAATAAAATATTGAATAGTTTTAGAAAAGGGATTATGAAGTCACTTCCAAATTCAATTTTAAATGACGAAGAAATTATGAAGAATTTTAGAGTGAAATTTGGAGCAAGCGAACCTGCTTCTTATGCGATAACTGCATTGAAAAAATTCTGTGTAGAACCAGACTTGGAAAATGAAATTGGATATTCAGTATTTGATTTTGGTGGTGGAACAACGGATTTTTCTTATGGAATTTATCGTGAAAAAGAAAATTCTAGAAAATATGATTATGAAATACAAGAACTTGAAAGTGGAGGAGATAAATATTTAGGTGGAGAAAATTTATTATCATTAATTGCTTTTGATGTATTTTTACAAAATAGAGAAAAGATGTTTGAGAAGGGATATGAAATTTCATTGCCAATAAATCAAAAATCTAAAATAGGGTTTGAAACATTTGTATCTGAGTCCAATCAAGCCGAGTATAATATGAAAAAAATAATGGAATCAATGAGAGATTATTGGGAAGGAAAATTGGAAGAAACAGAAAAAGAAAAATTGAAAAAAACAATTTATCTTTCAAACAAATCAGGTCAGTATCAAAATGAAGAATTGGATATTGATTATAACAGATTAGATGAAATTTTGAAAAAAAATATTTATAATGGCGTAATATCATTTTTAGAAAAATTCAAAGTGGTATTTGATAGTAAAAAATTGAAAGAAATATATATTTTCTTGGCAGGAAATTCTTCAAAAAGTAAATTTGTGGAAGAAATATTTGAAAATGAATTAACAGAGGAATTTAAACAAAAGTATAATATTATTTTGAAAGATGCTTATTCGATAAAAAATGAAATAGAAGGAGAAGTTATAGGATTGAATTCTAAAACAGGAGTAGCCTTTGGATTAGTAGAATTGAGAGAAGGTAATGGAGAAGTTGAGTATATACCGTTTAGAAATATCACTAAAAATGAAGAAATTAATTTTAAATATTGCATAGGATATAGTAAAAAAAGAAGATTTGTTCCAATTATTGATTTTAATACAAAATATAATGAGTGGATAAAATATGACGATATTGAAAATGAAAATAGTATAGAAGTACTTTATTCGGGAGATACAAGAGCAGAGGGAAAAGAATTTCCAGCTTCAGAATGTTTAAGAATAAGAATTTTGGTACAAGATGATGAGAGTGGAAGTCTTTTTATTAGATTGAAAAATCCAAATACGATTGAATATGTGATTTGTGAAGATATTAAAGATATTGATAAAACAAAAATTTCAGAAGAAATATTAAAATAAAAAATATAATTTCAATTTTTTAAATGATTTTATACTAAACCTCATTTGAATAATGAATGTATTATAAATTTTTTTAGTAGATTAAACCTAATATTTATTTTCAAATAATCAAAATAAATATTCACTTTTTAAACGGGGAATAGCATTAAGTTTATTAAAAAAGCTGTATTTGAATTAATTTTCATTTACAGCTTTTTATTTAAATTAAATTTCCAAAAATTCCTTTTCAAACTCATCTTCCGTAAGCACCCGAACCCCCAATTTTTCAGCCTTTTCCAGCTTACTTCCAGCCTTTTCCCCAGCAATTAGAAAATCTAGATTTTTTGAAACTGCTGACAGATAGTTTCCGCCTTTAGACAGAATTATATCTTTTATGTCGTTTCGTTTGTATTTTTGCAGTTTTCCAGTTGCAAGGAAGTTTTTGTCTTTTATTGGATTATCTGCTATTTCTTCTGAATTATTTTCATCAACAGCAAATTGTAATCCAATATTTTTTAAATTTGTAATAATTTTCCAGTTATTTTCATCATTTAAGAAAGTATTTACAGCAAATGCCACTTTATCGCCAATTCCTTTTACAGCCAGTAAATTTTCAATTGACTGATTTTTCAGATTTTCAATATTTTTAAAAGTTTTTGTCAAAAGATTCGCATTGAATTTTCCAACAAAAGGAATTCCAAGTGCGTAGAGAACTTTTGAAAAATCACGATTTTTACTGGACTCAATGCTATTTATCAAGTTATCTACACTTTTTTTTCCCATTTTTTCTAGATTTTCCAGTTCTTCACGATATTTTTCCAATGAATAAATATCGACTATTGTTTTTATTTTTCCTAATTCAATAAATTTTTCGACAATTTTGTCACCAAGTCCAGAAATATTCATTGCGTCACGGGAAACGAAATAGGCAATTTGACGTTTGACTTTTTCGGGGCAAAGTGGATTGTGGCATTTTAAGGCGACAAGTCCTTCTTCGTGTGCAAGTTCGCTGTTGCAGACAGGACAAGTTGTTGGCTCCTGAATTTCAATTTCTTCTCCAGTTCTATCGTCAAACGCAACATTTACAACTTGCGGAATAATTTCAGCCGCCTTTTCTACAATGACATTATCGCCAATTTTTATATCTTTTCTGCGAATTTCATCAAAGTTATGTAAACTTGCTCTTTTCACAACAGAACCTGATAAATTCACGGCTTCAAGTTCAGCAACAGGAGTGATTACACCAGTTCTTCCAACTTGAAAAGTTACGTCCATTAATTTAGTTTTTACTTGTTCAGCAGGAAATTTGTAGGCAATTGCCCATCGTGGGCTTTTAGTTGTGTAGCCAAGCGTTTCATAAAGTGCAAAATTATTTACTTTTATAACAAGCCCATCTGTTTCATAATCAAGTTTTTTTCTGTCATTATGCCATTTGTCGATAGATTTTTCCAATTCTTTAAAATCAGTATATTTTTCAAATATTTTTGTTGTTTTAAACCCAAGTTTTTCAATATATTCAATGCTCTCCAAATGAGTATTTATTCCGTAATTCTCAGCATTTACAAGATAATAGAGATAGCAGTCAAGTCCACGTTCTGCAACAATTGTCTTATCAAGCTGTCTTATTGTCCCAGAAGCCGCATTTCTAGGATTTGCGAAAACATCTTCTCCATCATCTTCACGCTCCTGATTTATTCGATTAAAGCTCGAAATTGGCAAAATAATTTCTCCACGAACTTCCAGTGAAACATTTTTTTTCAATTTTTTAGGAATAGTTTTAATTTCCATAATATTTTCAGTCACATCTTCCCCAATTTGCCCATCTCCCCGTGTTATAGCCTGAACAAGCACTCCATTTTCATAAATCAGGCTTATACTAAGCCCATCTAGTTTCAGTTCCAGAATATACTCTAGTTCCTTTGAATTCTCCTTAACATTTTCAGATAAAATAATTTTTTTGATTCTTTTGTCAAAATCCTCAATTTCCGAAATATTATAAGTATTCGACAAACTAAGCATAGGCACCCGATGTCGTACCTTTGAAAATTTTTCGCTCGCAGTACCTCCAATTTTTTCAGTAGGCGAACTTTCTCCATTTTCCTCATTTTTCAGCAATTCTGGATATTCCTGCTCAAGCTGTTTTAATTCACGCATTAAAGCGTCGTATTCCATATCCGAAATAAGAGGCTTGTCCTCGTTATAATAAAGATTGTTATGGTATTCGATTTCATTTCTCAATTTTGTATATTTTTCCTGAACATCAGAAAAAAGGGTATTTTTTTCATTATCTATATTTTCATTTTCATTATTTTTTTCTTGATTAAATAAATTCACGGTTGCTCCTTTTATAAAATTTGTTTTGTAAATTATATCATTTTTTTTATGATATGAAAAGTTTTTGGAGCAATTAAATCAGAGCTTGAATCCCAAATATTGACAAATTGTGAATGGTACAATATAATAATTTTATTAAGAATAATATAGTATTTTTTTACTTTTTTCAAAAGAAGAGAAAAAAATAATAATTTTAATTTGCATTTTAGGGTTATAAATTTATAAATTGAAAAAATATAAAAATATTGCAAAGCTGTATTAAAGTGAACTGGAGAAAAAGAATATGTTTTGGTATTAGAAAATACTTGAATTGAGGATATTCTGAAAAGTTATAGTTATATTTTTAGAGAAAGATAGCGAAAAATAGAGAAATTGTGGACATAGTTTTTTTTAGTTTGCTGCAATATATTTTACAATCTATGATAATAAATAAACTTCCTTATAGTGTGTCAAGTTGATATATAGGTAGTTATATTTATCAAAAATATTTAAAAATAGAGAATATTGGAATTCTTAAAAGAAAATAATGGAAAATAAATTAATTAAATAGAGGAGCTTAAAGAATGAAAAGTAGTATGACATTACATATTAAAAATGCAACAAAGATTGGTTTTAACAAAAATATTTTCACAACTTGTAAAAAAAATTGACAAATTCAAAAAAATATGGTAAACTAAAATTAGCTTAGGAAGGAAAGTGAGGAATATGAAAATAAAAAATGTTACAAGTCTTGGTAAAAGATTAAGAAAAATTAGAATAGACAACGATGAAATAACATTAAATATGGCTGAAAAGTTAGGAATATCAATTTCATACTTATCTGCTATCGAACACGGAAAAAGAAATATTCCGAATGATTTTATTCAAAAATTGTTTGATAAGTATCAGCTTAGTGAAGAAATGAAAACTTTGATTCAAAAAGATGTTGTTGATTATTCTGGAGAAATGAAGTTGATAATGAGTCAAATGAATGAACAGCAACAAGAATTAAGTTTATTATATGCAAGAAAAATAAACAAATTGAATGACAAACAGATAAAAAAAATGAGGAGGTTTTTAAATGGAGAGGAATAGTGCAACGGAATCCAAAATAAAAGTCAAGCCATTATCTAGAGCACGGATTCGGAAAATTGCCAAAGATTTAAAGAGAGATTTTTGCTTGACCAATGGAAGGATTGATATAATAAAGTTTATAGAGGGGGTTTCCAGCATACTGGGTATGGATTATGAATATGTTGAAGACTCACAATTGCCAAATAAATATGCAGAAACAGATCCGTTGAGAAAGATTATAATAATAAAAGAAAGTGTTTGCATAAGGGCAGCAAACGGAAGTGTAAGAGATAGATTTACTTTAGCACACGAATTAGGTCATATTGTTTTGCATTCCCTAAATAATCCAGAAGTAAAATTTTGTAGATTTGATGAAGTTATAAAACCTTACGAAGATATTGAATGGCAAGCAAATACTTTTGCAGCAGAGTTTTTGGTTGATGTAGAAGAAGCTAAAAATTTAACATTAGAAGAAATAGTTGAAAAATATGGTGTTTCTCAAACAGTGGCTGCAATACAAAAAAAGAATTGTTGATATATAAAATATTTATATATAAAAAAATAGTTTCTCAAACTGCAATTTGAAAAACTATTGTAAAATCTTGAAAAATAAAAGATTTTGTTATACTTTGTAAAGTTATTATAACAAAAAAAACTTTGTTTTTCAAGTAAAAATTGAAAAAAGGAGGTAAAAATGACTACAAGAGAAAATATAACTTCGTTAGCTGGTTGGATGTTAGATAAAGATTATAAACCAACAAATCAACTGGTAAAAAGTGTTGCAGGTTCATCTTTAAAATGTTTCGGTGATAAAGGTTATCCAAGTTTAGAAACTTTAGAAAAAGCTACAATGATAAAAACAGCTGGAAGTAAAGTATATAAAAAAGATGAAGTTAAACTAGCTAAAGCATTACTTAGCTATGACAGAAAAAAACCTAATTAAGTTATTAAGATAAGAGCTACACAAGGCTCTTATTCTTTTTCTTTGCAATCAATAACTGTCTCAATTTTAACTTTTAGAATTTTCAAATCCTGAAGTTTCATTTCTTTCAGTTCTATAATTTTAATTTTCTTCAAATTCTGAATATCTTTTTCATCTAAGTTTTTAATTTTTCATTTATCACTCCGTTGTATTTTCGAGTTATCTGTGATAAACTATTATGGCTAGAAAGAGCGGGGCTGTAATAGCTAGCCCTTAAATAGCCCTTATTTTTGATAAAAAACTATGTAAATTAGTAATTTTAAGAAAAGATTTTTTGGATAAAAAATAATATTATTTTTTTCAATAAAATCAATGGCTGTATAAGATTTTTAAATAAGTTTAAATATAATGTAAAATAATGATATAATATTTTCGTAAAATATGATATGATATAGGCAATGAAATTGTAAAAATAAAAGGAGGAAATTGAAAAAAATAAAATAATGGAGATAAATAATAATGAAATGACAAATATAAATACAGTTGAGAAAATTGATATTTTGGGGATGGATTTAGAGAGTTTGCAGGAGAAATTTGTTGAAATTGGTCTTAAAAAGTTTAATGCGAGTCAAGTTTTTGACTGGTTACATAATAAACTGGTATTTGATTTCGATGAATTTTCTAATATTTCAAAGAAAGACAGGGAAATTCTTAAAGAAAAATTTTATGTGGCAAAACTGGAGTTTAAGACACATCAGGTTTCAGAAGACGGGGATACTGAGAAATTTTTGTTTGAGCTAAAGGATAAAAGGCTGATTGAGAGTGTCCTTATTTCCCATAAGAATCGGCATACGCTTTGTGTTTCATCGCAGATTGGATGTCTTATTGGGTGTGACTTTTGTGCGACAGCAACAATGACTTATGAAAGGAACTTGTCGACTTCGGAGATTTTATTGCAGTATTATTATGTTCAAAAGCATCTTATGAAACGTGGAGAAAAATTGGGAAATGTGGTTTATATGGGAATGGGAGAGCCATTTTTAAATTATGATGCGGTTCTTGGATCTATTAATATGTTAAATTCTCCGAAAGGGCAAAACTTTTCAAAGAGGAATTTTACTATTTCTACAAGTGGAATTGTAAACGGGATAAAGAGATTTACGGAAAATGAAAATCAGATAAATTTGGCGATTTCATTACATTCAGTAAGGGATAATGTGAGAAGTGAAATTATGCCAATTAATAAAAGATGGGGAGTTAATCAGTTAAAAGAGGCGCTTTCAGATTATCAAAAGAAAACGAAGAATCGGATTACATTTGAGTATATTTTGATTGATGATTTAAACTGCGAGCCTGAAGATGCGAGAGAACTAGCTGGATTCTTAAATTCGTTCTCATGCCTTGTTAATCTGATTCCATATAATCCTGTTGGCGGAAAGCCTTATAAAACCCCTTCAAAACAAAAACAAAAGGAATTTTATAAATTATTAAAAGACAAAAATGTTAATGTAACATTGCGTGAAACTAAAGGACAGGATATTGCAGCGGCTTGTGGACAGTTAAAGGCAAAAAAACAGATGGATTTTTCTCAAGGTATTTAAAAAGTGTTGTTTAACATAGATTGGAAAAGAGATACTATAGCAATTTCGTTGAAGAGTTTTGAAAAAATAAAAAATTTAAATAAATATTATAGCAGTTACGAAAAGAGGTAGTAATGAAAATGAATAATAAAAAAGTAAAAGTGGAAAAACCTAGAAAAAAATTTAGTTTACTCTCGTTTTTTTTCAAAGTTTTTTTATTTCTGTTTGTGATTGGGATTGGAGCTGGGGCGTATTTGGTGTATACAGTAAGTAAGGAAACACCTGTTGATTTGATAGATGGGTATGCTCCTGTGTCTCCTTCGGTAATTTATGATATAAATGGTAATCAAATTGATACGATAATGGTTCAAAATCGTGCACCGATAGGGATAGGAGAGATTCCTCAGCATGTTCAAAATGCATTTTTGGCGATAGAAGATAGAAAGTTTAGAACTCATCATGGATTTGATTTTGTGAGAACGGCAAGAGCGGCTTTTTTGACGTTTACAGGAAGACGTCGTGAGGGTGGAAGTACAATTACGCAACAGCTTGCAAAAAATGCTTTTTTATCACCTGAACAAACGATGACAAGAAAAATTAAGGAAGCAATTTTGGCGGTAGAAATTGAAAGAAAATATACGAAGGATGAAATTCTGGAAAATTATTTGAATACAATTTATTTTGGGCAAGGAGCTTATGGAATAAAAAATGCGGCAATAAAATATTTTAATAAGCAGCCAAAACAATTAACTATTGCACAAGCGGCAATTTTAGCCAGTCTTCCAAAATCACCGACAAAATATTCAAAAATAGAAAATGCGTTAGAAAGACAAAGAATTGTACTTAATCAAATGAAAAATTATGGGTTTATAACAGATGAAGAGTATAATGAGGCAATCAATGAGAAAATTAGATTTGTAAATGGAAATATAAAAAGCCGTAATGAAGAAGAACAAATTTCAACTTCAAATGTTGCACCTGAATTTACAACAGTTGTTCTAAGTGAAGTAAGAAAAATATTGAAAATACCTGAAGAAGATCAAAAATTCTTATTTGATGGATATAAAATTTATGCAACAGTTGATTTAGATTTACAAAGAGCAGCTTATACAGCATTCAATAATAATTATAATCTAAAGAGCCGTGCAAATCTAAATGGTGCCTTGCTCTCTATTGATCCGAGCAATGGATTTGTAAAAGCAATGGTTGGGGGGAAAAATTACAAAAAAGGTAACTTTAATCGTGCGATGAGTTCATTAAGACAACCTGGATCCTCATTTAAGCCAGTAGTTTATCTTGCTGCATTACAAAAGAAAATGGCAATGAATAGTGTTATGGAAGATTCCCCAGTAAAAATTGGAAATTGGAGTCCGAAAAACTATGATGGAGTTTATAGGGACAGCATGACACTTGCCAAAGCATTGGAAATTTCAAATAATGTGATACCAGTAAAATTATTGCAATATGTGGGAATTGATTCAGCTGAAAAAGTCTGGCGTAATGCAGGAATTGTTGGTGGAGATTTTCCTAAGAATTATACACTGGCACTTGGTTCAATTTCTATAAGACCAATAGATATGGCGATGTTTTATGCTGCACTTGCAAATGGAGGTTATCAAGTACAGCCTCAATATATTTACAAAATTGAAAATAAATACGGTGAAGTAATTTATGAAGCTAAACCTAAAATGAAAAAAGTTTATGATTCTAAAGATGTTGCAATATTGACTTATATGCTTGAAAATGCTGTAAATTATGGAACTGGTCAATCAGCCAAAGTATTCAAAGATGGAAAATTGATTCCAATGGCTGGAAAAACAGGAACAACTTCAGATTATGTTTCAGCTTGGTTTACAGGATATACACCGACTCTTGCGACAGTAGTTTACGTTGGAAATGATGACAATAAGTCGATGGGACCTGGAATGACAGGAGGAGCTGCAGCTGCACCAATTTGGAAGAATTATATGCAGGCGGTAGTCGATTTACCAAATTATAACGTTGGAGTTTTTGAGTTTATAGATGATTATATTACGAGAAAAGATTTGACAACAAGAGATATAGATCTACAGATTGGATTACTTGATAGAGATGGTGTAAATAAACGGACAGCATTGTTTAAAGCAGGAACAGAGCCGATTGAATATGAAGGAAAATTTAGAAAAGGAGTCACTTTTTAAAAAATAAATTTTCTTTAAAGTTAAAAAAGTTTAATACTATTTCATATTTAAACAGTTGACTAGTTATGAATTTCTTTGCAATAGGTCAAGACCCTTTGTTAGCAGATATCAAAATATAATTTCTATTTTTTAAATAGAATCTTAGTATAAATACAATAAAAAATATGATTTCAAATACAAATTAATGTATAAGGAATCATATTTTTTGTTATAAAATCTATAAGTCTCAATTATGACATAAATAATAGTTTAACTACAAATAGTGCTCCCAGAGTAATCATAACCCATGAAATAGGTCTTCTATCTTCTTTTTTTGAAAATAAATTATAAAATAAATTTATTAATACGTAAGATAAAATTCCTAGTGTTAATCCATCTCCAATGCTGTAAGTCAAAGCCATTGTAGTAATTGTTATAAATGATGGAACACCTTCTAAAACATCATGTAAATCTATGTTTTTAACTGAACTTAGCATTAAATAACCAACGTAAATTAAAGCTGGAGCTGTGGCACATCCTGGTATTGAAATAAATATTGGTGAGAAAAACATTGATATTAGGAATAAAACTCCTGTTGTGATGGCTGTCCATCCAGTTCTTCCACCTGCGATAACTCCTGTTGAGCTTTCCACATAAGTTGTAACTGTTGAAACTCCAAGTGCGGCACCAGCTGTAGTTGCTATTGCATCTGCCATTAGGGCACGTCCTACATTTGGTACATTTCCGTTTTCATCCAGCATATTTGCCTTTGAGCATACTCCTATCAATGTTCCAACAGTATCAAAAAAGTCTACAAATAGGAATGTACAAATTATAACAAATAAATTTCCAAACATTTTAAAATCTGTAAATAATGAAAAGTCCAATTTCCCCATAACAGGCATCATTGACTCATATTTAAAAATACCAGATGGTAAATAAATTCCCAATTCCTTTGCATGTACAGGATTCAAAAGAGCATATCCCCAAGCTAGCAAAGAACTTAAAACAATTCCATAAAGAATCGAACCACGTACATTTTTTTTATCTAAAATAGATATTAAAATTAGTCCAATGAATGAAATAATAACAGCTGGAGAAAAATGCCCCATACTTACTTTTGTAGATTCATTTAAGACAACAAGCCCGCTTCCTGAAAAACCTACAAATGCAATAAATACTCCAATTCCACCAGTAACAGCATGTTTCATATTTTCTGGGATAGAATTTACTACAGCTTCACGTACTTTAAAAAGTGTCAAAACAATAAATATAATACCTTCACAAAATACAGCAGTTAAGGCAGTTTGCCAGCTAATTCCGCCTTTCAGTACAACTGTAAATGCAAAAAATGCGTTTAATCCCATACCAGAAGCAAGAGCAAAAGGTAAATTTGCAATAAGTCCCATAAGGAAACAACCAAGTGCAGCTGAAAAGCAAGTTGCTGTAACTAATGCACCTGCATCCATTCCTGTTTTTGATAAAATATTTGGATTTACGGCGATTATGTATGCCATTGTAAGAAATGTTGTAATCCCTGCCATAATTTCCTTTTTCATATTGACATTTTCATTTGCTAAAAGCGGGAAAAGTCGTTTTAAAACGCTTGTTTCTTGAACATTAGATGTGCTCATTTTAATTAATCAACTCCATTTCTATTTTTTTTATTTTAATAAGGGGGTTTTGTCCCCCTCTTTTTTCATATATAACTAACATTTATTTTATTATAATTTAATCCTCTTCATTTTCTTTGTTTTTCATTTTTTCTTCTTCTAATTTTTCCTTGTCAAATGTCATAACTACTTTTTCGATTTTTTTATTTCTTACTCGTTGAGGTTTAAATACAACTCCGTTAATTGTAATTGGCTCAATATTTTCATTATCTTCTGGAATATATCCAAGATTTTCAATTAAAATACCACTTAAAGTATCATAATATTTAGATTCAAGTTCAAAGTGAAAGTTGTCATTTAAGTCATATAATGAAACATCACCATTGACTAGATATTTATTTTTTGAAATTTGATGAATTGACAAATCCTCATCATCAAACTCATCATCAATATTTCCCATAACTTCTTCAATTAAGTCTTCAAGTGTAACAATTCCTGAAAATCCTCCATATTCATCGATTAATATTGTAATATGTTTTTTTTCAAGCTGCATTTCATTAAAAAGTTCATTTACATTTTTTGTTTCAGGAACAAAATATGCCTCTTGAACCAAGTCGGATATCTTTATATCATCAAATCCTTTTTTATAGGCTTCCATCATCAAATCTTTAGTTAGTAGAATTCCAATAATATTGTCTGCCTCATTTTCATAAACTGGAATACGTGAATATTTCCCAATTTCTTTATTTTCAAAAAGTTCATGGATTGAAATATTTTTATCAATTAAAAATACTTTTGTTCTTGGAATCATTATTTCCCGTGCAATTTTTTCATCAAATTCAATAATATTTTCAATCATTTCCTGTTCAGATTCATTAATAACTCCATGTTCTTTACCAACTTCTACAAGAGAACGCAACTCTTCCTTTGATACTTTTTCTTCAATATTATCTTCTTTCATTCTCAAAATTGTAAGTACTAAATTTGTAGAAAATGTTAAAAATTTTACAAATGGAGAGAATATTGTTGAAATAAAAACAATAACTCCAACTGATGATAAAGCGATATTTTCAGAATTTCTAAGTGCAATTCTTTTTGGAATCAATTCTCCAAAAACTAGCGTAACATAAGATAATATAAAAGTTATCAAAATCATTGAAATTTGGCTGCTATATGGTATATTTAAAGGTTTTAAAGCTTCTGAAAGAAATTGTGACAATCCAGTTGCTGCTGATGCTGATGCGAAAAAACTTGCCAGAGTAATTCCAACTTGAATAGTAGATAGAAATTTACTCGGTTCTTTTAGTAAGTTATCAAGTAAAATTGCCTTTTTATTCCCCTCTTCAATTAATATTTTTAGTTTATTTTTATTTAACGAAACAATAGCCATTTCCGCACTGGAAAAAAAAGCATTAATTCCCGTTAAAATTATTATTATTACAATTTGTAATAATAAACTGCCCTCAGACATTTATTTTTCCTCCTAATTTTTTAAAACTTATAGACATTATAACATATTTTTAAAAAATTTAAAAATTGATTTTGGAATCTAACTTTAAAACAATTTTATTTTTAATCCTAAGTAATTTAATAAAAAAACCTATTCCAAATTGAAAAAATTCAAAATAGGTTAATTAATTCTATTAATTTTTATAAATTATCAAAAATTTATTTTAAATTCTTACTTCCTTCTTCCAAAATCTTTATTTGATAAAGTATTTCCTCATCCTTAATAGTTTTTTCTTTTCCATTTTTTATTGCCTCATATAAATCATCATAAACTCTGCCATAATCACCTCTTTCTGAAATTACTTTTTCTTCGTGATAATTTTCCTTGTTATCATAGTAAATTAATGTTCCATAATGTTTGGGCGAGTCAATTCCAAAATCTGGATGATATGGCATATAAAATAGTTTTAGATGTTCTTCCTGTCTATCTTCCGTTTCCTTTATAAAACACCCTCTTGTTCCATACACAATAAATGAAGCCTGAAATAACTTCCCTTTACAGTAATTTTCAGACTTTTTCCATTTTCTCTTTTATAAAATAAATCTATATCATAATAGTCATTCATCCGATTTGTTCTAAGAAGCTGTCTTACGTCATAATGCACTTTATCAGGCTTACCATATCGTGAAATTACTTGATCTAAAACATGC
Source organism: Leptotrichia wadei (assembly GCF_007990545.2). Lineage (NCBI taxonomy): Bacteria > Fusobacteriati > Fusobacteriota > Fusobacteriia > Fusobacteriales > Leptotrichiaceae > Leptotrichia > Leptotrichia wadei. The sequence goes on from NZ_AP019829.2 coordinate 910,381, forward strand.
GTTCCATGCCCATATAAAAATGTATTTGCTGCTTTACCATCGTATTCTTTTACATTCTCAGGCACTTCTGCCCTGTAATAATCATAATTAGATTCAATTTCTAAAATTTCTCCTAATTTTCCACTTTCAATTACCTTCATTGTAGTTAAAAAATCACTATCAAATCTTCTGTTATGATACGGCTGTACAATTAATCTTTTTTTCTTTGCCAATTCAAAAAGCTCCTGTGCTTCTTCTAGTGTTTCAGTAAAAGGCTTTTCCACAAGGCAGTTTTTATTATGCTCTAAGACTTCCCTAGCATAACGGTAATGTAAATCAGGTTTTAAACAAATAACAACCAAGTCAATTTCAGGATCATTGTAAAGTTCTTCAATTTTGTCAGTATAATTAATCCCATCTATCCGTTTCCAAGTTTTATTTTCCAAATTTCTAGTTACAATTGTTTTTACTTTTATTTTATCTTTTCTTTGCAACACAAATGGCAAATGATACCTGTTCGCACTTTTACCATTTCCAATAAATCCTACTGTTAGCATAATATTAACCTTTCTATTTTTTATTATTTCCAATTATTTTTTGTCTATCTTTTGTTCCAATCTTTTATAGACTTCAATAAATTCCTTTGCCAATTCTTTAAACAAAATCGCTGTCATTAAATGATCCTGAGAATGAACCATAATTAGACCAACATCAAGTTTTTCTCCTCCAGCTTCCCTTACAATCAAATCTGTCTGTAATTCATGTGCCTTCAGCATTTCTTCAGTAGACTGCTTCATAAATTCTTCCGCTTCATCAAATTTTCCTTCTTTTGCAGCCTTCATAGCCTGATAAGCCAAACTTTTAGTTTCCCCTGCGTGTCCAATCAATGTCATTGCAATCATTTCAATATCCAATACTTCTTCAGCCATGGTAATTCCTCCTAAATAGTTATTTTTTGTTTTATCAAATTTTATATTAAAATTTCTTCTTAATTTTGTTATAACACACGTTTCCCAGTATGTCAATTTTTCATACTTTTAATTTATTTTTCGTCTATTTTTATTAATTTTATTATTAATTAAAGCATAAATCCGATATTCTAAGAAAATAAACGATTTACAATTACACATTTTTTCGTGTATAATATATATTGAAAATTTTAAAAAAATATAAATTTATAATAAAATATTTTACAAAATCTTTATTAAAGGAGAAAAATCACATTATGGATATTTATGCACCAATTAACAAACATTTTTTAGAAAATAAAAAAATAAAAATTTCATTTTCAAAAGTATTGAATAAAAAAGAAAAATATTTTTTAAAGTTTCTTTTTATGGAATATAAATTGCTGGAAAAATTTGAGAAAGCAACTATTTTACAAGATGTTGATTTAAATGAAATATTAGATGTGCTTAAATTTTCTACATTTGAACAATTGAAAAAATTTTTGGATAATTTACAAGTGAAAAAGCTGGAATTTTCGATTTTTAGTAATGATAAAATTGTGCTTTATGGACGATTTCCAATTTTGGTGTCTTACAATATTGTTTATTCCAAAATTGAGTTTCAATTTGCAAGAGAAATTCAAAATGCTCGGGGAAACAATACTTTATTCTCACTTCTTAGATTTGACTTTCTGGTTTTTATGGGAGATGAGACTACTTATAATTTTTATACTTATTTGATTTCTGATAAAAATTATAATAATGATACTGTAATTACGTTAGAAAGACTAAAAGAAATGTTTGATACTGGAGATAAATATGAGCGTTTTTTTGACTTTGAAAAACAGATCTTAAAAAAAGCAATTGAATCCATAAATCTTTTTTCTGACATTAAGGTTGTTTATGAAAAAATTAAGGTTGGAGAACATATAAATAATAAAGTGGAAAAAATTCGTTTTAAAATAATTGATAACAGTAAATCTTCTGAAAAGAAAAACAAGGAGCTTGTTCAGCATATAAACAGCATTATGGACTTGATAAAAAATGATGTAAAAGATTTTCATGCTACTTATGAATTGATAAAAAAGTATATTTTAAAGAAAAATTACGATTACGTTTATACAAATGTTATTTTTACAAAAAAGCAATTTAAAAATAATATAGAAAAGCAGTTAAAAAAAGTTTTGCTGCTTGATTTGGGACAATCCTTAAAAAATAACTTAAAACATGAATCAGAGGTTTTGAACATAAAAAGAAAATACCGTACTCCTTTTTTTCTTCAGCTTGATATATCCAATCTCATGCGTCAGAATCATTTGGAAAATGAACTTAGAGTACTAGTTGATGATGGATATTTTAACGAAATTCTTACTTTAAAAAATGAACAGACAATGGAACAGAGCTTTACTGACTTCAAAATCTATATAAAGTACTTCCAAAATGCTAAAAGCCAAATAAAAATCATAAAATTCCTATAAAAATTTTATTTTTTTTTGGAATAATCATTTAAAATAATAAACGAAAAAATATATGTTTTTTTATCGTTTATTCTAGTTTTTATTTTATAAAAACTTATTTTTTCGATATTTAAAACAGATTATAGACGAAAAAATATTATTTTTTTATAAAATTTGACTTCTAACAAATTGGTGGTATACTATAAATATGGAAGTTAAGCTCATTGGAATATAAAACAATGAAAATACACTTAAAAAAATAAATAAAATAAGGAAGGATGATCCGAAATGAAAAAAATCTTATTATGCTGTGCAGCAGGAATGTCTACTAGCCTATTGGTAAACAAAATGAAAGCTGAGGCTGAAAAAAGAGGAGTTGAAGCTGAAATTTGGGCAGAACCACTTGACAAGGCAAAAGAAGAATTTCCAAAAGCTGACGTTGTTTTATTGGGGCCGCAGGTTAAATATGCCTTACCAGAAGCTCAAAAAATCGCTGAAGAAAATAACATTAACATAGATGTAATTAATATGGTTGATTATGGAATGATGAATGGGGCAAAAGTGTTAGATCAGGCGTTAAATTTAATTAAATAGCTCAATTTATATTATACTTTTGTTAGAGTTCAAATACCGGTAAATGATTTTAAACCATGAATACCGGTATTTGTTTTTATAAAAGAGAATTTGTTTTTCATGCTTGAAGATATTGAATTTTTAAAATAATCATTTTTTAGGAGGAATTAATATGGCTAATATTATGAACAAATTTACACAGTTTTTAGAAGAAAAATTAATGCCTGTTGCTGTAAAAGTGGCTAATCAGAGACATTTAGCGGCAATCAAAGATGGAATGGTCATTACATTGCCATTTATTATTGCAGGATCTGTATTTTTGATTTTAGGAAATTTGCCAATACCAGCATTAGCTAATTTTTATAAATATAATGCAGTTGGGCAGATTATCGCAAAATGGTTATCCTATCCTGTTGATGTAACATTTAATTTATTAGGCTTTATTGCGTGTATTGGTATTTCATATAAATTGGCTCAACACTATAAATTAGATGAAATTTCCAGTACAATCTTAGGAGTTTTGGCATTTTTACTTGTAACTCCTTTTCATAATGGCATCCCGCTGCCTAGTATGGGAAGTGGAGGATTATTTGTAGCTATAATAATGTCTCTTTTGGCAATAGAAATTGTAAACTTTATTGTGAAAAAGAATATTGTTATTAAAATGCCTGATTCTGTACCACCTGCAGTATCAAAATCATTTGCAGCATTAATTCCAGGATTTTTTGTTATTATGACTGCATTGATAATAAGAATTTTATTTGAAGTTTCTCCATTTGGAAATATACATAAAGTTGTTGAAATGGTCTTGACTAAACCACTTACAGCATTAGGAGGATCTTTCTTTGGAATGATGGGACTTTCTTTTATAACTAATTTATTATGGTCTGCCGGAATACACGGTTCAAATCTAGTAACGGGAGGTATAGCAAAACCTGTATTAGATACGCTAATGGATCAAAACAGAATTGCGCTTAGTGCTGGAAAGCCTCTTCCAAATATAGTTACAACTCAGTTTTTTGATATTTTTCATAATATGGGAGGTTCTGGAACAACTTTCTCTCTTGCTATTATGCTACTTTTCCTTTCTAAGAGCAAACAGCTTAAAGAAATTGGTAAATTAGCAATTGGTCCTGCTTTTTTCAATATTAACGAACCTATTTTATTTGGACTTCCAATAGTTATGAACCCTATTTTAATCATTCCATTTATATTGGCTCCGTTAGTTACAGTAATGGTTACTTATCTAGCGATGTATTCAGGGTTAGTTGCAAAAGTAACTGGAGTTGCCTTGCCTTGGACAACGCCTCCTTTTATATCCGGTTTTCTCGCAACGAGCCATTGGACAGGAGCAGCCATACAAGTAGTAAACTTCTTCATAACAGCGGCTATTTACTATCCATTCTTTAAATTATGGGATGATAAAAAACTTCAAGAAGAAAACGGGACAGCAAGTATAAATTAATCATTAGCGAAATTTATGGTTAAATTAATAAAATATATTTTACAAAATATATTTTTTATGATATAGTATTTGTAAATTAATAGTAAAATAAATTTTAAGGAGTGATTACGATGATTAGACATAGTTGGATATGGTGGAAAAAATTAAATACAATTTAATATTTTTTGCCAGCTATGTTGAGATTTATTGTAATTACGATTATAAATATTATGAAAAAAGCATTGGTGAAGTAAAAATCAATGCTTTTATTTTATTCAATTCTCTTAGACGGTAAAATAGTTTAAGAGAATTTTTTTATAAATTTCAACAGATTTAGAAAAAGGGAAAGAATAAGGAGAAAGAAGAAAAGTAAAAAGAGAAAAAATTGGAGAAAGTGAGAAATTTTATGTTGATAAATAAACCTACTTATTATTATTCTGTTATCAGGCAAAAATTTAATAATTCTTATTTTGCTGAAGATGAACGGCAAGTTATTATTGGGATTGACTGTGAATATTTTGATTCTAATGAATATAGCTATGATTCCTTGAAGAAAATTTATAATTCTTTTGTGAAGCAAAAAAAGGTTGCTCCGTTTGCAGGGCTATTTGGGACATTTGCCTATGAGTCGATACATTTTTTTGAGAAGATTGAGAAGATAGAAAAAGAGCAGTTTAAGTTTCCACAGTTTATTTTTGCCAATGCGAAGGCTTATTTGCATTATTCAAAGACTAGCAAGGAATATTCATTTTATGGGGACGAAAGAAAATATTTTGATTTTTTGAATGATGAAATTGAGAAAAGAACTGAAAATAGTGAATTGCTTTATGATATAAAAACAGATTTTGATGAGGAAAGATCACATTTTTACGGCATTCTTGAAAAAGCAAAGGAATACATCAAGGCTGGGGATATTTTTCAGGTTGTGCTAAGTGAACAGTTGAAACTTGCGACAAATATGGATTCTCTTGATTTTTATGAAAAATTGTCAAAGGCTAATCCTAGTCCATATATGTATCATTTTCCTACAAAATATGGAGATATTGTCGGTTCAAGCCCTGAAATCCTAGTTGATATTTCATCAGATAATATTTATATCGCTCCCATTGCTGGAACTCGCCCAAGGGGAAAAGATGCCAATGAAGATGCATTTTTAGCAAATGATTTGTTAAATGATGAAAAGGAATGTGCTGAACATCGAATGCTTGTGGATTTGGCACGGAATGATATTGGAAAATTTGCTGAAAGTGGCTCGGTGGTTGTGAAAAATCTTATGCATATTAAAAATTATGAGCATGTAATGCACATTGTGACTGATGTTTACGGGAAAAAGCGAAAAGATGTGTCGATATTTGAAGTTATTGCTCAAGCTCTTCCAGCGGGAACACTTTCTGGTTCACCCAAGATTCGTGCTATGCAGATTATTTCAGAACTAGAAGTATTTAAGAGAAATGTTTATGCGGGAGGAATCGGATTTTTGAGATTTAATGGGGATGTTCAGCTTGCGATTATTATTAGAACTGCATTTTTTGAAAATAAAAATTATGACTTGAATAAGGTTGACAAGGTTAGAAATGTGTTTATTCAAGCTGGGGCTGGAATTGTGTTTGATTCGGTGAAGGAAAAGGAATATGATGAAATTTGCCATAAAAGAGCGTCTGTACTGAATATTTTTAAGAAATTCTGCAAAGAAGAAAGAGAAGTTGAAAAGGTTAAAAATGAGGAAAATAAAAATGAAAAAGGGGAGGATGTGAAATAAATGATTTTGATGATTGATAATTACGACTCGTTTGTTTTTAATGTTGAGCAGTATTTGAAGGAAATGACTGATGATGAAGTAATTACTGTGAGAAATGATGCGATTACGGTTGATGATATAAAAAAAATGAATCCTGATAAAATAATCTTTTCTCCAGGTCCAAAGCATCCAAAGGATAGTGGAATTTGCCTTGAAATTTTAAATAATATTGATGAGCTGGGAAATATTCCAATTTTGGGGATTTGCCTTGGGCATCAGGCAATTGGGATGAATTTTGGTGGAGAAATAAAAAGGCTTGAAAATCCATTGCATGGTAAGACTTCAGAAATTACAGTTTTATCGGAAAATTCTGTGTTATTTAAGAACTTGCCAAAAAAATTTAAAGTCATGAGGTATCATTCGCTTTATGTTGAAAATATTCCAGAAGAGCTTGAAGTTACGGCAAGGTCTGAAGATGGGATTGTGATGGCTGTGGAACACAAAAGTAAAAATATTTTTGGGATACAGTTTCATCCAGAATCGTTTTTTACAGAATATGGGAAAAATATAATACGAAACTTTTTAAATATTGAAGTTTCAGAAAATTTGCAAAAAAATAAAAATTTTGAAAATAGTAAAAAGAAAGGAAACTTTGAAAACATGGATAAATATTTGAAAAAATTACAGGAAAATATTGCATTGACAGATACTGATTTTAGAGAAATCTGTAAAATTATTGATGATAAAAGTTATGATATTGTACAGCTTGGAGCATTGCTTGTGCTAATTTCAGAAAAAAGCCTTTATCCAGAATCATTAACTGCTTTTGTAAATAATATTTTAGAATACAGCACAACTTTTGAAGATGAAACTCCAATGATTGATGTCTGCGGAACTGGTGGTGATGGATTCAAGACAATAAATATTTCAACAGCTGTTGCATTTATTCTGGGAGCAATGGGAGTGACTGTCGCAAAACATGGAAACCGTGCAATTTCCAGTAAAAGTGGAAGCAGCGATGTACTTGATAAATTAGGAGTGCCTCTTGAAAAATCACTGGCAACTCAAATTGAAAAGTTACACAAAAAAAATCTTGCCTTTTTCCATGCACCATTTTTCCATAAATTAGTCGGAGAAGTGCGAGAAGTTAGAAGTCGCCTTGGAATAAGAACTGTCTTTAACATTTTAGGACCGCTTCTTCATCCAAATACAAAGTTGAAATATCAGTTAGTTGGACTTTATCATGAACCTGTTCACAGATTATATGCTGAAACATTACAACTATTGGGAAGAGAACATGCGTTGGTTGTTTGTGGAAATGATGGGCTTGATGAAATAACAATTTGTGATGACACTAAAATTATTGAAGTAAAAGGAGATCAAATTCTTGAATATACAATTTCTCCTGAAAGTTTTGGATTTAAAAGAGCTTTTCATTCTGAAATAGAAGGCGGAACTCCAGAGGAAAATGCTGAAATTTTGATAAGAATATTAAAAGGTGAAGAAAAATCAGCAAAATTCGATATAGTTGTGTTAAATGCGATGTTTGGGCTTTATACTGCGAATGTAGTGGACCATCCTGCGAAGGCGAAGGATATGGTTTTGGAAGCGATTGAGAGTGGAAAGGTTTATGAGTTTTATGAAAATTATGTGAAATAATTTTTTTGAAGAGGGATTTAGATGATGATAAAAACTTTGTATAAAGAAAAATGTTTGAGGTATTTTATAGTACCTGACATAATATCTATAATTATCTTTTGGTTTGATGCTCCAGTAGATCCTTTATGGATTTTGCCTTATCTTCTTAATAATACGATTAAAAATAGATTTTGGAATCTTCCTATAAGTTGGATTTTATTTAAAATAATAATTATATACTTCAGTTTTAAAAAGCTTGAAAAAATAAATAGAATTAAAGATAAAGAAAAAAGAAAAAAATATAAAATTAAATTAAAAATAATAATTTTTTTTACGCATGTAATTGTGTTGGGAATTTTTATTAAGTTTATTGATAAAATTATATTTTATTGAAAGGAAAAATATGGATATTTTAGAAAAAATAAAAATAAAAAGAGATATACAGCTTGAAGCAGAAATAAAATCTTTTAAGCAGCCATCGTTGAAAGAGGCATTGAAACAGGATGGAGTACGGATTATTGGAGAAATTAAAAGGGCTTCTCCATCGAAGGGAAAAATTGCAAAAGATGACTTTGATTTGTTAAAACAGGCACAAAGTTATGTGGATAAAGGGGTTGCGGCTTTTTCAATATTGACGGAAAAGGAATATTTTAAAGGAGAGAATGATTTTATAAAAATTATAAGAGAGAAATTTCCAGAAATGCCGATTTTGAGGAAGGATTTTATTTATACTCCATTTCAGGTGGCACATGCTAAGTTTTTGGGGGCTTCGGCGATTTTGCTGATTGTGAGAATGTTGGATGATAAGACGCTTTTGGAACTTCATAAGTTGGCACAGGATTTGGAAATGGATGTTTTGGTAGAAACTCATGATGAAGAGGAAATAAAAAGAGCTTTGAAGATTCCAAATTTAGAGATTTTGGGGATAAATAACCGAAATTTGAATACTTTTGAAGTTGATATTAGAACTACGGAAAAATTGATAAATAAAATTCCAAGAGATGTTTTGAAAAATTTGACTATTGTAAGTGAAAGTGGATTTTTGTCAAAAGAGGATGTGGAATATGCGGAAAAATTGAATGTGGATGGACTGCTAATCGGAGAGGCACTTATGAAGGGGCTTCTTTAGAAAGAAAAATAAATTTATGGAAGGAAAAAAATTGGAGAAAAAAGAAAATAATGTGGCAACTGATGATTTCACAGAAAATGCTACTAAATTGAAGGTTTGCGGGATTAGGAGCATTACTGAAATTAATGAATTGAAAACTTTGGATATTGATTATTTTGGATGTATTTTTGCAAAGAGTGCAAGGCAGGTAGATACGGAGCTTGCGGCTAAGATTGCTAGGACTGCGCATAGGCACGGGAAGAAAACTGTTGGAGTGTTTGTGAATGCGATGATTGAGAATATTGTGAAAATCGTGGAGGAAACTGGAATTGATGTTGTGCAGCTGCATGGAGATGAATCGGTGGAATATTGTGTGGAGCTTACGAAAAAATTGGAAAAACTTTATGAGAAAAGCTGCTTTAGAAAACGTAAAAATTTTCCGTCTAAGACAGAAATTTGGAAAGTTTTTGGAGTGACTGATGAACTTCCAGATATTGCAGATTATAAACAGTATATTGAATATCCGTTGTTTGATGCGAAGGGAGAAAATCGCGGGGGAAATGGGATTGTTTTTGACTGGGATATTCTGAAGGATTTGGAGAAATATTCATTTGTACTGGCTGGAGGGCTTTCGGCTGAAAATATTTGTGAGGCGCTTGAATGTAAGCCTGCGATTTTGGATGTGAACAGTAAGGTTGAGGTCAATAATAAAAAAAATAAAAAATTAGTTGAGGAAGTTGTAAATTTAGTAAAAAAGGGAAAATAATAATTTAAAAAAATAAATGTGAAAGGAAAGAAATATGGGAAATAAACATTTTAATGAAAAGGCATATTTTGGGCAATTTGGTGGGCAATTTGTGCCAGAAACTGCTATGTTTGCTTTGGCGGAACTGGAAGCAGAGTATGAAAAATTGAAGAATGATAAGGAATTTTTTGAGGAATTTGATGATTTGTTAAAAAATTATGTTGGGCGTGAAACTCCGCTTTATTATGCAAAAAATTTAAGTGAATATTATAATCACGATATTTACTTGAAAAGAGAGGATTTGAACCATACTGGAGCTCATAAAATTAATAATGCGCTTGGGCAGGTTTTGCTTGCTAAGAAAATGGGGAAGAAAAAAGTAATTGCTGAAACTGGGGCTGGACAGCATGGAGTTGCGACTGCGACTGCCGCTGCCTTGTTAGGCTTGGAATGTGATGTTTATATGGGAGCTGTTGATATTGAACGGCAAAAACTGAATGTGTTTAGAATGGAACTTTTAGGTGCAAGAGTTATTTCAATTGAAGATGGGCTGAAAACATTAAAAGAAGCGACAACAGCGGCTATTCAGTCTTGGGTTGCTGAAATAGAAACTGTATTTTATGTAATCGGTTCAGTTGTAGGGCCTCATCCATATCCAACAATTGTACGTGATTTTCAGTCAATTATTGGTTATGAAACAAAGGCGCAGCTTGAAGCTCTTGGAAAACATGCTGACCATGTTATTGCATGTGTTGGTGGCGGAAGTAATGCAATTGGGATTTTTAGCGCATTTATAAATGACAATTCAACTAAACTTTATGGAGTGGAAGCTGGAGGTTATGGAATTGACACAGATATGCATGCTGCCACATTGACACTTGGAAAACCTGGAATTATTCACGGAATGAAAACTTATGTGCTGCAAAATAAATATGGGCAAATAAGTCCAGTTCATTCAATTTCCGCTGGACTTGACTATCCAGGAGTAGGTCCTGAACATTCGCATCTGTTTGACACAAAAAGGGCAACTTATGTACCAGTTACCGATGATGAGGCGATGAAAGCATTAATGCTCGTTACGAGAAAAGAAGGAATTATTCCAGCGATTGAAAGTTCACATGCTTTAGCATATCTTGAAAAATTATGTCCTGCACTTTCTAAAGACAAGAGGGAAACTATCGTTGTAAACGTGTCTGGACGTGGAGATAAGGATATGCATACTGTTTTTTCTGTATTAAAAGATAAGGAAAGTGGCGGAGAAAATGGAATTTATGAGTTAAATGGAGGTTTTGAAAATGAGTAAAAAAATTATTGATGTTTTTAAGGAAAAAGAAAAAGTAAATATTGGCTACATTGTTGCAGGTTTTCCAAGTGTTGATTTTACAAAGCAATTTTTACAAAATTTAGATAACACGGTCCTTGATATGCTAGAAGTCGGTATTCCATATTCAGATCCGTTAGCTGATGGAAAATTAATTTCGCATGCATCATTTCTAGCTTCAGAAGCTGGAGTTACTACTGATACCGTATTTGATTTGCTAACTGAAATAAAAGACGATATTTCAAAGCCTTTGATCTTTTTGATTTATTACAATCTAATATTTGCCTATGGAATTGACGAATTTATTAAAAAGTGTAAAAAAGCCAATATTAAAGGGTTAATTATTCCAGACCTGCCTTATGAGGAAGCCTTTGAAATGTCAGAAAAATTGCGGGAAAATGAAATTGCTCTTATTCCGCTTGTAAGCGTTACTTCTGGAAATAGAATAAAAAAAATCGTTTCCCAAGGAGATGGCTTCATCTATGCAATCGGTTCGTTAGGAGTAACAGGTTCAAAACAGGTTGATTTGCCACGTTTGGAATCGTTTATCAAGGAAATAAGAAAAGTTTCAGATTTACCAGTTTCTTTGGGATTTGGAATAAAAAATAATGACAATGTTAATACAATGAGAAAATATGCGGATGGAGTAATTGTAGGGACAAGTATTGTTGATTTTACTTTTAAAAATGATGTGGATTATACGATTCAGAAAATTAACGAGTTGTTTAAATAATAGGATTGTTATGAATTTTAATAGTATTATTTTTTAGGGAAAAAATTGAAATATACTTTTTTTAATGATATAATAAAAAAGCTCATTTACAGGCAATTGTAAAAATAAAATTATTAAAAACTAAGCGATAATAGTATTTACATAATTAAAGAAACTCATTGTCAAAAAGTAATAATTAAAAAGAAATATGAGTAGTTTAAATCATAAAATACTATTTTAGTTAGATTTTATAGGCTTTTACAAATGACAGAAAATTTATGGGAAGGAAGAAAAAGCATAATATATGGAATTTTATAATTTTAATTATTTAGAAAACCAAAAATTTGTAACGGATAAATTTTTTCTTGTTGTAATAATTTTAGTGATAGCGTTTATATTATTTGCATTTTGGAAATGGTTTAAAGGAAGCATTTCGCTTAGAGATAAACAGCTTAGTTTGCTTGGATTGATGTTTATTTTCTTATTTGCATTATATCATTATGATAATTATAGAGCTAGAAATAATGAAGAAAAAGTTTATAAAAATTCGGCAAGTGTTATAAAAAAATTATCTGAAAAATTTAAAGTTAGCGAAAATGATATTTTTATAAACACGCCTGAAATAACAGAGGACACTGTTTATAAAATAAAAGATAAATATTATCAAATTCACTGGGTAGGAACTAATATTTTAGTTGAACAAATGACAGTTCCTTATGTGGATGAAGTAAAAATGCTTAAAGAATAATAGCATGGAAAAAAATATAAAAGAAAGGAAGATGATGTAATTTTGGATTTCATAATTCTTGTAGCAATAAAACTTACAATTGGATTTATTGCGTTAGTTTTGTTCATGAATTTAAATGGACGGAGCCAATTGGCACCAACATCAACAGAAGATCAAATAGGTAACTATGTTCTTGGGGGAATTATCGGTGGTGTAATTTATAGTCCAACTATATCAATAATTCAGTTTTTGATAGTTCTTTTAATATGGGGACTTTTAATGACAGTAACTGATTTTCTAAAAAATACAAATAAACGCGTAAAAAAAATGATAGATGGACAAGTTGTGTACTTAATAAGAGATGGAAAAATGCTAACAGAAAATTTTGCACAAGCCACACTTTCAATTCCTGATTTTTATACAAAATTGAGAACAAAAGGTGTTACACAAATATCGGATATAGAAGAAGCTTTTATGGAATCGAATGGACAACTTATTGTTATAAAAAAAGGTGAAGGCGGTTATTCAAATTTATTGGTTTCCGAAGGGAACATACAAGAGGATAACTTGAAACATATCGGAAAAGATGATGATTGGTTGAAGGAAGAATTGGAAAAATATAATATTACTGATTTAAGTGAACTTTTTATTGTTGAATATAGTGGTGATGGAAAACTTTTTATTGTGAAGAAATAGAAAAATTTTAAGAGAGAAAAATACTCAAATGGCGATATGATTTGCTATCTGAGTATTTTTTATTTTGTGAATGTGATTAATCAATTATATTCATATTTTTTTAATTTTAATATGAATTGTTTATCATAATCATCTAATTGAATGTCATCTTGATTACTAATTTCAGGTGTATACCAAGATTTATTATTGAAGAATGAAGATAATTCTTCATCTTTAAAAATGTATCCTTTTTCTGCGTATATCATATTTCGTAAAATACGTAATTCTTTTTTGTTGTATTTATTGAATGCTGATTCATTTTCATTATCCATGACTTCATATTTTAGGTTATTTAAATCTTCTAGATCTAATTCATTTTCTGAATTTGTATTTTCTGTTGTTTTTTCAGATGAAGAAGTTTCATCAGAATAATTGTAATTAGACTCTGTGTCATTATTTTCATTAGTTTTTATATTAGTGCTATTGGTATTATTTGTGGTAGTAGATTTTATTAAACCTATTTTTGTAAGAATAAATTCTTTAATATAATTTTTATTAAATACAGGAATGTTAGTTTTTCCTGCAAAAGCAGAAAATGTACTTGTTGTATAGGCACTAGTATTATAAAAATAGGTTTCTTGGATAATATTCTCGTTAGGATAGTATACAAAAGTTCCTCCTTTTTTAGGAAAAAATCCTCCAAAATTACTTGCAGAATATTCATTATTTACAATACTAAATGAATTGCCGTTTAATTTAATAGTTCCATTTATATTACCATTGGAATTAATAATTAAATTTAATTCTGTATTTTTAGTAATATTTGTTAGATTGGTGAGAATACCATTTCTGTAGTTAGATTTATAAGTATGATGATTATTTCCCTGATCCTGATAATCAAAGTGTTCTATAGACTGTATATTATTTTCTTCCATTATTGCTTCTAATTTTTGAGTGCCATCTATAATAGAAACTTTTCCATTTAGCGTACCATTTTTAACTTCTATATAACCTTGTAATGGTGATTGCAATTCAATTTTTCCTGAAAATATATTATTTTCATACATGATAAGTTCATTTTGATAACTTAAATTAGGATCTAAGTTAGAAATAGTTCTAGTAAATACGTTTTTCAAATTGTTTTGACAAGATATTACTGTTAAAAAAAACAATATTAAATTAAATATTTTTTTCATAAAAATCTCCTTAAATAAATTTTATATTATATTTTTTATTTAAAATTTCTTGTACAAGTACTGCGTTAATTAAATTAACTGTATCACATTTTGTCGATGTTGAAGCAAATTGCCATTGTGGTTCAAAACTTTGTCTAGCTTGTCTTATATCAGCTTGACCATTAGTTACATAGGCTTTTTTTCTTGTAGTTACATTAACAACATCCCCATACTGCAAAGGAATAATTGTATCAGTAACTCCTCCAAAAAGTTTAGCTTTCATAAAGTTTAGATTATTATTCTTAATTTGTTCAAATAAATATGGGGAATTAATAACTTGTTCTAAATCATTGTTATATTTTTCAAATACATAATTTCTAAATTGTTCTTTTATAATGTTAAATACATTAATAAAATCCTTTTCCAACAGTTCATCATCAAAGTTGATTTCTTTATAGTCAGAATATATTTTATTCATTTCATTATTTGAATATTCAAAAAAAGGTTTATTTAAATATAGAATTTTTACTTTTTGTCCTATATCGCCTTTTATAGCTAAGATTCTTTCAAAATTAATATTTTGTAAATTCTTACCTTCCGAAATAATAAAACCAGTTGTATAAACAATTACTTTACTTTTTTTGTTAAACAAATAAATACTATAAGCTAACATTAATATTCCGATAAGAGAATAAAATCCTCCTCCAAACAAGGCAATAACTCCAAATACAGCAAATGTCCAAGCACCTTTTGATTTCATGCCACTTTTTTCAAATTTAAAAACTTCTCTTTCTTGCATAATATTTTCCTCCTAAAATTTTTATTATTTACTTATTTATTAAATTTAAACTTTAATTAAAAAAAGTTTTGATTTATCCTCCTTTCTTGACAAAATATAACTACATTAAGATTAAAAATATACAAATTATTTATCTAAGTATATTCAATAGAGCATAAACTTGATAAATATTGAGTAAATTCTTAATTTTAACTTTTGCATTAAAAAATTTATGCATAGAGTTATTACATATCAATATTTAAAAAAACAGTGTTTTATTTAAATTTATATAAAAAAATAAATAGTGCTAAATTTAATATAGTATAACTCATTTATAAGTATACCACCGTTTTTTTTTTTTTTTTTTTTACTTATATAAAGATTAATTTATAGTTAATTTAATAGTTTTAAACATATTGATACTAAAAATTTTTATAATATAACAATTTTTAATTTGATTATATAAATTTTGGATATATTTAAATATTAGCCTGGTATTAAAAATTTAGATTAAAAAAACAATTAGATGTGATATAACATTGTTATAATAGATATGTTCGATAACCTAAGTTTTTTATCTATACAAGGGGTCAAGACCCCTTGCTTCAAGATATTTATTTTATTAAATTCTAAGTTTGTATAGTTATCGAACAGGTCTAATAGTAAAAATTAAATATGGTAATAAAAATGACAAATTCAATTTTTTTTAAAAAATTTAGAATTAAATAAAAAAGTTTTACTATTTTTTTTGACATATTTTTTGGTTGCGATTGATTATACAATACACCTTTTAAAAAAATGTAAAAAAAATTCAAAAAAAGTGTTGACAAAAAAATTAAATAATGGTATAGTATATTTGTTAGCAGTCAATAATACAGAGTGCTAACAAAATTGAAGATTTATGAAAGTTAAAAATGAGAAAAAAGGTGATAGATATGGAACAGAACTTTACACAAAAAAGTATTGAGGCTATTTCAGAGGCTAATAACTTTGCGATTAGATACAAACATTCTGATATAAAAGTGGAACATTTATTGTTGGCACTTGTGGGGCAAATGGATGGACTGATTCCTAATGTATTGAAAAAGATGGGAATTGATACTACTGATATGATTAAGAAAATTGAAGGGAAGTTAGAAAGTTTTCCAAAAATTGAAGGTGGGAACAGTGAACCACGACCGAACGGAGAAATGAATAGGGTTCTTGTGGGAGCTGGAGATTTTGCTAAAAAAATGGGGGATAGTTATATCAGTACAGAACATCTATTTTTAGCAAGTTATGATAATAATAATTTTCTGAAAGAATATGGGATAAATAAGAAGCAGTTTGAAACTGTGCTTGAAAGTGTAAGAGGAGGTAGAAAAATTATGACAGATAATCCAGAAAGTACATACGAAGCGTTAGATAAATTTGGAAAAGATCTGGTTGAACTGGCTCGAAAAGGTAAACTTGATCCGATTATTGGGAGAGATAATGAAATCCGACGGGCTATACAGATTTTATCAAGAAGAAATAAAAATAATCCGATTCTGATTGGGGAACCAGGGGTTGGGAAAACAGCCATTGCAGAAGGAATTGCACAAAGAATATTGAAAGGTGATGTGCCTGAAAATTTGAAAGACAAGACAATTTTCTCGCTTGACATGGGTGCCTTGGTTGCAGGAGCGAAATATCGTGGGGAATTTGAAGAAAGATTAAAAGCGGTATTGGAAGAAATTGAAAAAAGTGAAGGAAGAATAATTCTTTTCATTGACGAAGTTCATAACATTGTGGGAGCTGGGAAAACAGAGGGATCTATGGATGCTGGAAACCTTTTGAAGCCAATGCTTGCACGTGGGGAAATAAAGGTTATTGGGGCTACTACAATTGACGAGTATAGAAAATATATTGAAAAGGATGCAGCACTTGAGCGTAGATTTCAGCCTGTAATGGTAGATGAGCCGACTGTGGAAGATACAATTTCAATTTTACGTGGATTGAAGGAAAAATTTGAAATTTTCCATGGAATCAGAATTACTGACAATGCGATAGTTACAGCGGCTACAATGAGCGACAGATATATAAATGACAGATTTTTACCAGATAAGGCGATTGACTTGATTGACGAGGCGGCTGCAAAAGTAAAGACTGAAATTAATTCAATGCCGACAGAACTGGATGAAGTTACAAGACGTGTTATGCAGCTTGAAATTGAAAAAGTGGCGCTTGAGAAGGAAAAGGATCAGGCTTCTAAGGACAGACTTGTTACGTTGGAAAAAGAATTGGCAGAACTTAATGAGAAAAAGGCTGCGTTTAAGGCGCAATGGGAAAGTGAAAAGCAGGAAGTTGAAAAGATTCAAAATATTAATACTGAAATTGAAAAAGTTAAACTTCAAATTGCCGATGCACAAAGAAAAAATGACTATAACAAACTGGCAGAACTGCAATACGGTAAATTGCCTGCACTGGAAAAACAAAGGGCAGATGAAGAAGAAAAAGCCAAAAATCAGAATCCAGGTGCAAATAAATTATTAAAACAGGAAATTGACAGCGAAGAAATAGCAGAAATCGTTGGAAAATGGACTGGAATACCAGTTTCAAAATTGTTGCAGGGAGAACGTGAAAAAATCTTACATCTTGCAGAACAAATGATGAAAAGAGTAATTGGACAAGATGAAGCAATCACAACAATAAGCGACACAATAATTCGTTCACGTGCAGGACTGAAAGATCCAAACCGTCCAATTGGTTCATTCATCTTCCTAGGACCGACAGGTGTTGGTAAGACTTATTTGACAAAAACTCTTGCATTTAATTTGTTTGATGATGAAAGCAATATTGTTAGAATTGATATGAGTGAATATATGGATAAATTCAGCACGACAAGATTAATCGGAGCACCTCCAGGATATGTAGGATATGAAGAAGGTGGACAGTTGACGGAAGCTGTTAGAAGAAAACCTTATTCAGTAATTTTGTTTGATGAAATTGAAAAGGCTCACCCTGATGTATTTAATATTTTGTTACAGTTGCTTGATGATGGAAGACTTACGGATGGTAAAGGGAAAGTTGTAGACTTTAAAAATACAATAATCATTATGACTTCAAATATCGGTAGTGAAATTATATTGGAAGATCCGCAAGTTTCAGAGCCTACAAAAGAAGCTGTATTAAATGAAATGAAACATAGATTTAAGCCAGAATTCTTGAACAGAATTGACGATATTATAGTATTTAAGGCATTAGGAAAAGAAAGCGTGAAAAGTATTATTTCACTTATCCTTGAAGAAATAAACGATAAATTAAAGGAACAATATATAAAAATTGAATTTACAGACAAAGCTCTAGACTACATCGTAAACGAGGCTTATGACCCAGCTTACGGAGCAAGACCTCTAAAACGTTTTGTTCAAAAAGATATAGAAACTAACTTATCAAAAATGATTTTGAGCAACGAAGTACCTGAAAATAGTACAGTTGTACTTGATAGTGATGGGGAAAAATTGATTTACAATGTAAAAAAGTAGATTGAGGATTAAATAAGATTTTGAAAGAAATATTTAAAAGATATTTTTTGAAGAGATGTTTTTTTGGGAAATATAGAAGTATCAGAAATGGTGCTTCTTTTTCTTTTTTATAGAAAATTAACTAAATATTATTTATATTTTCTAAATAGATTTATGTCAGATATTCAAACGAGAAGAAAAAATTTATTAAAAGTAAATTGTTGTATAATTTTTTATCAGGGACGTTAATAATTTGATAGGCTTAAAAAAATAGGGTAAAAAATTTGGAAAAAGCAATAAAATATGGTAAAATATAGTGAATTTGCTATAAAATAGGAGGGTATAAAAACTAAATAATAATGGTATTTATGATAAATTGAATAAATCTTAAATAACATTAATATATAATGAATTTGTTTTAAATAAATTTGATACTAAACACCATTTAAATAACGGATATATTATAAATCTTTTTAATAGTTTTATTTTCAAGTAATTAAAATAAACTTTTGCTTTTTAAACGGGGAATAGTATAAAAAATATGAAAGGTGGATAAATATGGATTTCAAAGATGTTGAAAAAAAAGAAGAAGAATCAGTTTTAGAAAAAAAAGAAATTGTTGAAAAGGATTTTTGGCGACAGAAGTACCATATTCAAGGAATTGTAGGACTTATTAATGATCCAAATGGATTTTCACAATTTAAGGGGAAATACCATATGTTTTATCAATGGAATCCTTTAGGAACGATTCATAAAAATAAAACTTGGGCTCATAGTGTAAGTGATGACTTATTGCATTGGGAAAGACTGGAAACGGCTTTGCGACCTGATACCTGGTATTCTAAGGATGGAGTTTATTCTGGAAGTGCAATTGTGGATGATGGAAAACTATATTTATTTTATACTGGAAATGTGAAAGATTGTGATGGGAATAGAGAATCTTATCAATGTTTAGCAGTTTCAAGCGACGGAGAAAATTTCGAGAGATGGGAGCCAAGTATTGTAAATCAGCCTGACGGGTACACTCGACATATAAGAGATCCCA
Organism: Leptotrichia wadei; assembly: GCF_007990545.2. Classification (NCBI taxonomy): domain Bacteria; kingdom Fusobacteriati; phylum Fusobacteriota; class Fusobacteriia; order Fusobacteriales; family Leptotrichiaceae; genus Leptotrichia; species Leptotrichia wadei. The sequence continues at coordinate 929,928 of NZ_AP019829.2, forward strand.
AAATTTGGAAAAAAGATGGGAAATTTTATGCGGTAATTGGTATTCAAAGTGAAGATTTGGAAGGAAAGGCAGTTTTATACAGTTCAGAAAATATAAAAGACTGGAAATTTGAAGGGGAAATTGCAGGAGCAAATCATGGAAAACTTAAAGATTTTGGATTTATGTGGGAGTGTCCAGATTATTTTCAGTTAAAGGATGAAAAAACAGGAGAAATTAAGGATTTGTTAGTATTTTCACCACAAGGACTGGAGCCTGAAGGAGATTTGTACAATAATAAATATCAGACAGGATATTTATTTGGAAAACTGGATTATGAAAAACCTGAATTTGAAATTTCATCAGATTTTGTGGAAATTGACAGAGGGCATGACTTTTATGCACCACAGTCAATGGAGGATGACAAAGGAAGAAGAATTATTGTAGGCTGGATGGGAGTTCCTGAAGAAGAAGACTTTCCAACTGTGAAAAATGAATGGATTCATTGCTTGACATTGCCAAGAGAATTAAAAGTAATTAATGGAAGACTTTATCAATTGCCGATAAAAGAAATGGAAAGTATACGTGGAGAAAAAATTGAATTTAATGAAAAAGTGGCTGGAGAAGTAAAGGTTGGAACTGGGACAACTTATGAATTAAAAGCTAAATTTTCTAATTTTAATTCTGATTTTGGATTGAAATTGAGAACTAGCAAAAATAGTGAAACTGTTTTGAAATTTGATTACAATGATAAGAAATTTGTATTGGACAGAACAAAGGGTGAACAACCTGATAAGAGATTAAGAAAAGTTTATTTGGGAGATATTTCAGAACTGGAACTCACAGTATTTGTAGATAATTCTTCTGTGGAAGTGTTTATTAACGGTGGACAGGAAGTGTTTTCATCGAGAATATTCCCTGAAAAAGGTGCGGATGGGATAAGTGTGTTTGCAGATGGAGATGCAAGTGTGAAAATTGAAAAATGGGAATGGAAATAAAAAAATTAATTAGAAAATCTAGAAGGGAAAAAATTGATAAAGAATAAAAAATTAACAGGAAATAAAATGGTAGGAAATATAAAACTGGATATTATAAATATTATTGATGATATTTTGTATGAGAAAAAATATAGCAATATTCAGTTAAATTATTATTTTTCTAAAAAAAATTATACTCAAAAGGAAAAAACTTTTATTACAAGTGTTGTGAATACTGTAATAAAAAACCTGATTTATATTGATTATTTAATTGAAAAAGGGACACGAAATGTGAAAAAACGGAAAATAAAGCAGCTTTTGAGAATTTCTGCTGCACAGCTGTTTTTTATGGAATCGGATAATGCAGGAGTGATATTTGAGGCTGGAGAAGTTGCAAAAATTATAAATGAGCATCAAGCTGGATTTGTGAATGCGGCTTTAAAGACAATTTTGAAAAGTAAAGAAAAGTTTGATAATGAGATTCCTATGGATAAAAGGGAAGGTATTATTTTATCGTATCCTCAATGGCTTGTAAATAAACTTAAAATTGATTATCCAGATAATTATTTGGAAATAATGGAGTCATATAAAAAGAGAAGTTATCTGTCGGCTAGATTTGATAAGAATAAAATGACTAAAGAAAAATTTGAGAAATTGTTAAAAGAAATTAATACAGAAGTTTTATTTTCAGTTGATGAAGTCTATTATTTGTCAAATGCGAATATTTTTGATACGGAAATTTATAGAAATGGAGAAGCTGTAATTCAAGATGCTTCATCTTATTTGGCTGTGAAAAATTTAGCTGTGAAGGATGGAGAAATTGTGCTTGATGCTTGTGCCGCTCCAGGTGGAAAATCTCTTGCGATTTTGCAATTATTTAATCCAGAAAAATTGATTTCTACGGATATTCATGAACATAAGGTGAAATTGTTAAATGAACTTAAAAATAAGTATGGTTATGGTAATTTTCGAGTAAGGTTAAATGATGCTGCGCAAATTGAAAATTTAGGAGTTAAATTTGATAAAATATTGCTGGATATGCCGTGCAGCGGACTTGGAGTGCTTAGGAAAAAGCCTGAAAAAATATACGAACTGACCTCAAATGATATAAAAAATTTAAAAAAACTGCAGAAAAGAATATTTGAAAGTGCGTATAAATGCTTGAAAAATGGCGGAGAAATAGTCTATAGCACTTGTACTTTTTCTAAAAATGAAAATACAAATAATATTCAATATTTTTTGGAAAAATATGAAAATTTAGAAGTTTTAGATTTGGAAGTTCCAGAAAGTGTAGAAATTGTAAAGGATGAATTTGGTGGGGCTTATATTTCGTATGAAAATAAATATATGGATGGATTTTATATTGCAAAGTTGAGAAAAAATTAATGGATTTACTTGATTTTATATTATGATCAGGCGAATATTTATTTAACAAGGGGTTAAGTCCCCTTGTTGTTGTGTAAATTTGAATTGTCAAATATTGGAAAGAATAAAATTTTTAGTAAAATAGTTGTAGTTCTGACTTAAAGTAAAAAGATTGATTGGTTAAGAAAAAAATGATTGAAAGGACGTATTTGGAATGCAATTTGATCTGGATAATGATGTGAAATTCATATTGGAACAATTAAATAAAAATGGAACAGGATTTATTGTCGGAGGAGCAATTAGAGATAAAATTCTAAATAGAGATCCTGGAGATTATGATTTTGCTACTGACATAGAGTATTCAGAATTAAAGAGAATTTTTGCAGATTATAATCCAAAGGAAATGGGAGCACATTTTGGAATTCTTATGATACAAGTGAATGGGAAAAATTATGAGATAGCAAAATTTCGTAAAGAAACAGGAATTTATAATAGCAGATATCCAAAGGAAATTAAATTTGTAAAAACAATTGAAGAAGATTTGGCAAGAAGGGATTTTACGATAAATTCACTAGCTTACAGTAGGAAGACTGGAATAGTTGATTTATATGGTGGAAGGCAGGATATTAGGCAGAAGGTAATAAGATTTGTTGGAAAGCCTAAATTAAGAATAGAGGAGGATGCACTTAGAATTTTGCGGGCTTTTAGGTTTGTTTCTAAATTAGGATTTAGTTTGGATAAAAAAACGGCAGAGGCTATTTATAAAAAAAGAAAGTTTTTGTCAAAAATATCGAAGGAAAGAATTTTTGATGAGTTAAGTAAAATTTTAATGGGGAATTTCGTGAAAAAGGCATTTATTGAAATGAAAAAACTAAAAGTTCTGGAAATGTTGATTCCAGAATTCCGTTATACGTATAATTTTGATCAGAATAATCCAAATAACCCAGATGACTTATTTTATCACATAATAAAAGTTATTCATCTTTGTGATTATGATTTAATTACTAGATTTGCAGCACTTTTTCACGATTTGGGAAAAATCAATGTGAAAATTATTGATGCAAAAGGAATTTTTCATTTTTATGGGCATGAAAAGGAAAGTACATTAATTGCTGAAGAGGAATTAAGACATCTTAGGGCTTCAAATGAGTTTACAAATTCAGTAAAAAAAATTGTCAAAAATCATATGTTAATTTATCAAGATGTTTCAGATAAAACATTAAAAAAATTAATTATTGAGATGGATGAAAGAAATTTAAAACGTCTGTTTAATCTGTTTTCTGCTGATTTAAATTCAAAAGGTATAAGAACTCGTACAGAAAATGATGAAATTTTACAAAATTTTAGAAATAAAATTGAAAATATAAAAAAACAAGGAGAAGTACCACAATTTAATGATTTGGATATAACAGGAATTGATTTGATAAATCTTAAATTTAGTAATCGTGAAATTGGGAAAGTGAAAAACAGGTTGTATGAGCTTGTTCTTGGTGATGAAATTAAGAATGAAAAGGAAGAATTGGTAAAATATGTTGTAAAATATTATAATTTGAAGGATAATTTTGAGTATGAAAATTCCTGTGGTGCAATTGTTTTCAATGAGAATACAGAGAAAATTCTGCTTGTAAAAATGCACAATGGGAACTGGGGATTTCCAAAGGGGCATATTGAAAATAATGAAACTAAGGAAGAAACAGCAATTCGGGAAGTTTTTGAAGAAACAAATATAAATATAAAAATTATTCCAGGTTTTGAACGTTTAATAAAATATATTCCAAATGAAAGAACCATTAAAAAAGTTACAATTTTTGTAGGAATCACTCAAGATGAAAATGTTAAGATTGACACTTCTGAAATTGAAGCTTTTCAATGGTGTACCTATGAAGAGGCTTTAAAATTGGTAACTTATAAGTTGCAAAAGGATGTACTCGAAAATGCGAGGAAGGTATTTATTAGTTCAAAAATAATAAAAAAAGAAATCTAAAATAAAAAGATTAGGAAATAAATTGGATAAAAATGAATAAAGAAAAAATTTTAGGATATGAAGTTCATCGGAAAAAGGTAAAAAATATAAATTTAAGGATAAAACCTAATATGGAAGTTTATATTTCTGTTCCAATGAATTTACATCGTAATTATATTGAGAATTTTATTCGTTCTAAAGAAGAATGGATAAAAAGTGTTTTGAAAAAGATTGAAGATGTAAAGGAAAAACAAAAGAGATTTGAATATAAAACTGGAGAAATTCATAAATTTTTAGGGAAGGAATATATTTTGACTGTAAAAATAGGACATTTTAATAGTGTAAGTTTAAAAAATAATACTAAATTAAATGAAATTATTTTAACTATAAATGAAAATATTTTTGAAAATGTTGATGAAAAGAAAAAAATTATGGAAAAGTGGTATTTTGAAAATGCAAAAAAATTGTTTCCAAAATTTATGGAAAAATGGTTGGAAATATTGGATGAACATGTGGAAAAGGTGGTAATAAAGCCAATGAAAACTAGATGGGGTTCATGTAATTATGTAAAAAAATATGTAAATCTTAATACAGAACTTATAAAAAGGACACCTTTTGAAATAGAATATGTAGTTTTGCACGAATTGACACATTTAAAATATCCAAATCATGGAAAAAGTTTTTATAATTATATAGAACGATATATGCCAAATTATAAGATTGCTGAAAAAATGTTGAATGCTAAACATTATTATTAATTAAAAAAATTAGAAAAAGAAAGTATTAAAATAAAAAAAGGAACTTGTCCATTAAATCAGGAAAGTTCCTCTATTTTTTATTAATTATCCATATCATAATCGACTAAAACTTCAATTTCTCCGTTTTCATAAACAAAAAGTCCTGTTACAGCTTCATGAGGTAAATCAGTATGCATCTTTTCAGCAGCTTGACAAATGTATTTTTTTTGAATTTCATCGCTAGTTTGACATCCTGCACAATCACTATGTCCTGCTACAAAAATATGATCGGATTTGTGTTTATTCACTGAAATTAAAACAACCTTATCTTCGATACTTTTTAAATAATTTTCATTATTGATAATTTTATTTACAGCACCTGCATCTGTAATAGTATCCACAAAGGTATATCTATAATTATTTCTAATATATTCGTTTAAAATATGGATAAATCTTCCATCCATACAGCAAACTAAAGTACAAAACATAATTTCCTCCTTTATTCAAATAATTTCTTAAAATAATATATGTTTTTAATTATTACAATTTTGAAGTTATTTGAAATATATCCAAAAGATATTGAAATTATAACATATTTTTTGATAAAAATCAAAAATTTTACTTTAAATTGAAAAATAATTCTGTTACATTATTGATAAAACTTAAAAAATATAGTATAATTATGAGATTAGAGATATTAGCATAACTTTTGAGTTTGACTTTAAAGTAATTTATATCACAAATCAGACATATTGATAACAATTAAACAAATTAGAAAACAAATAATATTAAATCATTTAAAAATTTAGGGAGGTAGTATTTATGTACGCATTGGATAAACAGCTTGTTTTAGAAGATGGTAGCGTGTATAAAGGATATGGATTTGGAGCAGATGTGGAAATGGCAGGAGAAGTTGTTTTTAATACCGCGATGACTGGATATCAAGAAACTATTTCAGATCCATCATACAATGGGCAAATTATTACATTTACCTATCCATTAATTGGAAATTATGGGATAAACAGAGATGATTATGAAACTATCAATCCAAGTATTAAAGGGATTGTAACTCGTGAAATATGTAGAAAGCCTTCTAATTTTAGGAATGAATTTACATTGGATGAAGTTTTGAAAGATTTGAATATTCCAGGAATTTCAGGAATTGATACACGTAGCTTGACAAAAAAAATTAGAGAACATGGAACAATTAAGGGAATTATTGTAAGTGCAGACAAAAACCCGCAAGAAGTTGTAGAAAATTTGAGAAGTAATTCGTTGCCGACTAATCAAATTGAACAAGTGTCGACAAAAAAGGCGTTTCTTTCATCTGGAAGGGGTATGAGAGTTGTATTGCTTGATTTAGGAATGAAATCAGGAATTATGAGAGAACTTAATTCAAGGGATTGTGATATTGTTGTAATGCCTCATAATGCAACTGCTAAAGAAATTTTAAGACAGAAACCTGATGGAATAATGTTAAGTAATGGGCCTGGAGATCCAACAGATGTTCCAGAAACAATTGTTACACTTAGAGAATTGATAGGAAAAGTTCCAATTTTTGGAATTTGTATGGGACATCAGCTAATTTCACTTGCTTGTGGAGCAAAAACATATAAATTATTATTCGGACATCGTGGAGCAAATCAGCCAGTATTAAACTTGCAAACTGGAAAAGTTGACATTACAGCACAAAATCATGGATTTGCAGTAGATATTGAATCATTGAAGGATACAGATTTAGAACTGACACATATTGCAGTAAATGATAGAACTTGTGAAGGTGTAAGACATAAGAAATATCCAGTATTTTCAGTGCAATATCACCCAGAAGCTTCACCAGGACCTCATGATCCAAATTATTTATTTGACATATTTATTGAAAATATGAAAAAAAATCGAAGTTAGTAGTTTTGAAAAACATTTTTAACATTAATTAAAAACAAACAAAAAGAATAAAAATAATCGAAGGAGATGTAGAAAAATGCCTAAACGAAAAGATATAGAAACGATTTTAGTAATAGGATCAGGTCCAATAATTATAGGACAGGCTGCTGAATTTGACTATGCGGGGACACAGGCTTGTCTTTCATTGCGTGAAGAAGGATATAAAGTTATCCTTGTAAATTCCAATCCTGCAACTATTATGACAGATAAGGAAATTGCAGATAAAGTTTATATTGAGCCGTTGACTGTTGAATTTGTGTCGAAAATTATAAGAAAAGAACGTCCAGATGCGTTACTTCCAACTCTTGGAGGGCAAGTTGGGCTGAATTTGGCTGTGGAATTGCATGAATCTGGTGTTTTAAGAGAATGTGGGGTAGAACTTCTAGGGACTAAACTTGAATCTATAAAGCAAGCTGAAGACAGGGAATTATTTAGAGATTTGATGAATGAGCTGGGAGAGCCTGTGCCTGAATCGGATATTATTCATAATTTGAAAGAAGCACGTAGATTTGTGGAAAAAATTGGTTATCCAGTGATTGTAAGACCTGCATTTACAATGGGTGGAACTGGTGGTGGAATTTGCCATAATGATGAAGAATTGGAAGACATTGTTACAAATGGACTTAGATATTCGCCAGTAACTCAATGTTTATTGGAAAAATCAATTGCAGGATATAAAGAAATTGAATATGAAGTAATGCGTGACAGCAATGATACGGCAATTGTTGTCTGCAATATGGAAAATATTGATCCAGTTGGAATTCATACTGGAGATTCGATTGTAGTTGCACCGTCGCAAACATTGACAGACAGGGAATATCACATGTTGAGAGATGTTTCACTAAAAATAATAAGAGCATTGAAGATTGAAGGTGGATGTAACGTTCAATTGGCATTAGATCCGCATTCATTTAATTATTATATTATTGAAGTAAATCCGAGAGTATCACGTTCATCGGCACTTGCTTCAAAGGCGACAGGCTATCCGATTGCAAAAATTGCTGCAAAAATTGCAGTTGGATTGACGCTTGACGAAATTATAAATCCTGTTACAAAAAACTCTTATGCCTGCTTTGAGCCTGCACTTGATTATGTTGTAAGTAAAATACCAAGATTCCCATTTGATAAATTTGAAAAGGCGGATAGACATTTGGGAACACAGATGAAGGCTACTGGAGAAGTAATGGCTATTGGTAGAACCTATGAGGAAAGTTTGTTAAAGGCTATTCGTTCACTTGAATATGGAGTTCATCATTTAGGGCTTCCAAATGGGGATGAATTTAATTCGGAATATATTTTAAAGAGAATCCATAAGGCTGGAGATGAAAGACTGTTCTTTATTGGAGAAGCGTTAAGACGTGGAGTTACTCCGCAGCAGATACATGAAATGACAAAAATTGATATGTTTTTCCTTGATAAAATGAAAAATATTATTGATATTGAAGTTGAATTAAAGGCAAATGTGAATAATCCAGATGTACTTCTTTTTGCTAAGAGATATGGATTTTCAGATAAAGTTATTGCACATCGTTGGAATACGACAGAAGATGAGGTTTATAAACTTCGTGAAAAATACAATATTAAGCCTGTATTTAAGATGGTTGATACCTGTGCGGCTGAATTTAAGTCAGAAACACCTTATTTTTACTCAACTTATGAGCAAGAAAATGAAAGTGTTATAGGAGATAAGAAAAAAATTGTTGTGCTTGGTTCAGGGCCTATTAGAATCGGACAAGGGGTTGAATTTGACTATGCGACAGTTCATGCGGTAAAGGCTATAAAAGAGTCTGGTTACGAGGCAATTATTATAAATAACAATCCAGAAACTGTTTCTACAGATTTTTCAATTTCAGATAAACTTTACTTTGAGCCGCTTACAGAAGAAGATGTTATGGCGATAATTGAGCTTGAACATCCAGAAGGAGTTGTCGTTCAATTTGGTGGACAAACTGCGATTAACTTGGCTGAAAAATTGTCAAAACACGGTGTAAAAATATTGGGAACATCACTTGAGGAAATTGATAATGCGGAGAACCGTGATAAATTTGAAGCATTATTACATAAGTTAAATATTCCTCAGCCATTAGGAAAAACTGCGTTTGATACAGAAACAGCTGTAAAAAATGCTGCAGAAATTGGCTATCCAGTTTTAGTTCGTCCATCTTATGTATTAGGTGGAAGAGCAATGGAAATCGTATATCGTGAAGAAGAACTTAGACAATATATGGAAAATGCAGTAAAAGTATCACCTGATCATCCAGTGTTGACTGACAGATATTTAGTTGGAAAGGAAATCGAAGTAGATGCGATTTGCGATGGGGAAACAGTTGTAATTCCAGGAATTATGGAGCATATTGAAAGAGCAGGAGTCCATTCTGGAGATTCCATTGCCGTTTATCCTCCACAAAATGTTTCTGAAGCACATAAGCGTACATTAATTGACTACACAGTTAGACTTGCAAAAGGGCTTAATATTATCGGTCTTTTAAATATTCAATATGTAATTAGTGACGGAGAAGTTTATGTACTGGAAGTAAATCCTAGAAGTTCGAGAACAGTTCCATTCTTGAGTAAAATCACAGGAGTTCCAATGGCAAATCTTGCAATGAAGGGAATTCTTGGAGAATCATTGAAGAGCAAAGGATATGAAACTGGATTAATTGAAGAAAGTAAAAATGTATATACAAAAGTTCCTGTATTCAGTTTCCAAAAATTAAAAGACGTTGATACAACATTAGGACCTGAAATGAAATCGACTGGAGAAGTTATGGGAAGTGATGAAAACCTTGAAAAATCACTTTACAAAGGACTTGTTTCAGCTGGAATAAAAGTTAAGGATCAAGGAAGCGTTTTATTTACAATTAGTGGAACTGCCAAAGAGGAGGCTTACGGATTAGCCAAGAGATTTTCTGATTTAGGATACCATATAATGGCTACTAAGGGTACAGCAAAATATTTTGAAGATAAAGGTCTACGTGTGGAAACTGTTGGAAAAATCGAAGAAGAAGGAAAATATGAACACGATGTGCTAGGACTGATTTATAAAGGACTTGTTGATATGGTAATAAATACAGCGGCTAAAAAGAAAACTGCCAGAAATGATGGATTTAAAATCAGACGTGCTGCAAGTGAGCAGGAAATTGCTTGTCTTACTTCACTTGATACAACAGATGCCTTATTAAAAGTTTTGGAATCTATTTCATTTAACGTAAGTTCAATATAGATTTAGTTTTAGTAAAAATTATAAAGAAATAAGAAAAAAAATAATTTTTAAAATTATTAATTTTTTTAGATTTGTTTTTAATACTAAACCCCGTTTAAAAATGAGAATAAATTTTTAATAGAATTGTTCAATAGCTAATTTATAATCATTCAACTTTTTTATTTTTTATATTCGTAGGATTGCTCATTGTCGCAAATCCTACAACCTATGGCTAGTCTACGACATTTTTCTGCACTGACAAAAGACTCGCTATGCTCAAACAGTTTTGCCAGCACAGAAAAATGCTCCGACGGATTAGTTCATACTAAACTCTGTTTAAAAAATAAAAATTATATCTTAAATTACTTGAAAATATTAGGTTTATATCCTTTATTAGAAAAATTTGTAATAAATTCGTTATTTAAATGGGGTTTAGTATAAAATCTCTTCAAAAACATATTTCTGAACTTTCATTCCCAATCTTTCATAAAATTTTACCGCTCCAGCATTATCAGCCCAAGCATCCAATGTCAAATTATAACATCCTTCCTTTTTTGCAAAATCCAAAGCAAAATCGTATAATTTCTTTCCAATGTTTTGCCCACGAGTATTTTCATCAACACAAAGATCATCAATAAATAATGTTTTTATATCAGTTAGGACGTTGTGATTTGTTTGTTGCTTGAAAATACAGAAAACATAGCCAATTACGTTATCATTTTCATCTGTTGCTACGAATATCGGTTTGTTAGGATCATTTAACATTTCTGTAAGTTCCTGAGCATTATATTTTTTGCCAGTTGCATTGAAAATATCTGGGCGGTTTTTGTGATGAACTAATAAAATTTGTTCTAGCAGATTTTCTATTTTTGGAATGTCTTTTTCTTGGGCTGGTCTAATTTCCTTCATTGTATAAATTTTCCTTTCTATAGTATTATCAAATAAGTTTTTTGTTATAAATGAATAATTTTTTGAAATTTTTATCTAATACTAAATCCCATTTAAAAAATAGAAATTATATTTTATTTATTTTTTTGTGGCAAAGGAACAAGACCTCTTGTTAAATAGAATTTATAATAAATCTATCCTTCTAATGGGAAATAGTATAAAATTAACTAAAGAGCTTGTAAAAATTTTTTTCCATTTTCAATTTGCATTTCCACATTTTTTATTGAAGTTCCACCAAAGGAATTTCTTTTATTTACACAATTTTCAATTGTGATTTCAGAAAGGATGTCATCTTTGAAAACATCTGAAAATTTATGAAATTCTTCAAGTTGCATATCATCAATTGCAATTTTCTTATCTTCACAGTAGGATACAATTTCTCCAACAATTTTATGAGCCTGTCTAAATGGAACATCGTGTTTTGCCAAATAATCGGCTACATCTGTTGCATTTAGAAAACCAGATTTCATTGAAGCGTAAATCTTTTCATTATTTACTGTAAGTGTGTTAAGCATTGAGTAAAAAATTTCAATTGATAGTTTAATATTGTCAATCGAGTCAAAAATTCCTTCTTTATCTTCTTGCATATCTTTATTATAGGCTAACGGAAGTGCCTTCATTGTAGTTAAAATTCCCATAAGATTTCCATAAATTCTGCCTGTTTTTCCTCTTACAAGCTCTGCAATGTCAGGATTCTTTTTCTGTGGCATAATTGAAGATCCAGTTGCAAAGGCATCATCAAGATTTATAAAGGAAAATTCAGAAGAGCACCAGATAATAATTTCTTCTGAAAATCTTGACAAGTGCATTGAAATTACAGAAATAATCATCGCAAGTTCAATTATAAAATCTCTGTCGCTTACAGAATCTAAGCTATTTTCAGTTGGTTTTGAAAATCCAAGCTCTTTTGCAACAAAATGTCTGTCTAAGTCAAAAGTAGTTCCAGCCAAAGCTCCTGCTCCAAGTGGCATTTCATCACTTCTTTCTAAAAAGTCTTTAATTCGAGAAATATCTCTTTTAAACATTTGAAAATAAGCCATCAAATGATGAGAGAACAAAATAGGCTGAGCCCTTTGTAAATGCGTGTATCCTGGAATAATAACATTTTTATATTTTTCAGAAAGTTCTAACAGAACATTTTCCATTTTTACAAGCAATTTTGAAATTTCATGAGCTTCTTTTCGCACATACATACGCACGTCAAGAGCTACTTGATCGTTACGGCTTCTAGCAGTATGCAGTTTTCCAGCGATAGACCCAATAATTTGAGTCAATCTCTTTTCAATCGACATGTGAATGTCTTCATCTTCAATTTTAAATTCAAATTTTCCGCTTTGAATCTCTTCTTTTATTTGAAGCAGCCCATTTTCAATTTTTTTTTGCTCACTTTCTGCAATAATCCCTTGCTTAGCAAGCATTCTGCTGTGTGCAATACTCCCAGTAATATCTTCTTCATACATTCTTTTATCAAAAGTTATAGACGCATTAAATTTTTCTAATAATTTATTAGTTTCCTTATGAAACCGTCCTTCCCACATTTTTTTCATATTTTATTTTTTCCTTTCCAAAGTGTTATTTTTACTAATATTATAACAAAAAAGAAGAATATTTAAAAGCCTAAAAAAATAAATTTAAATAATTAAAAAATATAAGTTTTTGTTTTATTATACAGATATGATATAATTGTATAAAGAAAAAAGGGAGGAAATCAAATATGAGAAGTAATAAGAAAGTAAAATTACCAGTTGGAATATCTGATTTCAAGGATGTCATTGAAAATAATTACTATTATTTTGATAAGACAAAATTTATAGAAAATATTTTGGAAGATGGTTCTAAAGTTAAATTATTTACTCGCCCAAGAAGATTCGGAAAGACATTAAATATTTCAATGTTAAAATATTTTTTTAATGTTAAAAATAAATATGAAAATAAAAAGTTATTTGAAAATTTAGAAATTTCTAAAAGTGAATATTTTGAAAAACAGGGGAATTATCCAGTAATTTCTATCTCATTTAGAAATTATGACGAAGAAAACTGGGATGATGGGCTTAAAACTATTAAGGGAATATTAAAAAGGGTATATTCTGAATATAAATTTTTGACTGAAAAAATGGATGATATTGAAATAGAAGAATTTAATTCTGTGCGAAGGGGATTAGATTCAGTAGAATGGGAGGCATCGCTTATCAATTTGTCAAAATATTTATATGAATATTATGGGAAAAAAGTTGTGGTGTTAATAGATGAATATGATCAGCCAATAATAGATTCTTATGTAAAAGGTTATTATGACAAAGCTATCAGTTTTTTTAAAAGTTTTTATGGATTAGTTTTAAAAGATAATGAATACTTAGAGATGGGAGTTATGACGGGGATATTAAGAGTTGCAAAAGAGAATATTTTTTCGGGATTGAATAATTTAGAAGTTCACACAATTTTGGATAGTGAATTTACAGAATATTTTGGAGTTATGGAAAATGAAGTAGAGAATTCTCTTAAAGATTTTGAGCTGGAATATGAATTGGATGATGTTCAAAAGTGGTATAATGGATATTTATTTGGCAACAGAAAAGTTTATAATCCTTGGTCGATTATTAATTTTTTAAAAAGAGGAAAATTGAAGCCCTATTGGGTGAATACAAGTGGAAATGGACTTATAAAGTTGTATTTACAAAAATTAAAAAATGAAATTTTTGAAGATTTTTCAAAACTTTTAAATAAGGAAAGTATTTTCAAACGAATTAATGATAATATGACTTTTGGAAATTTGGAAGCTAATTTTGAAAAGAATATTTGGAATTTGTTTTTTCATAGTGGATATTTAACTTTGGCAGAAGAATACGAGGAAAATAAAGAAGAAACATATTTGAAAATTCCAAATGAGGAAATCTTAAAAATGTTCTCTGAAATGTTTATTGAAATATATTTTGAAAATTATGAAAATTTTTGGTCTTTGACTAATGCATTAAAAAAAGGAGATATTGATAAATTTAAATTAGAGTTGAATAAAGTTTTGTTAGAAAATGCTGGAGTTTTTGATGTTAATGGAAATTATAAAGAGCAATTTTATCACGGACTTATGCTTGGATTAGTTTTAATGTTGAAAAATGAGTATGAAATCGTATCGAATGGTTTTGCTGGAAAAGGACGATATGATTTGCTTTTGAAGCCTAAGAATATTTTGAAAGGAAAAGAAGGAATTATTATCGAATTAAAAGCTTTAAATATGGCAAAAAAATTAGACAAAGATAAAATTAAAGCAAAACTTGAAAATGAATGTGAAATTGCATTGAATCAAATTGATGAGAAAGAATATGGCTCTATTTTGAAAAATGCTGGGATCGAGAGAATGTTGAAAATTGGGATTGCATTTTTAGGAAAAGAATTTGAGATAAAATTTACAAGAGAATGAATTTATTAGAATTGTTCGTTAGAATTTGATAAAACAAATATTCTGAAGCTTAAATAAAAAAAATTAGGTTATCAGACAGGGGTTAATATATAAATAAAAAAATAAAAAAGAATAAATTTGGGAAAATATCTTTTAAAATTTTTGGAAAAAGGGTATACTATATTTGTATTTAATTTTTTGAAAGGAAGAATAAAATGGGAAAAAATAAGATAGAAAAAAAAGAATTGAAAAGAGATAATGTAGGACAAGAATACAAATGGAATTTATCTGATATTTATGAAAATTATTCAGCTTGGGAGAAGGATTTTGAGAAAGTTAGTGAGCTGAAAAAAGAATTGGCTGGATTTAAAGGGCAATTTGGGAATGAAGGAAAGTTATTGGAGTTTTTTCAGAAGCAGGAGGAAATGGATAAGATTTCTTATAAATTGTATCGGTATCCTCAGCTTGCGAGGGATTTGAACTCGTCGGATAAGGAGGCTGTGGAGCATTTGCAGAAGGTGCAGTTTTTATTTGCAGAGATTTCTACTGAATTGTCCTGGGTAAATTCGGAACTGGTTGATAATCGTGAGAATATTGAAAAATGGATTGAAAAAAAAGAATTTGATGATTATAGATTTGGACTGAAAAATTTGTTTAGATTGCAAAAGCATATTCTTGAGGAAAAGGAAAGCAAACTGCTGTCGTATTACAGCTCATTCTTTTCAGCACCGAGAAGCATTTATTCGGAAGTTACGGTTACGGATGTGGAATGGCCTCAAGTTACACTTAGTTCGGGAGAAAAGGTGGATGTAACGCCTGCCAATTATTCTAAAATTTTGTCTACAAATAGAAATCAGGAAGACAGAAAACTGATGTTTCAGACGTTTTATACAATTTATGAAAAGAAAAAAAATACAATTGCTGCAATTTATAACTCAATTTTGCAAAAAGGAATTGCTTCAAAGAAAGCCTACAATTACGATTCATTTTTGTTAAGCCATCTGGAAAGTGACAATATTCCAGAAGAAATTTACTTAAATCTTGTCAATACAGCGAAAAATAATACAAAACCATTGCAAAGATATTTAAAATTGAGAAAGAAAATTTTAGGACTTGAAAAATATTATAACTTTGACGGCTCAATTAATCTAATAGAATTTGACAAGGAATACGAATATGATGATGCGAAAGAAATAGTGCTAAATTCAGTTGCTCCGCTTGGAAAAGATTACGTAGAAAAAATGAAAAAAGCGATTTCAGAAGGCTGGCTGGATGTATTTGAGGCAAAAGGGAAAAGAACAGGAGCATATTCTGCAGGAGTTTACGGAGTTCACCCATATATGCTTCTGAATTATAACAAGACTTTAGACAGCGTATTTACATTGGCACACGAACTGGGACATACCTTGCACACTCTTTATTCAGATGAAAATCAGCCTTTCTTGATGGCAGACTACACAATTTTCGTAGCGGAAGTGGCTTCTACATTTAATGAAAGACTACTGCTTGACTATATGCTGGAAAATACCAATGATCCAAAAGAAAGAATTGCACTATTGGAGCAGGAAATTGGAAATATTGTTGGAACATTCTATTTTCAGGCATTGCTAGCAGATTATGAATATCAGGCACACAAGCTGGCAGAAGCTGGAGAACCAATTACAGCGGAAGTTTTGAGCAAAATTATGGAAGACTTGTTTGACAAATATTACGGCGACATAATTGAAAAAGATGATTTAATCTATATTTTCTGGGCAAGAGTTCCACACTTTTTCAACTCGCCATTTTACGTGTATCAATACGCAACTTGCTTTGCCTCATCAGCGATTTTATATGAAAAAATGATAAATTCAAGTGATGAAAACGAGAAAAAACAAACACTAGACAAATACATTCAATTATTAAGCTCAGGAGGAAATGACTTCCCAATGGAACAGCTTAAAAAGGCAGGAGTTGACTTGTCAAAAATTGAAACGATTAAGGCTGTGGCGAAACAGTTTAATTTGCTGTTAGATAAATTGGAAGTGGAAATTGGGAAGTTGTAGAAAGATATTGAAATATCACGACAAACGCATGAAGATTAGATTAAATTTTTAACAAAAGATAGTAAGAAGTCTCCGGCTTCTACAAGCGGGAGATGAATTGCTTTTTTTGTAAAAAAAATTGAAAAAAGGATATATTTATGATATAATTTATTCAGTGAAATAATATAAAAGTAGGTAATAATAATGTCATATAATAGTAATTATCATTCAGTATTTGATATAAATTATCATATGATTTTTTGTATAAAGTATCGAAGAGAAGTCATTAATGATGAAATTTCTAACAGATTGAAAGAGATTTTTGAAAAAATATGTCCGAAGTATAATATTGTTCTTAAAGAATGGGAACATGATGTTGATCATATTCATATGTTGATTAATGCTATGCCTAATACTGAACTTTCTAAGTTTGTAAATACTTACAAAAGTGCTTCCAGCAGGTTGATAAAAAAAGAATTTCCTGAAATAAGGGGAAGATTGTGGAAAGAATATTTTTGGAGTAGAAGTTACTTAGTTGTAAGTGTCGGAGGTGCACCGTTAGAAATAATTAAAAAATATATTCAAAATCAAAAGGAGGTGTAATTTTATGAAATATAATTTGGCATTCAGATACAGAATTTATCCAAATAAAGAGCAGGAATTATTGATAAACAAGACTTTTGGATGTGTTCGTTTTATTTACAATACAATTTTGTATACTGCGAATAAAATTTATGAAGAAACTGGAAAAAATAAAATAATTACACCTGCTAGTTTGAAAAGTGAAAACCAATTTTTGAAAGAAGTTGACAGTCTGGCACTTTCAAATGCTCAATTAAATGTAAGACGATCGTTTACGAATTTCTTTCAAAAGAGGGCAAAATTTCCAAGGTTCAAATCTAAAAAGAATAATATTAAAAGTTACACGACAAATTGTGTGAATAATTCAATACGAATTGAGGAAAACAAATATTTAGTTTTGCCAAAATTGAAAAAAGTAAAATTGAAATATCATAGAGAAATACCAAAGGATTATAAAATAAAGTCGGTAACACTAACAAACAGTAATGGAAATTACTATGTTTCTATTTTGACAGAATTTGAAAAAGAAATTCAAAAAATACCAAGTTGCAATAAAGTAATTGGGCTTGATTTTTCAATGTCTGAATTATTTGTCAGTTCTGAAAACCAAAGGGCTGATTATCCAAAATATTTTAGGATGTTGGAGAAAAAATTGAAGAAATTACAGAAATTATTGTCAAGAAAAGTGAAATTTTCTAAAAATTGGTATAAACAAAAAATGAAAATATCAAAATTACATGAGTATATCAAGAATTGTCGAAGAGATTTTTTGCATAAATTATCGAAAAAATTGTCTGAAACATATAATGCTGTGGTTGTCGAGGATTTGAATATGAGAGGAATGAGCCAGGCATTAAATTTTGGGAAAAGTGTAGGAGATAATGGATGGGGAATATTTTTGAGGATGCTTGAGTATAAGTTGATGTTTTTAGGGAAACAATTTTTGAAGGTAGATAAATGGTTTCCGTCATCGAAGACTTGTAGTAAATGCGGAAATATTAAAGAGGAACTGAAATTATCAGAAAGAAGTTATAAATGTGAGTGCTGTGGAATTGAAATTGATAGAGATTACAATGCGGCACTGAATATAAAAGACATTGGAAAATGGATGTTGGAATATTAGGAAATAAAAAAACAGGGCAGGGACTGCCCGAAGAGCTTGGTAAATATATTTGGCTAGCAAAAGCAGATACTTCCCAAGAAGCTCCCGCTTCTAAAAGCGGGAGTAGTTCACTACTCGCAAACATAGAAAAAATAGCTATAAAAAAAATTAACTAACAAAAAATTCAAAGGAGAACATAGATGAAGTTAATGCTCATATATGATTTGAATATCTTGAAAGAAAGGCTGATGTGAACCGCATGAATAAAAAAAAAGAATGCGAAGAGCTATGGGCAAAAAATAAATATTATGTATTAAGCAAATCGCATAAAGTGTACTTAGAAATAAGAAATTATTTGAAAGAAAAAGAAATTGATATTGTATTTATTAGTGAAAGAATACAAAAAGTAAGGGATATGAAAGAAAGTAAAAAAGATTTTAGTAATGCAATTCTTCATTTATGGGGATATTTTAAAAAAAAGGCAACGAAGATTGAAAAACAAGGATTATTTAACATTCTGGAAGAATATATGGGAGGGAGAAATAATCAGAAATCGGTAATTGAATATATCAATACTTTACTAAAGAAATATCCAAATAAATATTTACAAGAATCTACTTTATTAACAGGAGAAAAAGATGAGACTATGGCATGAACAAATTATTCATCTGTTGCCTAAAAACCAGCTTCTTGGTCAACATAGAGAATGTTGTGCGCTTAGGGGAAATGGATGGAAAAAGAAACATAAAACAGTAGATTATGTATTTTTATATTCTCCATATTATTTATTTGTTTATCATTCATTGGTTATGGATGAAATGGAAAAAAGAGGGTATAAAGTTTCTAAAGAATGGAGAGATAAGAATTATAGGGGAAAGAAAGCAGAAAATTATAATAATCTTGAAGAAAAAATTATAGATAGCCCAATTTACAAAGAACATGATAATGAATATTTAGTTGAGTGTATCGAAAATTTGCGAAAAAAAGGGATTAAATTGGAATTATAGATGTGATAGGAACCCAGAAAAAATCATAAAAAAGATAGGAAAGAAGAAGAGCTATTTCTGTTTCCAGGTAAAAGGGAACCAGAAGACTTTAAAAGAAGATATAGAAGATTACTTTGCTGACAAGGGATTCAGAAGAAAATGGAAAAAAGCAGGAACAGAAAAGGTATTACATAACGAATATAGCAGGGGGAGTGGAAGAATTTGTAAGAGCGGTAAGAGGACATTGGGCAATAGAAAGCTATCGCTGGATACTGGATGTGACTGACATTCAGAGAAGATGCAAGTAGGACATTGAACAAAAATGTGGCAAGAAACTTAAATATTCTAAGGAAATTAGCAATCTCAATACTAGAAGAGCTGCCGTTCAGAAAGAAATTTAGCAGAAGGATAAAGAGATATATCATATCATTAGATGTAAGAAGATATTTAAAATTATTTTTTGATATATGAAATGCTGTTGTAAAAAAAATGGATAAATATAAAGAAACAGTTTAAAATATTCATGCGTTTGTCGTGTTGAAATATAAAATAACTTGTACCCAAACTCAAAATATTGTATAATAAAAAAAATACACATAAATAGTTAATACATGAAATGGAAAGATAATTTGATATAGAAAAGAACAATATAAAAGGAGATAGTGTATTTATGAAAAAATAATTATGTTGGTTATATTAGCTATGACACTTGTAAGTTGTGCTTTATCTGAATTAAATGAAGCACGTGAAAGAAGAGCTGAAAGAGGAGAAAAATGTTACGAATATTTTAGTGGATATATACATTGTGAGGATAAATTCGGAAACAAGACATACTAATAAATAATAAACTTATATAGGAAGGGCAGTGGATTCTCGTTTAGGGAGGATGTATTTTGCTCTTTTTATTTTGGTTAAATAATTGTATTTTTTAATTAATTTTCTAATTAAAATCAATTCTGTTCTCAATATTAATAACATTGGCTTATTGTATTGACAATGTAATTATAAATTGGTACAATGAAGAAAAAAAGAGGTATTTGTTATGGCAAATGCAAATTTAAGTATTAGAGTTGATAAAGAAACAAAAGAAAAAGCAAACGAATTGTTTAACAAATTTGGCTTGACAATGACAACAGCAGTAAATATGTTCTTAAAAACTGCAATTAGAGAAAATAGAATCCCTTTTGAATTGAAATTGGAAGAAGAGCCAAATGAAGTGACTTTAGAAGCAATGAGAGAAGCTGATAGAATTGCAAGAGATGATAATGTAAAGGGATATGACAGCATAGAGGAGTTGAGAGAGGCACTTGGTGTATAAAGAAATAGGTTCACACTCAGAACTGTTTTAGTATGGTTCTGAGTTTTTTATGATATTATGAAGGAGTGGATTTTTTATGAAAAAAATATTTTTTGTTTTAATTATTATAATAATTTTAATTATAATATTTGTTAAATTATACAAAAGAAAGATAAAATCGGATTCAGAACATACAGCTGAAGAGTTTGTTAATAAACTCGATGAATTAGGATATTTTAAGTATGCTAAAAAAGGAGATGCTCCTTCTTTAAAGAAAGAAATGTTAGAGATGATAAGAAAATATGGAAGTGAAGGAACATTAACTACGTTATGGGATGAAAATGCAAATGTAGCAAAAGATTATAGATTTTATTTTTGTGATGGAGAAACAGTTTTTGAAGGGGATGGAATACCAGATTTGATAAATGATCTACAACCTTCATTTGAAAAATTTGGAGTTAAAATCAAAATTGACAGTTTTTCAGAAGAATGGGATGACGAAAAAGGATTAAGCACCAAAATTAAAATTAATGGCACAGAGTATGAAATTTTTAAAAATTTTAAAAAAAGTGGATGGGGAGAAGCTCCTATGAGAATAGCATATGCTGTAAATAAAGAACTTGAAAAAAAAGGAATAAATGAAAAAATTTATTTAATATCAGGTGGAAATGACGGGAAATTAGTATTTTTAACAGAAGAGCAACATAAATATATCTATGCCTTTTTTAAAGATTCCAAAGAAAAGCCTCTCGAATTGAATGAATGGGGAAAGGTAATGAAAACAGAGCCGTTGAATTTTTAATCTATTAAGAAAGGATAAATTTAAATGAAAAAAATAATTTTACTTTTCACAATAATTTTAGAATTTAATCTATTTTCAAATACACCGTATGATGAGTTTTCTCAAAAAGTGGAGAAATTGGAAGAAAAAATAAAAAATAGAGATAAAAAAGCAATTAATAATTTAGGAAATTTGTATGCAAAAGATGAAAATTCCCGCAATATTCCTAAAGCGAAAGAATATTATAGATTGGCAATAAAAAATGGTTCTGAAATTGCTAGTAAAAATCTTGAAATAGCAAATAAACTTCCAAAATTGTGTTCTGATGGAGCGATATGTGAAAATTGGACTACGATTAGATTTGTAGATAAAGATGGAAAAATTGTGAAAATGATAATAAAAGGGTTTCCTGTTAATAAAGAAGAAGTGACTGAGATTGAAAAACGGGAAATTAAAGGCGAAATAGAATATTTATTAAATGTTTTTCTTGAGAATGAAGAATTTGTAATTGTTGGGTATGCTGATAAAACCGAGAATAATAAAAATAAATTATCTTTATTGAGAGCTGAAAAAATGGCAGAATTTCTGAAACGAAATGAATTGAGAAAAGATATAAAAATTACTAAAATGATTGGAAAAGGAGCTGAAGATCCAATTGATACGAATGATACAGTAGAGGGAAGATACAATAATCGTCGTGTTGAAATTTTGTTAAAAAATGGGAAAGTTAAAAAAATTGATATTAGTAACTTGCTGAATCAACTGAAAGATGAATAAATTTTGAAAAAGTTTCGATTTTACAAAAAGATATGGTATAATCAATATTGAAAAAAGGTTGAAGGAGAAGGTGATTTTGATGAAAAAAATTTTTAATAAAAAGATTGGTATTTTAGTTTTTTCTTTGGTATGTGCTGGATTTTTGAATGCTAAACCTGTGAGAAGTGAGAATGAGGCTTTAAGACTTGTGCAAAATTCAATAATTAAGCATAGATTTGGTGGTAGTCAAGGAACGAAATGTATGAGATTTTATGTTGATGAAACAGCTGAAGAATTTGAAATTGATGTGCGAAGTAATAATGCGAAATGTGGTGGAGATCCAAGTGTTGAGCCACGTTTGTTTAGTTATACTGTGAATAAAATAACTGGAGAACTTGCGACAGATAATTTTAGTTATGCAGAAGATCAGGGAATAGACTGGGAAGGAGATTTTCTTCCGATAGATTAACTTTTAATATTTTGAAGCTATTAAGAAGTAGAGTCTAAATTATGAAAAAATTTATTTTAATATTAATATTTGTTTTGGGAAATTTTATTTTTGCAGAAGTAATGGATTAGGATACAGAGAGTTTTTTTACCTAAAACATAGGTTTATAGGGTTTAGTATTAGAACTAATAAATTAAAAAAAATATCATAGAATAGAGAAAAAGAGTTATCTAAATTCAATTACGAATATAGATAGCTTTTATTTTTGATTTATTCTTTTTTTCAATTCTCCTAATGGAATGGACTTGGAAGTTTTTATCAAATCCTTATAGACATTATTTAAATGCCTGATTACAGATTTATCAGTTATTCTTATACAAGTTTCGTGATTAAAGAGAAAGCCTGTAGTAGTAAAGTTTAAAGAACCTAAAAAGGCAATTTTGCTGTCGATTATGTAGATTTTACTATGAAGATTGTAGCTTTTTTCAAGAATATGTATATTGAAATTATCTCGTTTTGAGTAGTAAAATTCGTGGTTTATTGTTAGTTTTCTTAAAAAAAGGGTTAATATTCCAAAAATAATGGTAAGTGCTAAAAAATTATTTTTGGAAATTGGGAGTATATTTTTTGTAAAAGAAATATCGAAAATAAAGGATGTAAAGATTTCTAACGCTGCGATGGATAAAATAATATAAAAAAATATTAATAGGGACTTTCCCAAAAGAAACAACCATTTTTCAGAACCTAAAATAAGATTTTGGCTATATAAGTTCTTTTTTAAAAAAGGATAAATTCTTTCGTTATCTTTTGAAATAATGTTTACTTGAACATCTTTGTTTAATGCCTCAAAAATATCTTCAGTTATCATATCCCCACTTAAAAAGGGAGAAATTACCGTAATTGATTTTTTAGCTTTCTGTATTGCATTTCTAACACTAATTCCAGCCTTTTTCCCAATATAAATATCACAGGAAATTCCTTCTAAAAAAGATTGTTCAAATTTTGGGATGCTTTTTTTTCTTTCAGTTTTTGTTTTTACAGTTTTTTTTGTTGAATTATTTGTTCGTTTTGTTGTAGTTTTTTTCATTATTTTTCCTTCTCTTTATTTAGATCTGAACTTTTGAAAAATTCAGAAATTTCCTTCATCGTTCGTTTATCCTTTAGAATACTGGTATGAGTCGTATTTTCAATAATTTTGAAATTATCAGATTTCATTTTTGCAGTTTTTAGAGGCACCATTCCATCGTCTTCTCCACGAATTATCATCGAATACAGCGGATTATTTGTCTTATTTCCAATTAAAATCATATAGTCGTAATCAGGCTCGCCAAGCTGATTTACAAAACTGTCTTTTTTTGTACTAAATTGGGGAACGACTTTTCCAAGCATAGATGGGAGTTTGTCTACAAAAGGAACATCTGCCAGATGGCTTCCGTGAGATGGTGGGGAAATAAATACGACTTTTCCTAGATTTTCAAGCGGATTTTCCTTTAAATAATACCGAAGGATTCCAGTTCCCATGGAATGTGCCACAAAATTAATTTTTATATTTTGATTAAAATTTTTGTTTATTTTTTTATGAAAATTTTCTGAGAGAATCTGCTCTTTAATAGTTTCAATATTTGGCTCTATATAAAGATCAGAAATTTCCTCAGCAGTTTCTTTCGTTGTGGGATACTGAATATTAATAATCCTGTAATTGTCCTTAAAATTTTGAGCAATGCTTTCCATATCTGAACTTTTTCCATAAATACCATGAAGAAGTACCAAAAAATCCTGATTTTTCCGAGATTTATCATTCTTTTCATAATAGATTTTAATTTTATATTCGTGATAGAGAAGTTTAGCTATGATATTTTTTGCTATAACAATTTCGGCTGCCTTAAATGTTGAACCAATTAATATATCTTTCATTATTTCTTTCATTTTTTACGGTTATTCCTTTTCATCATATTCCGTCACTATTTTCCTTTAAAAAATTAAGTCGATAAAATTCAAAAATCCCCATTTCTCCAAGTTTTGGAACATATTCATCAATTTGCTCAATATATTCTGAAATTTTTTCTCCTTGCCCGCCAGTTGCGATAACATAAGCATTTGGGAAAAACTTTTTGTATTGCAGAATTAGTTCTTTTATTGAGCCGACATTTCCGTAAAAGATGCCAGCATTAATTTGAGAAACTGTATTTATTCCCAGAACAGTTTCAGGCTCTGTAAATTCGATTTTGGGCAAAGCGGCAGTATTGCTAAATAGGGCGTTTATTGAAAGTGCAATTCCTGGGATAATGCATCCGCCCATATAAGTTGAATCCTTTATCATGTCAAAGGTTGTGGCTGTTCCAAAGTCAATTATTAAAAGTTCCTTTTCTGGATAAAGTTTTTTTGTCGCCAAAATATCTACAATTCTGTCTGCCCCAAGTCCACGTTCCATATTTGGCAAAATTTTTATTTCTTTTATCTTATTTTCTACATTGTCAAGCGTTACAAAAGTTGGATCAATTTCAAAATATTTTTTTCC
This sequence comes from Leptotrichia wadei, assembly GCF_007990545.2. Lineage (NCBI taxonomy): Bacteria > Fusobacteriati > Fusobacteriota > Fusobacteriia > Fusobacteriales > Leptotrichiaceae > Leptotrichia > Leptotrichia wadei. Next base: position 954,928 of record NZ_AP019829.2, read on the forward strand.
AAGCCTTGTAAAGTTTTCATTAATGTTTGGAACAACCGATGAAACTATAATATTTTTTATATTTGAAATTTCCAGATTTTTGCTTTTTGAAAATTCGTTTAACATTATAAAAAGAGTATCTTCCGTAAACTCCAAATGTGTCGGTATTCTGAATGTTGCTAAAATATTTCCATCTTCATTATAAAAAATTGGTACAATATGTGTATTTCCAATATCAAATCCTAAAATCATAATTTTTTTCCTTTCTATAAAAAACTATTTTTAATTTCTTTATTTTTTAACAATTTTATTTAATTTCTAGTAATTTTACTTCATAAATAATCCAATGTAGGCCATAATAGATAAAATAACTCCCACAATTGCTTCTCCGCTCATTAGTCCATTTGATATTAAAAGCAGTTTTGAATGGGAATTTTTTGAAACCTTATTTCCTATAAAACTTACAAGCCCTCCTAAAAATACTGTTGAAGTCAAGTAAAATGGAACATAAATTCCAATTCCGAAAGTTAAGACTGGCAAATTTAAAAGGCTTAAAATTAGTCCAGCTACAAGGCCCATAAAGAAAATTCCTAAAAATGGGATTCCATTTATTACTGTCGCTACGATGGAAGCCTGTAATGCAATTAATTCAGTATTTTCAACAGGTCCGATTACTTTGTAGACTTTGAAAAATACGAAAAATAAAAATGTTATTACGAATGAACTTACGATTGCACCAATTAATTCTCCAAAAAGCTGTTCTGATGGCTTTACTTTCATTTTGTACCCTGATTTAAAGTCATTTAAAATATCGCCTGCAAGTCCGCAAGCAACTGTTATAATGCAGGCCAGCATAAATAATATTAAGGTATTTAAATTTGTATAAAATTTTATTCCGCCAATATTTAAGCCATTTAGCATTTTATTTAAGAATGAAATTAATAAAATTGTAATTATAGCGTAAATTTCCATTGGATTGACCCCAGTTTTTCCAGTTGAATATCCAGCGATTATTGTACATAAAATTGAAATCAGCACTAAAATTAATGAAAGAAAAATTGGTAATTTATAAATAAAAGTTATAATAATTATGGAAATAACCGATAAAACGAGTAATTTTACTACAATGCTTTTATTTTCTGTATCCTTTTTCATTTTATTTACAAAAATAATTTTTAAAACTATAGCAATACCAATTCCAATCATAAATCCCATTCCAAAACTGTTTTTCATAATAGGGAAATCAGCAATTTTAAACATTTTTGCAAGTGGCTCTCCAATAAAAAGAACAATCGCACCACCTAAAAACCAGACAAATGTATTTATAAATCCAAGTACATATCCTATTCCAACTAAAAGTGGCGATATATAAATACTAAAAAGTCCATTTTTTAGTGTAACTACTGTTGGAATAAGAGATGCTTTTCCTTTTGTAGAGCTAAAATCACGAAAAAAGGCGACAATTGAGCTAAATAATGTTCCAAAAGCTACATAACGGATATTTTCCGCACTTTTTCCTGAATCTACAAGATTATAGGCAGCTTCTCCAATTGGAAATTCCAATTTTTCCTCTTCGATCAATTTTGCACGAAAAATATATGATAAAAATGCCCCTGCGATACTTCCACTTAAAATAGCTAAAAGCAGCTGATACTGATTAATATCCGTTAATTTTCCACCTAGAATAATGTAGGCAGGCATTGTAAAGGCAACTCCTCCAGCTACCATTGAACCAGCACTCATAATAGTATGTGCAACTGTAATTTCCTTGTTATTTGTCTTTTTAAATAAACTTAATGTTATCATAGATAATAGTGTAACCATTATAGTTGGCCATGGCAATGCTCCAAATTTTAATGCAATGTAGAAAGAGCTAGAAGACACTAGAATTGCTCCAATAATTCCTGTGAAAACTGCTGGAAATGTTATATTTATTCCGTTCCTCTCAGTTTTTGTTGCTACTTTTTTTGTTTTTCCCATTAATTTTCCTCCCATTTTTTAATTTTATATAAAAATATGTCTTCTTGTTAAAATTTTACTTCATTTATATGGCTTTTGTCAATGAAATTTTTAGAAATATAATTTAGTATTTATATGATTTTTTATTTAATGGATTTTTGTAAATTAATTGTAAAAATAAAAACTATAAAAATTGAATAACAAAGGCAAAATGAACTTTCAATATTAGATTTATTAGAAATTATAATAAATTTTTGAATTTATTATTAAAATATATAAAAAATTGTGGTATAATGTGAAAATATGAGTATAAACAAAAAATTGAATAAAAATAAAATAATTTTTGGAAGAGGAGAATAGAATATATGTTATTAGAATTAAGGGAACTTCAGAAAAATACAAAAGAGTATTTGGGAAAAGAAATTGAAATTAACGGATGGGTAAAAAAAATTAGAAGTCAAAAGAACTTTGGGTTTATCGAGTTAAATGATGGAACTTTTTTTACTGGGATTCAAGTTGTGTTTGATGAAGCATTGGAAAATTTTGAAGAAATTTCTAAACTTACAATTTCAACTTCTGTTAAAGTTACAGGAATTGTGGTAGAATCGTTGGGGAAAGGACAGGATTATGAAATTAAGGCAACAAAAATTTCTGTTTATCAAAAGGCTGATTCAGATTATCCATTGCAAAATAAAAGACATACATTTGAGTTTTTGAGAACAATTGCACATTTACGTCCTAGAACTAATGCTTTTTTTGCAACATTCAGAGTGCGTTCAATCTTGTCTTATGCAATTCATAAATTCTTTCAGGAAAAAAACTTTGTATATGTGCAAACACCAATAATTACTGGAAGTGATGCGGAAGGTGCTGGAGAAATGTTTAGACTTACAACGCTTGATATAAATAATGTTCCAAGAACTGAAAATGGAAGTATTGACTTTAAGCAGGATTTTTTTGGAAAAGAAGCAAATCTTACAGTAAGTGGACAGTTAAATGTTGAAACATTTGCAACAGCATTTAAAAATACTTATACTTTTGGACCGACATTCAGGGCTGAAAAATCTAATACTCCAAAACATGCGGCAGAATTTTGGATGATGGAGCCTGAAATTGCATTTGCTGATTTGGATGTAAATATGGATATTATTGAAGAAATGATAAAATATATTGTAAATTATGTGAGAGAAAATGCTAAGGAAGAAATGGAATTTTTCAATAAATTTGTAGATAAAGATCTATTTGCTAGATTGGATACTTTGGTAAATAATAAATTTGATAGAATTACTTATACAGAAGCAATTGAAATTTTGAAAAATGCAAAAAAAGACTTTGAATATGAAGTTGAATGGGGAATTGATTTACAAACTGAGCATGAAAGATATTTGGCTGAAGAGCATTTTAAAAAACCAGTATTTGTAACTGATTATCCTAAAGATATAAAAGCATTTTATATGAAATTAAATGAAGATGGTAAAACAGTAAGAGCGGTTGACTTATTGGCACCTGGAATTGGAGAAATTGTAGGTGGAAGTCAAAGGGAAGATGATTATGATACCCTTTTAGGAAAAATTCGTGAAATGGGATTAAAGGAGGAAGATTACTGGTGGTATCTTGACTTAAGAAAATATGGAAGTGTGCCGCATTCAGGATTTGGTCTTGGATTTGACAGAATGCTTATGTATATTACAGGGATGACAAATATCAGAGATGTAATTCCGTTCCCAAGAACGACTAAAAATTTAGAGTTCTAATTATTTAGGAGGAACAAAATGGGAAAAACAAAAAGAGTGATGATGATGGTGGCTATTCTTTTTACTTTTGCAACAGTTGTAAAGGGAAATTACTATATTGCAGAAAATACAGAAACTGAAGGTGGAGATGCTACAACTGTAAATGAAGAAGAAAGTATTGTCCCGCCGACAACTAAGGCTGATGAAACTACAAAAAAAGCATTTAAGCCGCCAAAGGAAGAGGCAGTAAAGCCAAAGGAAAGAGATACTGGAACAATGCCTGCAACACAGACTGAAGATGTATCTACAGAAGCAAAGTATAATTCATATACAAATTATGAAAATGCGACACTTGCTAAAAAAAGTTCATCGGCTACATTTAGAATGGCTCAGCTGTATTTTAGGGATGGGCTTTATGAAAAGGCTGTAAATCTGGCATTGAAGGATGAAAATCCTGACATTCCTGTTATGTATGTAATTGCGATTGGATCTCGACTTATGGGAAATAATGACAGATCAATTGACTATTACACTAGAATTTTATCACAAGATGAAAATCAGGCTGAAGCAAAATTAGGAATAGGTATTGCTTATAAATCAAAAGGGGATTTTTCAAAGGCATTGGGATATTTAAGAGACTATAATTCTACACATTCTGATGATGAAGTAAAAAAGGAAATTACAATATTAAATGAAATATTAGCTGGTTCAAGATAAAAAATAGGGGGGATTATTGTGGAATGGCTTAGACTAAAGGAATATGGGATGAAAAATAACCATATAAAAAAATTGATGTTGATTTTTCAAGATTTTGAAGAATTATTTTATGAGGAAAATTTTAAATTGTTTAATGATGAGTTAAAACATCAGCTGGAAGAGTCAATGAAAATTGATATGAAGGAAAGAATAGAACTTTATGAGCGAAACAAGGTAAGAATAATTAGTGTAAATGATAAGGAATATCCAAAGAAATTAAAAAAAATAAAAGATTATCCAGTATTTTTGTACTTAAAGGGGAAAAAACTGAAGGATTATGAGAAAATAAAAATTGATAAAGATAAGATTTCAGTGGAAAATAAGCGAAATATAGCGGTTGTAGGTACAAGAAGAGCTACAAAATTTGGAAAAACAGCTTGCGAGAAAATTATAAATGAACTTGTAAATTATGATGTGACTTTAATTAGCGGTCTTGCAGAGGGAATTGACACAGTTGCCTTAAAAACTGCACTTGATAAGGGAATAGAAGTTGCATCGGTAGTGGGGACAGGGCTGGATATTGTATATCCCTATGACAATCGGGGCTTGTGGGAAAGGATAGCGGAAACTGGAACTATTATAAGTGAATATCCGTTGGGAACACAACCTACTAGGTGGACTTTTCCAAGAAGAAATCGGATTATTGCAGGAATGTCAGATGGAATTTTGGTGGCTGAAAGTTTCAAAAAAGGCGGTGCATTAATTACTGCAGAATTGGGATTTAGTATGAACCGTGAAATTTTTGCTATTCCAGGATTCATAAATTATCCATCTTTTGAAGGTTGTAATGATTTGATTAAAAATAATAAGGCAAAATTAATAACTTGCGGAAATGATATTGCGATTGAATTTTTGTGGGATATAAAAAAGGAAAAAAGTAAATTACAAAAATTGACAGAGGAAGAGCAGACTGTATTTGAAACGATTACAGAGGAAGTAAGTTTTGAACAGATATTGCAAAATGTGAAGGAAAAAATTGAGAAAAATAAATTATTCTCAATAATTATGAGTTTAAAAATTAAAGGATTGATTACAGAAACAAATGGGGCGAAGTATATAAGAATAGTATAATTAAAGTGAGAAAATATGAGAAATTTAGGGAAGGAATAATATGGCAATAAAGTATTCAAAAAATGAAATTTTAGAAATGATAGAGAATGCAAAATTTGATATTAGAAGTTTTTATAAACAAGATTTTGTAAACTATGCAGGGAAAACAAAAGATTCAAGAGAATATTACACAGAAATTATTGCAGAATGGTTATTGAGTCACGTTGACTTATTTAATAAGATAAAGCTAATAAATAGAGAAGGAAGTTATAGAATAGAGAGCCATGATGGAAAAATTATAAATCAAGAGTCAAATCGTGCAGAAGAAAAAATTGCTATGAAATTATTTGATTATTCGCAAAATAAGGGAGAAATTTTTGATAAAATTGGGAAAATTATAGATTATCAGACACCTTTAAAAAATATACAAACAGATGATGCTGGTAAAATAGATTTGCTTGCTTATAATGAAGACACTGACACTTTAAGAATTTTAGAATTAAAAAAATCAGATAGTAAAGAAACTATGTTAAAATGCCTGTTGGAAGTTTATACCTATTTAAAAATTGTAAATAAAGATAAACTTTTAAAAGATTTTGGATTACCAAAAAATACGATAGTTAAAGCCTCTCCACTTGTATTTTTTGAAGGGATGCAGTATATGGAAATGCAGGAAGACAGGAAAAATTTAAAAAAATTAATGGAAAAAATGGAAATAGAACCAGTCTATTTAATTGAAGAAAATGGAAAATATAAAGTGAAATTATAAGAATTTAGAAAATAATTTTAAAAATAAAAAAATATTTATAAATAGAGAAAGAAATAAGGAGAAAATAGAGTTGGCTAGAAAGTTAGTTATTGTTGAGTCACCATCAAAGGCAAAGACCATTGAAAAAATACTTGGAAGAAATTATGAGGTTGTTGCATCTTACGGGCATGTGATTGATTTGCCAAAAACTAAAATCGGAATAGATGTGGAAAATAATTTTGAGCCGCAGTATAAGGTTATAAAGGGGAAAGGTGAGATTTTAAAAAAATTAAAGGAAAAGGCAAAAAAGGCAAGTAATATTTACCTGGCTTCGGATCAGGACAGGGAAGGGGAAGCTATTGCCTGGCACATTTCAAATTATATTAAGCAGCCTGATAAAACTAGGAGAATTGAATTTAACGAGATAACTAAGACAGCTGTAAATAATGCAATTAAAAGTCCGAGGGATATTAATGATAATCTTGTGAATGCACAGCAGGCTAGAAGATTGCTAGATAGGATAGTTGGTTATAAAATAAGTCCACTTTTATGGAAGATAATTAATCGTAATGCAAGTGCTGGACGGGTTCAGTCGGTTGCGTTAAAGTTGATTTGCGACCTGGAAGATGAAATAAATGCGTTTGTTCCGCAAAAATATTGGGAAGTCAGTACATTAATTGAAAAAGATATTAACCTTAATTTAGTAAAAATTGCAGATGAGAAAGTGAATAAAATATTTGATGAAAAAGTTATAAAAAAACTAAAAAAAGACTTGAAAAATGAATCGTTGACACTTGAAAAAATAGAAATTAAGAAAAAATCTCAAAAACCGCCACTTGTATTTAAAACGAGTACGTTACAGCAGCTTGCTTCATCATATCTTGGATATGGCGCAAGTAAAACTATGAGAATTGCGCAGCAGCTTTATGAAGGGCTTGAGATTGATGGGGGAAATAAAGGGCTTATAACTTATATGAGAACAGATTCAACAAGAATTTCCATTGATGCGATAAATATGGCAAAGGATTACATAATTCAAAATTACGGGGAGAAATATGTGGGGAAATATGTCGTAAAAAATTCAAAGTCAAATGTTCAAGATGCACATGAAGGAATTCGTCCATCTGACATTAACTTGGTTCCTGATAATATAAAGGGATATTTGACAAATGAGCAGTATAAGTTGTATAAATTAATTTGGGATAGGTTTTTAGTTTCACAGTTTGCAGCGATGCAGTATGAGCAAATGCAAATTAATGCTACGAATAAAGATTATCATTTTAGGGGAACGATTAATAAGGTTATTTTTGATGGATATTACAAAATTTTTAAAGATGAAGATGAAATTAAAACTGGAGATTTTCCAGAATTAAAAGAAGGAAGTGTTCATCCAATTGAAAAATTAAATGTTGAAGAAGGAATTACAAAGCCGCCAACAAGATTCTCAGAAGCAACTCTTGTAAAAAAGTTAGAATCTGAAGGAATTGGACGTCCATCAACTTATGCTTCGATTGTCGAAACTTTGAAAACAAGGGAATATGTGGAAATTATTGAAAAACGTTTTTTTCCAACATATTTGGGATATGAAGTAAAAGATGAACTTGTGAAAAATTTTAAAGACATTATGAATGTGAAATTTACAGCGAATATGGAAAAAGAACTGGATAAAGTTGAAGAAGGGACTGTTGAGTGGGTTCAGCTTTTGAGAGATTTTTATAGTTCATTGGAAAAGGATATTGTTAAGTTTGAAAAAGAAATTGATGAAATAAAAAAACGAAGAGTTGTGGCAGATGTAATGGATTCTGAAGGGAATCCAATGATTTTAAAAACTGGGTTGTATGGAAAATATTTGATTAGTGAAGCAAATGAGAAGGAAAAAATTTCATTAAAGGGAATTCCTGTGTCGCCTGAAGAAATCAAAAAGGGAGAAATTTTTGTAAAGGAAGCAGTTGAAAAACTTCAAAATAACAAAAAGGGAATTCCGACTGATTATACTGATGAAAATGGAGTTAAATATGTATTGAAAGTTGGAAGATATGGAGAATATCTTGAAAGCGAAAATTATGAAACAGATGAAAAACGAATGTCGTTGCCGCTGGAATTGAAGCAAAAATATAGAAAAGGTTCTGTAATAGAACTAGATGGTGTTTTGCAAATAAATGAGGAAATGAAACGGCTTTACGAAATTGATAAAAAATTAATAGAAGAAGCTGGAGTTTGTGAATTTTGTGGAAGACCTTATGAAATAAAAGTTGGAAGATATGGGAAATTCCTTGCTTGTACTGGTTATCCAGAATGTAAGACAATAAAAAATATAAAAACTGGAAAAGTGACGAAAGTAACTGAAAAGGAAGAAAAAGCAAAAACTAAAAAAACTGCTAAAAAATCAACTTCCAAAGTAAAATCGTCTACTGCAAAAAAGAAAAAAACAGCAACAGCTAAAAAGAAGAAAACAACTAAAAAATCGTAAAGATAAGAAGGTAAAAATATGAAGAAAAATGGAATGGATAAGTTATTTGACAAATATATGAAGAAAATTCAGTCTGGAGATACAAAGGCTATGAATGAAATTGCCCTTATTTTTCAAAATAACTATGAAGATGAAAATGCAGAAAAATGGTTTTTGAAGGCTATTGAAGCTGGAGATTATTCGTATGCCAATAATTTAGGATATTTATATGCCAGTCGTCATGATTTTGAAAATGCAGAAAAGTATTATCAGATTGCAATTAAAAATAATGATTATGATGCTTTAAATAATTTAGCAATTTTGTGTGAGCAATATGGAAAAATTGAAGAGGCGGAAAAATATTATTTAGAGTCAGTTGAGAAAAATTGTGAAGGTGCAGAAAAAAATTTACTTATGTTTTATGATAGTACTAATCAAACTGAAAAAGCAAAAGATCTTTATTTACATTTAGCTTGGAAAAATGATATTGATGCGATGAATCGGTTAGGAATGATTTTTGGAAATGAAGGGAATTTTAAGGAATCTGAAAAATGGTTTTTAAAGGCTGCAGCATTGGGAGATGAACATGCCAAGAATAATTTAAAAATATTAAAAGAAAACGTAAAAAAGTAAAATAATTTTTATGTTCATAAATAAGTTTTCGTTTTATAAAAATTATGGCGAAAGAAATACATTCGTATTTAGTTATTTTTCCTTTAACGAAATTTTGCTTATTTAATGTTTTCCAAATTTGAGAACTTAAATATAATAATCTTTATAATTTAATGTAGAATGTCGTGATTTTTTTTGGAATGAAAACAACTAAACACATTTATGTGTTTCTTTCCCTATAACCTTTATAGCAAATATGTTTTATGGAGTTGTTCTATAATTTTTATTTGTGAAAGTGAGTGTTAGCGAATTTCGTTTTCGTAGTAATTCAAGTTTATCCAAATAATGAATGTTTAGACTACTTTCCCAAATAAAATTTGGGAATATTTCAAAAAAATGCTTAGACGAGCCAGGGATAGTGCATAGTACTTTCGCTATTCGTCATTATTTAAATATGTTAAAATAACTGTTATTGCGAAATAAAGGGAAATGACGATTGATTTCCCTTGCTTTATAAAAAGAAAAAACATAAAATTATGAAAAACATTTATTAATAATAAGCAGTTTTTCAAAATTTGAATAAAAATTCCTTATATGAATACTTAATGATTAAATTTAATTAAAGGATATTTTATAGTTACACAGGTTGTAAACAGTACAATCTTGTAAAAAAGGCTTTAATTCCATAAATTTTCTGATTTCTACTATTTAAATGGGAAATAGTATTAATCCTTTTTTTATACTATTCTCCATTTAAAAAGTGAAAATTATATTTTGATTATTTGAAAATAATACTAAATTTGTAAAAAAATAAAAATCCATTATTTGATTACTAAAAGTATATGACATTTATGTTAGTAGAATTGTTTTTTATTTATGAAATATCCTTTTAATAAAAATTCAAAATTTAAATTTTTTGTTTAAAAAGAAAAGTATTAATTATCCAGATACTCCTTATTAAACTGTATCATTTTTTCAACATTTACAACAACTAAAAGCATGTCATTTTCTAAAATTTTTTCGTCTGGTGAAAGTGATATTCTAAGTTCTTCACCTTTTCTTTTTATCCCTATTACGTTCATTTCATATTTTTTTCTCAAACCTAACTCAACAAGACTTTTTCCTATAATTTTTTTTGGCGCTTTAAATTCAAAAATCCTATATTTTTCAGAAAATTTCAAATGCTCTGTCACATCTGGTTTTAAAAATTCAAAAGCCAATTCTCTTCCAACACTTTCATCAGGAAATACAACTTTTCTTGCTCCAATTTTTTCTAAAATTTTTCCTTCAATTTTTGTAATAGCTTTACAAATAATTGTTTTTATTCCCAGCTCCTTTAACATAACTGTAACTAATGCGCTTGTTTGCAAACTTCCTTCAATGCAAATAAAAGCCACTTCAAAATCATCACTGCTCACCACTTTTTTTAGAGAATTTTCTTCTGTTACATCAAAAGAAACCGCTTCTCCAACAATTCCGTCATCTATTATCTGCTGTGTAAGTTCTTCATTTTTATCGATTACAAGCACAGTTTCGTTGTGATTATAAAGCGTCTTTGCAATACTTCTTCCAAATTTTCCCGCTCCTATAACTAAATATCCTGCCATTTTTTCCTCCTAAAAATTATCCTATTAAAATATTTTCCTGTGGATAAGTGTAACGTCCTTTTTTTAAATTTGACTTTGATAATGCCAAAGCAATTGTAAGTGGACCAACTCTTCCAACAAACATCGTAACTATAAGTATAAATTTTGAAATGTCCGCAAGGCTTGGAGTCAAATTTCTTGAAAGTCCGACAGTTCCAAACGCTGAAAACACTTCAAAAACCAAATCCAAAAGATTCTTATTCCTTTCAAATAAAATCAATAAAAATACACAAATTGTCATATAAATAAGTGAAATGAATAGTACAGTTATTGCTTTACTGTATATCCTCCAGCTTACGCTTCTTTTATCATATTCAATTGTATCTTTATTTTTTAATGTCGCTAAAGTTCCTAAAATTATAAGTCCAATTGTTGTAGTCTTTATTCCGCCACCAGTTGATCCAGGGGAAGCTCCAATAAACATAAGAATAACAAATAATAGTGAAGTTGACCTCTTTAGACCCAAAATTGAAATTGTATTAAATCCTGCTGTTCTCGTCGTTACACTTTGAAAAAATGATGCTTCCAATTTTTGTCCAAAAGATAAATTTCCAATTGTACTTTTATTGGAATATTCCAAAATAAACATCGCAATCATTCCTATTATTACTAAGAAAATAGATATTTTAATACTTAATTTAGTTGTTGAAGTCAATCTTTTTTCTTTTTTCCGCAAAACATTATAACAATTTAAAATCGTTGAAAATCCAATTCCACCCAAAAATATCAGAAGCGGAATCGTCATATTTATTATAAAACTATTTTTAAATCCGTATAAATTATCTGAAAATAGTGAAAATCCCGCATTACAGAAAGCCGAAACAGAATGAAAGAAAGAATAATAAACTGCTTTTAAAAAACCAAATTTTTTTATAAATTCAAAAAATAAAATAACAGTTCCGATAAATTCAATGACAATTACAGACAAAATAACTTTTTTCACATATTCTTCGATTTTAAAAGTCGTGTCAATATTTATATCTTCCTGAACGATTTTTTTCGTGTAATACCCAATTTTTTTGGAAATCATAATGATTATAACTGAGGTGAATGTTATAACTCCAAGCCCTCCAAGCTGGATTAATACTAAAATCACCATTTGCCCAAAAATATTATAAACGCTGCCTATATCAATACTGGAAAGCCCTGTCACACAAATAGCTGAAGTTGCTATAAAAAATCCGTCAATCAATTTCACACTTTTACCATACCTCATAGAAATTGGCAAAGACAACAAAATCCCACCTAAAATTGTAACTACCATAAATGAGAGCAATATTGTCATATATGGCGAAAAAGATTTATTTTTTAAAAACATTTTATTTTCCTCCATTCATTCACTTTTTACTTTTCTAAAATAAATTTATCACATTTATTTTTTTTTGTCAATTATAGGAATGAGTTCCATTATTTTTTTATTCTAAATTATATATTAAAATATCCAATCGAGTTGGATTATGAAAATATTAATAGTATTTTTTCAGGAGTGGATACCTATAATGATAAAAATTCTCATATAATTATTTTAATATACTGAACTTTAAAAGGAATCTATTCAAAAATTTTGTACATCTGTCTTTGAAATTATCTTTTTGCAATAGCAGTAAAAGTAAATTTTTCAGGATGATGAATTATTGTTTCATACTGAAAAAGAGTTCCGTTTGACAAATAGGCGTGAGTTTCGATGACAACAACCATATTTATATCTTTTAATTTGAGATATTTCTGTTCTTCTGGCGTAATCTTTCTGAAATTAATATCTCTTCGAGAGTATCCAATCTTTAATTTTAAATCCTTTTCCAAATATTCATATATTGACTTTTTGGCAATCTCTTCATTCAAGAATGGCACAATTCTTCTGTCAAAAAAACTTGTGGAATAATTTAAGACTTCCCCATTTAAGGAATTTGTACGGACTACTTTGTAGAAATCGGCACTTTCAGAAACTTGAAATTCTTTCATTAATTTTTTGTTCCCTTGAACAATATATAAGCTGATTAAGTCAGTTTCAAGATTAATATTTTGAAGTTTATTTAGTTCCTGCACAGTTTGAATTGAAGTCAGAGAAATATTTTCTAAATTTTTTTTCTCCAGTACAATTGATTTTTTCCCCTTCACTTTTTGAATAAAACCTTCAGCTTCCAGCATAGAAAGAGCTTTTCTTACAGTAAGTTTGGAAAAATTATAATCTTTTGCCAAGTCATCTTCTTTTTTTAAAAAATCTCCTGGTTTAATAATACCATTTTTAATTTTGTGTTTTATATCATAATATACTTTTTCATATTTAGTCATTTGTATAAACCTTTCATATTATTTTTATATATTATACAATAAATTTCTTTAAATAACAACTAAAAATAAAAAGATTTATATAATAATAATAAATTTTAAAAAAGATTTATATAAACCTATTGACTTTTTGAAAATTTATGATATAATAGTTACTGAAATGAGAAAACAAAAAATATATAACTAATAAATTATAGGAGATGATTATTTATGAAAAAATTTTCAATTGTAGTAGCTGGTGGAGGGAGTACATTTACTCCAGGGATTGTTTTGATGTTGTTAGAAAACTTGGATAAATTCCCGATTAGACAGATAAAATTTTATGATAATGATGCCCAAAGACAAGAAGTTATCGCAAAAGCATGTGATATTATAATAAAAGAAAAAGCACCTGATATTAACTTTGTTTATACAACAGATCCTGAAACTGCATTTAGTGACATAGACTTTGTTATGGCACATATAAGAGTTGGAAAATATGCAATGCGTGAAAAAGATGAAAAAATTCCTTTAAGACACGGAGTATTAGGACAAGAAACTTGTGGACCTGGAGGAATTGCTTACGGAATGCGTTCAATTGGTGGAGTTATTGAATTAGTCGACTTTATGGAAAAATATTCACCAAATGCTTGGATGTTAAACTATTCAAATCCTGCGGCAATTGTGGCAGAAGCAACTAGAAGACTACGTCCAAATTCTAAGATATTAAATATTTGTGATATGCCAATTGGAATTGAACTTAGAATGGCTGAAATGTTAGGATTAAAATCGAGAAAAGAAATGGTAGTGAGATATTTTGGATTGAATCATTTTGGATGGTGGACAGATATTAGAGATAAACAAGGAAATGATTTAATGCCTGCATTAAGAGAAAAAGTTGCAAAAGTTGGATATAATGTGGAAATTGAAGGTGAAAATACAGAAGCAAGCTGGAATGACACATTTACAAAAGCAAAAGATGTGTTTGCAGTTGATCCGACAACAATGCCAAATACTTATTTAAAATATTATTTATTCCCTGATTATGTAGTGAAACATTCAAATCCTAATCACACAAGAGCAAATGAAGTAATGGAAGGAAGAGAAAAATTTGTATTTGGAGAATGTAGAGCAATCGCTGAAAAAGGAACTGCAAAAGACAGTAAACTTCACGTAGATGATCACGCTTCATACATAGTTGACTTGGCAAGAGCAATAGCATACAATACTAAAGAAAGAATGCTGTTAATTGTAGAAAATGACGGAGCAATCTCAAACTTTGATCCAACTGCAATGGTTGAAGTACCTTGTATAGTAGGTTCAAACGGGCCTGAAAAAATTGTTCAAGGTAAAATCCCTCAATTCCAAAAAGGGCTTATGGAACAACAAGTTTCTGTTGAAAAATTGACAGTAGAAGCATGGATAGAAGGTTCATACCAAAAACTTTGGCAAGCAATCACATTGTCAAGAACTGTACCGAGTGCCTCTGTTGCAAAAGCAATATTAGATGATTTAATTGAAGCAAATAAAGACTTCTGGCCAGTATTGAAATAGATTACATCTGAATAATTTTAAAATGAAAATAAATTTTTAGTGCTTGAAATGTTAATTAGTTTATGATATAATTACAATAAGAAAAGAAAAACCAACTGTTTCGTTTGGAAATAAAAAATTTGCAGAAGAAAAGGCTCTATTCTTTATTGAATGGGGTCTTTTTTTATGATATAATTACCAAGTTAGTTCTGCAAAACTAACAAACAAATGGGACAGTTGGGAGGTGGTAAAAATGAATTGGGATTTTACTATTTTGATAGCTATAATCGTTTTATTTTTGATTATTAGTAAAAAATAGTTAAAATTCATCATCGGCATCACCTTAATGCCTGTCAATCTGTATATTTAGATTGACAGGTTTAAAAAAATGACTTTATTGAATATGAAGGAGAAAAATATGGATATAAAAAAATTAGATAAAAAATGGTGGAAAAAAGAAGTTGGATATCAAATTTATCCAAGAAGTTTTTATGACAGTAATAACGATGGAATTGGGGATTTGAATGGGATTACAGAAAAGTTAGATTATTTGAAGGATTTAGGAATAACGCTTATTTGGGTTTGTCCGATATTTAAGTCGCCAATGGATGACAATGGGTATGATATTTCAGATTATTATGATGTGAATCCTGAATTTGGGACAAAGGAAGATTTGGAGAGATTGATTTCAGAGGCTAAAAAAAGAGGAATAAAAATAATTCTAGATTTGGTAATTAATCATACTTCTGATGAGCACGAGTGGTTTTTGGAAGCATTGAGAAATCCTGAAAGCAAGTACAGAAATTACTATATTTTCAAAAGAGGAGAAAACGGATTGCCACCAACAAACTGGAGAAGCCATTTTGGTGGTTCTGCTTGGGAAAAAGTTGAAGGTGAAGCTGATGAAAATGGGAATGAAATGTACTATTTACATTTATTCTCAAAAAAACAGCCTGACTTAAACTGGGAAAATCCTGAAGTCAGGGAAGAGCTTTATAAAATGGTAAATTATTGGCTTGAAAAGGGAATTGCTGGATTTAGAGTTGATGCAATTAATTCGATAAAAAAAAATGCAAGATATTTGGATTTGCCTGTTGATGGAGCGGATGGATTCGCCTACAGTATTAAATATACATTAAATCAACCTGGAATCGAGGAATTTTTGGGTGAATTAGCGAAAAAAACTTTTAAAAAGCATAATTGTATGACTGTGGCTGAAACGCCGTTGTTGGAGTATGAAAGATACAATGATTTTATTGGTGAAGATGGGTTCTTTTCGATGATTTTTGATTTTAGTTATTCTGATTTGGATATGACAAAAGGTGGATTTTACTATTCATTACGAGATATTCCAACTGTGGAATTGAGAAATAAGATTTTTGAAAGTCAGCTGACACAGCAAAAATACGGATGGGGAGCACCATTTTTGGAAAATCATGATTTACCAAGAAGTTTGAATAAATTTTTTGGTAAAAAAGCGAATGAAACAAATGCAAAATTGTTAGCAAATGTATTTTTCTTCTTGCGAGGAACACCGTTTATTTATCAAGGTCAAGAAATTGGAATGGATAATTTTGTGAGAAATGATATTTCTGAATTTGACGACATTGCAAGTAAAGATCAATATCAACGGGCTTTAGGAGAAGGATTTTCATCTGAAGAAGCGTTGCATTTTGTAAATAAACGAAGCCGTGACAATTCAAGAACGCCTATGCAATGGGATAGTAGCAAGAATGCTGGATTTTCAAAAGATAAAGACTCAAAATCGTGGATAAAATTAACAGGAAGTCAAGCTGCAACAAATGTAGCAGACCAAATAAATGACAAAAATTCAATTTTTTCACACTACAAAAAAATGATTGATTTGAGACAAAATGGTAAATATTCAGATTGCTTGACTTTTGGTGATTTCATCTCTGTTCCGTTGGAGAATGAAAAAATTATCGCTTATGTGAGAAAATATAAAAATCAAAAAGTTCTTTGTATTAATAATTTTTCTGAATTGAAACAAGAGGTTAAATTGAGTGAAATTGCGAAAGTTCTTGGAGAAAAAGAAATTAAAATTGGAGAGATTTTGATTAATAATTTTAAAGGACTTGAGAACAATGAGGTGAAAGTTGTTCTTGAAGAGTTTCAAAGTTTGTTAGTTGAAATTTTATAAGAAAAATTTAAACTGTACCTAAAATTTATTTATAGATAAAATAAAAGGTACAGTTTTTTTTATCAGTCATAAAACTCGTTATTATTTACTTCTCTAATTTCATTTTCACTCTTTGCTACAACAATTGTACAAACAGCATCTCCAGTTATATTTACAACTGTTCTAAACATATCAATAATTCTATCGACACCAATTACAACTCCAATTCCTTCAAGCGGCAATCCAGCTTGTTTTAACACAAGTGACAACATTAACATTCCAGCTCCTGGAACTCCTGCCGTACCGACTGAAGCTAATACCGCTGTCAAAATAATTCCAATATATTGTGTTGGTCCTAAATGAATGTTATAAAGATTTGCGATAAATACTGCCGCAACTCCTTGCATAATCGCAGTTCCATCCATATTTACTGTCGCTCCCAATGGAATTGTAAATGAGCTAATTTCTTCTGAAACACCGAATTTTTCTGATAGTGTTTCAATATTTACTGGAATTGTCGCATTACTGCTCGATGTAGAAAATGCCACTGAAACAACGTTTAAAAAGTTTTTGAAAAACTTAATTGGATTCATTTTTGCCATACCTACAAGCATTATTTGATAAACTCCTGTGTGAATTACAAAAGCTATTAATGTCACGACAACAAATCCTATTAGTTTAACAAGCACATCTATTCCTGTTGAAGCAACTACTTTTGAAATCAGTGCAAAAACTCCAAGTGGAGCAACTTGCATTATAAGTTCTACCATTTTTAACACAAGTTCATTTGCTTCTTCAAGTAAAGTTTTTAAATTTTTAACTTTATCTCCTAAAGCAGTAATTGCAACTCCTAAAAGCAAAAAGAATATTATTATAGCAAGCATTTTTTCCTCTGACATCGCATTTACGATATTTTTCGGAATCATATCAAGCAACACGTCAATAAGTTTGCTCTGCTGAGCAATTTCATATTCTCCTTTTGGAAGATTTCCGTGAATCATTCCTTTTCCAACATTAGTAATTTTTGCTACAAATAGTCCAATAGCTACGGCAATCGCAGTAGTTGCAAAATAAAATCCTAAAACTTTTGTCCCAATTCTTCTAAGTTTCTTTACATCTCCAATGGAAGCTGCTCCCATTGCAAGAGAAATCGAAACAAGCGGCACAATCATAACTTTCATAAGATTGATAAACATTCCTCCAAAAAACGCAAGAACTGAATCAATAACAACATCTTTTACAAACGGATTAGCTGCAAAAGGACTCAAAATCATTCCAAATACAACTCCGAGTGCTAGTCCAATCATAATTCTGGTTGTCAAGCCAAATTTTTTCATAAATTTTTTAGCAGTATAAAATACTGCCTCCTTTCCCAAATTTTTTTAGATATGCTATATTTTAACTTTTTATAGAAAAATTTACAAGTTATTTTTAAAAAATTTACTATTTTTCGGATATTTTGTTTATAAAGAGTGAATGTAAAAAACATAACTGCAATTATTATTAAATTTGTTTTAATTTTAATATAATTAAAATCAAATATGGTGGGTATAATATAGTAGATTTAGTTTTTATACTAGTTGATTACAAATAATTATTAAATTAAAATTTTAAGAAGGAATAAAAAATGAAAAAATTTTTACTATTAATGACTTTTTTTACTTCTATGGTAGCTTATGCAAGAGTTGGGGAAGTAGGAACTAAAACATTTGAAAATGTTATAGGCTATTGTGAAAATGAGAAAGTAACTTCTATTAAAGAAGATCCAAATACTGAAAGTTATCTTGCTTATGTAAGAGTAACATATCCATTATGTAAAATAAATGGATTACGATATAGAAATATAAAATTTTCATATCGTACGAGAGATGATGGAAAATTTGTTGCAAAACAAGTAAAAAACATAAATTTAGATGGATATGATATTGAAATTAACTATGATACAAGAACCATAATATATGTAAGACATTAATAATATTTTATTAAATTTAAGATATCTTACTGTTTAATTAAAATATAATTTTTATTCTTTAAATAAAGTTTATATTAATATTATTTAATTTTAATGAAATAAAAAATTGTCTTTTATTCTTAAAAAAAAGAGTATCAGACAGTTTTTATTATTTTCAATTCTCAATTAACCCAATAAATTTAGAAATAATTCTAAATATAAATTTTATCCCTTTTATTTATTTGAACAACCAAAATAAATAGTTCACTTTCTTCAATTTTTGCAATAATCCTATAATTTTCAACTTGATATCTCCAAAATCCTTTTAGATTATATCTCAATGCTTTTCCAAACTTTTTTGGATTATCTGTTTCGTTAAGATTTTGCTTGATATATCGCATGATTTTTAGTTTTATTGAGTTATCTAGTTTATTCAGTTGTTTTTCTGCTTTTTCTCTAATAATGACTTTATATTTCATCTTCCAAGCCCATTTTTTTTACTAAATCGTCAAATGAGATTGCTTTTTCCTTGTTTGTCTTATATTCTTCATAAGCCTCAACAGCCAATTTATAGTCTTCTTCATCTTCAATTTTTTCAAGAATTAAATCTAACATTACTTGGTTTAAATTGATATTATTTTCCTTAACATAGTTATTTATTTTGTTCTCTATGTCAGGATTAGCATTTATAGAAACGGTTATCATTGATTTCACACCCTTTCTTATTGTTTTAATTAATAAAATTTTAACATAAAAGATAATAAAAAGCAACGAAAATATTTAATTAAATTATTTTATTTGAACTCCTTCCAATTCCAACAAAAATCGCTTAATATGAAGTCCCCCGCCATAACCAACCAATTTCCCATCGGCACCAATCACACGATGACATGGAATAAAAATTGAAATTTTATTTCGATTATTCGCCATTCCAACTGCACGGACAGCTTTTAGATTATTGATTGCGATTGCGATGTCTTTGTAAGAACGAGTTTCGCCATAAGGAATTTTTTCAAGAGCACTCCAAACAGAAATTTGAAATGGTGTTCCTTCTTCCAAAAATGGCAAATCAAAATTTTTTCGTTTTCTTTCAAAATATTCAAAAAGTTGTTTTTTCGCTTGTTTAATCAGTTCAGTTTCACAAATTTTAAAATCATTATGTTTTTTAAAATCTTCAAAATCTGATTCCCAAATTAAATCTGTGATATGAGAGTCATTTTCCGTCGTAGCAATTCCAATTTTTCCAATTGGAGTATTTGTCTCATAAAAGTAGATATTTTTTTTCATTGTTTTTACCTCTTAATTTTCATTTATAGTAAAACTACTTTAAAACTAAACTCAAAAGTTATGGCTACTTACTTAAAATCCAAATTTATAAAATTTTAGTAGTTTTATTTTAAATAGGTTCAAATATACAATTGATTAAAAAAATTAACTTCAAATTACAAAAAGTTTTTCGTGAATTATTCTCTTTTAAATTTTATTTCAAATTCTTTTCCAAAAAACGCAATTCCAATTTTTAAAATATTGTCAATTCCAGCATTTTTCAAAATTGAAGTATACTCTTTTTCTTCAATTTGATTTAGTGCAACTTCACATTCACTTAACAATTTTTCGTGAATCTTTTCTGAATCTAATTTCAAATTATCTATATTTATTGCTTTTAATTCAATGATAATTCCTTCTTTTCTTTCAAAAATATTTTTAGGTTTCAAAAGTAAATCATATCGACCTTTTCCTGAAAAATTATTTGATGAAATTTCATACTCACTTTTTAATTTTAAAATTAATCCGAGTATTAATCCATGATAAAATTGCTCTTTATAGATTCCAGATACATCAAAAATACTTGTATTTTCTAACAAAATTTTATTCAATTCAATTTTAAAATTTTCTATATTTCCATTTTTTAATGCATTAGTTAATTTTGAAAAATTATTAGAATTTCCAAAATATACTTCAACAAACATATTTGAGAACATTTTTAAAATTTCTTCATTTGGAATTTTTAAATATGTTTCTTCACTATTTTCATTATATTTTCTGGATAATGTTAAATAACCGCTATGGAAAAAGAGATTCCAAATATTTTTCTCAAAATTAGCTTCTAAATTTCCAAAAGTCATGCTATCGTTAATTATTTCAAAAATTTCTTCTTTATTCAAAAGTTTTGAAAAATCATCAAAAATTTCTTTTTTCATTTTTTGTAAATATAGTTTTATAAATCCATTCTCACTTGTATTTACCCAATAAGGCTTTAATTTTCCGTTTTTTAAAAAATTAATAATCGACCAAGGATTATAAACTTTTTTTTCGCCAAATAAATACCCATTGTACCATTTTTGAACATCATTTAATTCATATTCTAAGTCAAAATCTTCAAGAGATTTTTCAACTTCATTTTCCATAATCCCAAAGTATTCTGTAAATTCATCATCTAAAATTGTGTGAACTTCCAAATTATTCAATCCCGAAAAGACATTTTCCTTTGCAACCCGTAATATTCCAGTTAAAATTCCCATTTCCAAATAATTATTATCTTTCAAAACTTTTCCATAAAATGCTTTAAAAAACGCAATACATTTCTCATAATTTCCTTTTATATAGGAATCAATTATTGGCTGGTCGTATTCATCTATTAAAACAACAACTTTTTTTCCAGAAAGTTCGTACAAATATCTAGTCAAATTAAATAAGGAATTAATCCAGTCAGCATTATCTTTTTTCAGCCAAATAGCGTCAAAATCTGCCAAGTCACTTTGATTTAAATCATCTCTTATCAAATAAAATTCGTTATACAGCAATTTTATTTCATTTTTAATCATGTTAAATCCACTTTCCCAGTTTTCTGCATCATAATTTTTAAAAGAAATAGAGATTACAAAGAAATTCCCCTGTTTTTCAAAATATTCACTTTTAGAAATTTCTAAATTTTCAAATAATTTTTTGTTTTCGTCTTTATTTTTAATGTCAAAAAAGTACTTTAACATCGAAATATTTAAGGTTTTTCCAAATCTTCTCGGACGAGTAAATAATTTAACTTTTGAGCCATCTTCTAAAATGTTTTCTATAAATTTTGTTTTATCGAAATAGTAGTAGTTATTTTCGATAATTTCTTTAAAATCAGATATTCCAATTGGTAATTTCTTTTTTTTGCGATTTCTCATCTTCATTACCTCTCCTTTTTATTTATAAATAATTTTATTGTTTTAACTAAGTGAATATATTATAATATGAATTATAAAAAAAGTAAATTATTTGATTGTTACAAAATAGATTGTATAGTAAAATATAATAAATTTAGAATAAAAATATCGTATTAATTATTGTAATTTGAAAAGTAAAAGGGAGTAAAAAAATGAATTTATTTGACAAAGTATATGAAAATAAAAAGCCACTTGCGTTTAGATATCGTCCGAAAAGTTTGGATGATTTTTATGGACAGGAAAAGTTGGTTGGAGAGAATGGAATTTTGAGGAAGATTATTGAGCGTGGGAATTTTATGAATGCGATTTTTTGGGGAGCACCGGGGACTGGGAAGACGACTCTTGCGGAAATTGTTGCCGAGAAAATGAATTATCATTATGATTATCTGAATGCAATAAAAGCCTCTGTAACTGATATAAAGGAGATTTCTGATAAAGCACACAACAGATTTCGTACGAACGGACAGCAGACACTTTTGTTTTTGGACGAGATTCATAGATTTAATAAGTTGCAGCAGGATTCGCTTTTGCAGGATTTGGAAAATGGGAATATTATTTTGATTGGAGCCACGACTGAAAATCCTTATTATAACTTGAATAATGCGTTGTTGTCACGATGTATGGCATTTGAATTTAAAAAATTGAGCGAAAAAGATTTGCTTAAAATTTTGGAAAATATTAATGAAAAAGAGAAAATTGGAATTTCAGATGAGATTTTGAAGTATATTTCAGAGATTATTGAAGGGGATGCAAGACAGGCTATAAATATTTTGGAATTAATTGCAAATGTTGGGGTGGATTTTACGTTTGATGAAGTGAAGGAAGTGCTGAATACGAAAAAATCTTATCACAAGACGGAAGACAAGTATAATACGGTTTCTGCAATGATAAAAAGTATTCGTGGAAGTGATCCTGATGCAGCTGTTTACTGGATGGCAAAAATGCTTTCTGGTGGTGAAGATATTTTGTATATTGCTAGAAGACTTGTAATTTTGGCTTCTGAAGATATTGGACTTGCAAATCCACGGGCGTTACCAATTGCCGTGGCAGGGCTTAATGCGATAAAGGAAATTGGAATGCCCGAAGCTAGAATCATCTTGTCTGAAGTGGCAATCTATCTTGCAATTTCTCCCAAGAGCAATTCAGCTTACAATGCCATAAATTCAGCACTCAAACACATTGAAAATGAAAAAATTCAGGAAGTTCCAGTTCATCTCACAAAAGTTGGAGCAAAAGACTATAAATATCCACACAATTATAAAAATCATTATGTAGACCAAATTTATATGAATGAAAAAATCAAATTTTATGAGCATGGAGAAAATAAATTTGAAAAGGCGGCGGATGAGTGGTTGAGGAAAATTAAGAAGAATGGGAAATAGACTTTTGAATTTTGTAAAATAATTGGAATAAAAAATACTCAGACAATGGTGTAATTAGTTGTCCGAGTTTATTGAGAGTGTAAATTTTTTTGTGTAAATAAACTAGTGAATCCTTATATTATTGGATTTGTATATACATTTACACAAAATTATGGACACTCTCTTTTTATTTTAAAAATTAATCAATACCTTCATATTTTTTTAATTTTAGTACAAATTCTTTATCATAATCATTTAGTTGAATTACTGACTGATCTAGGATTGTTGGAGAATACCAAGATTTATTTTCAAAATATTTTCTGAGTTCACCACCTTCTTCAAATGCAAATCCTTTTTCAGCAAATATCATATTTCTCAAAATTTTTAATTGTTCTTTAGAATATCTACTAAAAGCACTCTCATTTCCTTCTTCCATAACTTCATATTTCAAATTGTTTAAATCATCTAAATCTAGTTCGTCATATGAAGTTGAGTGGCTTTTTGATAAATTTTCATTTGATGAAGTTTTTAAATGAGAGTTTGAAATTTGTTGTGAGTTATTAGTAGAAATATTTCTATTATTTCTACCATAAGTAAGAAATTTTAATAATGAAAATTTTCGATTGTTACTTTCTAAAGTTATATTTCTAGGAATTACATTGATATAATCTCCTTTTTTATATGCTTCAATACGTACTATAGCATTTTTGTATGAAACTCTTATCATTTTACCACCATCTCCTAAATCACCTTCAATTTTCCATTTTGGGGTTGTTCCAATTTTATCATTAGGATAAGCAGCTTTAAGTAATGCGAAAACAATATCCGAAATTGAATTGCAATTATAGAAATTTATTGGCAATGTATTATTAGTTTTCATTTGTTTTACAGTTTTTATATAATAATCGAAATTATTTTTTTGAGATTTAATATTTACATTTTCTGTATTTTCATTGCTATTTTTATTATTTTTATCAGCTGTAATTTCGTTAGAAATCATATTATCATTAATTTTTTTCATTTTCATTTTTCTCATTTTTTTTATTGCACGAAAATATACAAAATAACAAAATAATTGTTAAAAATAGTTTTAAATTTCTCATTTTTTATTTGACACCATCTTTCTTTTTCAAATATTCCTTATTAACATATCCAAATTCTTCGCCATCTAAAACTTGGACATAATACCAATTACCTTTTTCATTAATTAAACTTACAGTTTTTCCATTTTTTACCTTGCCACGAATTGTTGAATTGTTGTCAGGCTTTCTCATAAACTTAACATATCCATTTGGCGAATTTACAATATATTTTTCTCGCTTTGCTCTTTTTTCTTCTAAATCTTCATAATTATTATAGCCAGAAACAAAATCTCCTCTTCTTACAACATCTATTATATTTCCATGAATTTCAAAATCTACGACTTCTTGATTAATAAAAGTAATCCCGGAAGGCTTTCCATCAAAACCTTTATCATTATAAATTTTACAAAATACTTTATTTTTATCAATGCATGAAGTGAAATCTACTTTAAAACTGTGAGGATTACTTTCAGATTTACTGCTAAATATTTCAAAAAAATTATTATATATTGAATTAAAAACAGCATCTTCAATATGAATCTCTGTAATTTTGGGATTAGGAGTACAATCTCCTAAATCTCCAAATCCATATGTGTCAACATCTTTTTCGTCAATGTACTGTGTTCCAGAAACTTTAGCATTTTTGGAAAGTTTAATTATTACTGTACCTGTCTCATCTTGTCCCAAATAACTTCCATTCAAAGTGTCTACATTAATATCGTAAATCATTCCAGAATTACATTTCTCATAAGCCAACCCAACAATATTTATAACAAACAAACTTAAAATTAACAATAATTTTCTCATAATTCTTCTCCAATCTTTTAAAATTTATTTTTACCAAGTAATATCATTTAATTTTTCTGCAATTTCCAAAGTTGATAATTTCTCTACATTTTCAATTTCTAAATCTGCTTTTAAGTCAAAAAGTCTAGAGCCTAGCAAACCATATTTTGAAATTTTTTTAAATTTTGTTGGACAAAAGTCATTGTCGTCAAATAAAAAGAAGATATGTCCCTTTGAAATATCGCCATAGCCGTAAATTTCTGGGAATTCTTTTATTGTGCTGATGATTCTGTTTTCTTCTTCAGTAGTAATTTCTCCCTCGCCTGAAATTTTTTCAGTAATTAATTTTCCTTCTTTTGTAAGTTCAGCCAAAAAAACTTTGTTTACTTTTCCAATATATTTCACTTCTTTTGCAGTATATATTCCAGTAAATTGATGGTTTGAATATCCTCTAGATTCAGGTTGGAAGTATAAATGATATTTTTCGTTTAATTCAAAACTTTTATTGCATGGAACGATTCTGAATACGTTTTTTATTAGATCCATTGAACTGCAATAATAATAAAAATCTTTGGATAAACGGTATAGTTCTTCATTAAAAGGATATTTTTCCGTAATTTCTTGAAGGGAGGAAAGTAATTCGGAAAAAGTTATTGAAACAAAATTAAAATTATAAATTCTTATTTTTTGATTTATAGATTTTATGGTAGTTTCATCAAAGGTAGAATCACTTATGTGAATTAATATATTTGTTTCAGCTAAATTTTCGTTTTTGCAGTAATTAATAAGTTTTTTTGTATTATCTAATCCTGCAATTTTAGTTTCAATAATGATTTTTGTTGCTTTTGTCTGAATATGACCGTCTATAATTCCTCCTTCCTTTTGTGATTTTTGTTGTGTAAAAATAGGGATAACCTCATAATTGATATTTTCTGGAAGAACACTGTTTATAAATAATTCATAAATTTTTGGATTTATTCTATATAAATTTGATAGAAGTAATAGAATATTATTTGTAATAGTATTCTCTCCTTTAGAGTAAATTTGAAATGGATTAATAAATCCCATAAAAAACCTCCTTATTTGCTTTAAAGTTATATTTTTATTTTAATTATACCATTTTTTTTTTTTTTTTTTTATAGATAAATTAAATTAGAGTTAATTTTATGGATTATTATAAAGTAATTATAAATTTACAATTTTTAAAAAGTTAATATTTTTGGCAACCTTGATAAATACAATACTTTATGATAAAATAAATTAACAAAATATATTGGAGGAATGATACCAAATGAAAAAAAGAGCTTTGATTAGTGTTTTTGATAAAACTGGGATATTGGAATTTGCACAGTTTTTGGATAAAAAAGGTGTGGAAATTATTTCGACAGGAGGAACTTATAAATATTTGAAGGAAAATGGTCTTTCTGTAATTGATGTTTCAGAAGTTACTAATTTTAAAGAAATGTTGGATGGGAGAGTAAAAACTTTGCATCCAAATATTCATGGTGGAATTTTGGCGATTAGAGATAATAAAGAGCATATGGATACGATTGCAAAAGAAGGAATTGAAACAATTGATTATGTTATTGTTAATCTTTATCCATTCTTTAGAGAAGTTCAGACGGACAAAACTTTTGATGAAAAAATTGAATTTATTGATATAGGTGGGCCTACAATGCTTCGTTCAGCTGCAAAATCATTTAAAGATGTAACAGTTATTTGTGAAACTGAAGATTATTCAGCAGTTATGGAAGAAATGGAAAAAGATGGAGAAGTTTCTTATAAAATTAAAAAAAGATTGGCTGGGAAAGTATTTAACTTGACATCAGCTTATGATGCGGCTATTTCTAATTTCTTATTGGAAGAAGAATATCCTAAATATTTGAATGTTTCATACGAAAAAAAATTCAATTTGAGATATGGGGAAAATCCTCATCAATCTTCAGCTTACTATGTTTCAACTACTGAGAATGGAAGTATGAAAGATATTAAACAATTAAACGGAAAAGAATTGTCATTTAACAATATTAGGGATATGGACATCGCTTGGAAAGTGGTTGGAGAATTTGATGGTCCAGCAGCTTGTGCGATAAAACACTCAACTCCTTGTGGTGTGGCTGTTGCAGATGACATTTTAACAGCGTACAAAAAAGCTCACGATTGTGATCCAGTATCAATTTTTGGTGGAATTGTGGCACTTAACAGAGAAGTTAATAAAGAAACTGCCGAAGAATTGAAAAAAATCTTCTTGGAAATCGTAATTGCACCTTCATTTACAGATGAAGCGTTGGAAATCTTAAAAACTAAGAAAAACTTGAGAGTTATCGAATGTAAAACTCCAAAATCTCAAGATAAATTCGATTATGTAAAAGTTGATGGCGGAATTTTGGTTCAGGGAACAAATAACAAAATGATTGATGAAATGAATGTTGTTACTGAAAAACAGCCAACTGAAAAAGAAAAAGCTGATATGGAATTAGGAATGAAAGTTGTAAAATATGTAAAATCAAATGCAATTGTAGTCGTTAAAGATGGAATGGCAATTGGTGTAGGAACTGGTCAAACTAACAGAATCTGGTCAACAGAACATGCATTACAGCACGCTCAAGAAAAAGTAGGAAAAAACTTGACAGGAGCAGTATTAGCATCAGACGCTTTCTTCCCATTCAGAGATTGCGTAGACACAGCTACAAAAACAGGAATCAAAGCAATTGTACAACCTGGTGGTTCAATTAGAGATAAAGAATCAATTGACGCTTGTAATGAACATGGAATAACAATGGTATTTACTGGAATTAGACATTTTAAACATTAATTTTAAGAGAGAATTGTGAAAAATAGGGCAGGATTAATAGTAGTCCTGCTTATGTTTTTAATATTTTCCATTTGAATTTTTGAATTTTTAATAAAAGTTAGTAAATAAATAAGATATTTAAAGAAAGATGCAAAATAGTTCCAATTTTAAAGTAGATTTACTGCAGTTGTTGTTGTTGTTTAGCTAACAATATTTCCTTTAAAAATTTATGAAATTAAAGTCTTGACAAATATATAAGATTATGATATTATAATTGTGTTGTTTAAAAGAGTTATAAATAATTTGGGACCGTAGCTCAACTGGTCAGAGCAACCGACTCTTAATCGGTAGGTTGTGGGTTCGATCCCCACTGGTCCCACCATTTTAAGAGTTTTTAGACTCTTTTTTTATTATAATCAATTGCCAATTAATAATATGATATAATAATTACATTAGCGAGATTGAATATTTTCAAATAAATTTTTATAGAGGGAAAAGAAGGATTGAGATGATTTTAAAAAATGATAAAACAGAAGTAGAATTAAACATTTGGAAAGAAGGACTTGTTGATGAAATCTTTTTCGATGAAAATTCGACAGTGGAAAACTTACCAAGATTAGAAAAATTATTAAATGTTCAAGAGTGTGATTTTTTAAGCTTATTTCAAGGAAAAGTCGAAGTTGTGATTGAAGGTCACATTATTGCGATGATGAATGGAAAAGAAACAGTCAAATATAATTTTAAGAAAAAATATGAATTTTTAGATAATTATGGGAATATTTTAAACAAATTAAACAGTGAGCAGTTAAAACTTGTAGAAAAATCACAAAACATGTTTGAAAAAGCAATAATTTATATTTCTGAAGAAACAAGATGGATTGCTGATGCATTTAAGTTTTTGTCAATTTCGTTAAAAATATTGAAAGAAAAAAATGAATATAATAAACAAGAACTTATTAATTATTTGAAAAAAATAGATAATAAAAAAAATTAGCAATATAAACTCTTTGGAAAATTGACATTTTTTATGTTACTGACAAAAAAATATATTGTGAGGAGGAAATTTGGAAAATAGAAGTCATTTTGATGGAGGGCTATTAAGTTATGTTGGATGGATTATTCTGGGAAGCTTAATAACTTCATGTACATTTGGAATTTGTTATCCTTGGGCTTTGTGCATGATTTATGGCTGGAAAATAAATCATACTGTTATAGAAGGAAGAAGGCTGCAATTTAATGGAACTGCAGTAGGACTATTTGGAAATTGGATAAAATGGTTATTGTTAATAGTAGTGACATTTGGAATATACGGTTTTTGGGTGCACATAAAACTGGAACAGTGGAAAGTAAAAAATACAACATTTTTAGATTAATTTATTGGATAAGACTGATTATTTCGGTCTTTTTCTGTTTATTAAATGATTTTTGATGAAGGAGGATTGTGTTTATGAAAAAATTTTTTAGGATGTTAGGATTAATTATTTTAATTGGAAATATTGGATTTGCAGAATATACGATTAAAGATGGAAAAGTTTATTGGGATGATGAACTTGTCGTGAAATATGTAAATGGGGTAGTCAGTCAGTACAATAAATTTTTACCTGATGTGGAAAGTTTTAAAATATTAAAAAATGGGTATGCAAGAGATAAAGGAACGATTTATTATAATGGAGAAACGGTGCAAAAACAAAATGGAGATAATGAAGTAGATATAAAAACATTTGAAATTTTGGAAGGAAATGTGGCAAGAGATAAAAATACAGTTTATATTAATGGAATTGATTTTCCTAATGTGGATGTAAATACAGTAAAAATTGTAAAATCTAAATATGATTTTATTAATTATGTGAAGGATAAAAACGGTATATATTGGATTGGAAGTCCTGATGTAGAAGCAAATCGGCACTATGATAAGGAAACTTTTGAAGATTTAGGAGATTTTTTTGCAAGAGATAAGAATTATATTTATTATTTTGAAAAGCCTTTAAAGTTTATTGATAAAGCAAGTTTTAAAAGATTATCAGATAGCTATATATCAGATAAAAATGGAATTTATTATCTTGATAAGATAATTAAAGGAGCTGATAAAAATAGTTTTGAAATAATGGGACGGGGTTATGCAAAAGATAAAAACAATATTTATTACGAGGATAAAAAATTGTCAGGGGCAGATATTAACACATTTGAGGTGAAAGAGGATATTGTGAAAGATAAAAATAGTATTTATTTTAATGGAAAAAAATTAGAGGGAGCAGACATTCAAAGTTTTAGAAAATTAAATGAATATTATGCTATTGATAAAAATAATATATATTATAATTTAGATTCAGATTCGGATATAAAAAGAATAAAAAATACTGATGGAAATTTTAAAATAATTGAAGAAAAACTTATAAAAAATAAAGATGGTGTGTATTATTTGGGTAAAAAAATAAAAGAAATTGATCCAAATAGTTTTAAAATTATAAGAAAAAATAATTTAAAAAAAGATAATTCATATTATGCAAAAGATAGTAAAAATGTGTATTATATTCAATTAGATCCGTCATTTATTTGGGACTCATATAATACTTTAAAAAATGTTGTTAAAGTTTTGAGAGGTGCAAATCCTAATACATTTGAAGTAATAAATGATTATTACAGTAAAGATGATAAAAATATATTTTATATAAGTTGGATTGTTGAAAAAGAACCTCTGATAAAAGGTGTTGATATAAAAACCTTCGAAGTGTTAAATAATGAGTTTTCAAAAGATAAAAATAATGTATATTTTGGAACTGATAGAGAAGAAGATTTAGATTCTAAAAGTTTTAAAATTTTGAATTTAAATAGTCAAAATAGGAATGGTTATTATTTAGAAGATAAAAATGGAATTTATTTTCTAAAAATAAATGATTTCGGTAATTATTTCAATAAAATTACTGATAAGGGTAAATTTTTGAATGATTTCTATATTAAAGATAATAATTATGTATATTGTAATGAAGATGTATTGAATAATGCGGATCCAAATACATTTAAAGTGGTAGACGAGTATAGTTCACGGGCTGAGGATAAAAATCATAAATATGAGTATTGTAAGGTTTTGAAATAATAAAAAATAGAATTAAAATATATTGGATAAAAATTAAAAATAAGGTATAATTTTAATGAAATATAAAAAATAAAAGAAAGTGAGTTGGTAGTCATGAAAAAAATCAGAATACTGCTATTATTTGCTCTAATTATGATTTTCAGTGCGAATTTGTTGGCGAATGACTGGGAATTTGGGTCGGAAGGTGGGCATATTGTGCCGATGAATGTGTCGAATGTTTCGATAAAGAGTGAGAGGCTTCGTTTTAAATTGGAAAAATTTAAGTCAGAGTATGGGACGCTAGATAATGAAATGGTAGTAACTGTTAGATTTGTGTTTGATAGTCCTGAAGCTGGGGAGAAATATATTGGATTTATTACGCCTGAAGGTGGGAATGAAGAATGGGATGAAAGAGATCATTTCAAGGATTTTAAGACTTCTGTCAATGGACAAAATGTGAGTACAAAAGCGTATAGATTGACTGATTTTGCCCCAAAAGATGTAAAGCAGCTGGAAGAAGTTAAAAAATATTATAAGGAATATGATGAAGATAAGGCACGAAAAGAATATGAATATTACAAAAAGAGCTATGTTTACTACTTCAAGGCTAATTTTAAAAAAGGAGAAAATATAGTTGAGCACAGCTATCGTTATGATGGAAGTAGCGGTGTTGGAATTGTTGATTTTAACTATGTCTGGTCGACTATTTCAAAATGGAAAAATCAGAAGGTGGATAATTTTGAAGTGATTGTTGAGCCAGGAGATGCTCTTATTGCAATGCCTGTGGTAAAGACAAAAGATGGAAAAGAGATAAAATGGCAATTGGCTGGAGAAGGAAATGTTGATTATGCTTACAAAGAAAATTATGAAACAAATGAGCCATACAAAGTTCTTTATGCCAAATTGAAAAAAGGTTATTTATATTTTAAAACAAATAATTTTAAGCCTGAAGAAGAATTTGAATTGAGAGAAATAAAAGGTTTGAGAGTTAATTATGTATTTCCTGATAAAACGGAAAAAGGTTTTAAATTTAAGGATGATTTGACAGACGATGCCTATGCGATAAAGTATTTAGATAAAGATGAAATAAAAGATATTTCAGATGAAGAATTGAAAATAATGAGAAACTATCCTTATGCGATGGCAGGTTATGATTTTTCAGACAAAAAATTGAAAGACTATTTTTCAAAATTCTTATGGTATGTTCCGATTGGAAAAGATGCTAAATTGGGAAAAGATGATTATGAGTATGTTAAAGATGTGGATAAAGTTATAAATGATAGGAAGAATGGGAAATAGAGTAATAACTGAATAATATTTCGAGTTTTTATTATGGACTTTTTTGGTAAGGGGTTAATACCCCTTGTCAGTAATAAATGAAAAAGTTTATATTTTAATGTAAGTTAGTATAAAGCAGGAAAAGATTACAAGGGTTAATTGTAGTCTTTTTGTTATAGTATAAGGAAAATAAAGTAGAAGAAGTGAAATAAATTGAATATTAAGGTTAAATTGAGTAAAAATATGAAAGAGTATGTAGAGAAAATAAGGGAAAAGGCTTTGAGCGAAAATAGAACAGAATATGAGAATGCACTTGAAAAATATAGAAAATATTTATTAAAAGAAATTTTACAAAATATTGAAGAGATAAAAAATGATGAGGAATATGCAAAAAATATGATGGAAGAAGAAATTTTAGAAATTATAAAAGCTGAAAAAAAGAGATTGGAGAATATTAATTTAGTGTCGGAAAAAATATTGAATACGGATTTTAAGCCTAAGATGGAAATATTTATGTTTTTTAAAAATGAATGTTGGTTACTGGATTGTCCACAGCATTTGATAATTGATGAGGATTGAAGAAATATGAAAGGAATAAAATTATGAAACAAACAAAAG